>CAYPZP010000034.1:0-21749 GCA_964415285.1 uncultured Halomonas sp. | reverse complement strand
GCAAGACCTTCTTCGGCCACCCGGCCGGGCTGGGCACGCTGTTCTTCACCGAGCTTTGGGAGCGCTTCAGCTACTACGGCATGCGCGCGCTGCTGGTGCTGTTCATGGTCGCCAGTCTCGCCGAGGGTGGCCTGGGCTTCGACGATGCCACGGCGACCGCGATCTACGGCCTCTACACCGCCGGGGTCTACCTCGCGGCCCTGCCGGGCGGCTGGCTGGCCGATCGGATCATGGGTCAGCAGAATGCAATCTGGTACGGCGGCATCATCATCGCCGCCGGGCATATCGTCCTGTCGCTGCCGGGTCTGGGCATCGTCGGCGAACACTACGGGTTCTTTCTCGGGCTGATCCTGATCGTGGTCGGAACCGGTCTGCTCAAGCCCAATATTTCGTCGTGCGTCGGCGAACTCTACCCCGAAGGCGGCGCCCGCCGCGACGCCGGGTACGTGCTGTACTACATGGGCATCAACGTCGGCGCGTTCCTGGGCCCGCTGATCTGCGGCTGGCTACGGGTAGACTTCGGCTGGCACTGGGGTTTCGCCGCGGCCGCGATCGGCATGATCGCCGGTCTGGTGGTCTACCGTGCCAGCCAGCGCCATCTCGGCGATTTCGGCAAGCTGCCCAACCCGACCCCGCCGGGCGAAGCGGCGCGCACGCGCAACATGAAGCTGGCCATCTATATGGCCACGGCGGTGCTGTTCGTCATCGCGCTGCTCGGCCTTGAGGGAATCATCTCGTTCGACGCCCGCGCGCTGTCGGAAGCCAGCATCTACGTCATCGTCGCCGTCGCCGCGCTGTTCTTCGGCCGCGTGCTGCTGGACCAGGGGCTGTCCGCGCTCGAGCGTCGTCGGGTGGTGGTCCTGATCGCGCTGTTCATCGGTGCCGCGCTGTTCTGGTCCGGCTTCGAGCAAGCCGGCTCTTCGCTGAACCTGTTCGCCGAACGCTACACCGCGCGCGAACTGCTCGGCATCGCGATCCCGGCCGAGTGGTTCCAGTCCCTGAATCCGCTATATATCCTGATCTTCGCCCCGTTCTTCTCGGCGCTGTGGATCAACCTGGGCCGCCGGAACCTGGACCCGTCGATTCCGTTCAAGTTCGCGCTCGGGTTCGTGCAGCTCGGCCTGGGCTTCGGTTTCATGTGGTTTGCCGCCTCGCTGATCCAGGAAGGCGATCAGGTGCTTCCGACCTGGTTGCTGCTGACCTACCTGTTCCATACCACCGGTGAATTGTGCCTGAGCCCGATCGGGCTGTCGGCAACCTCCAAGCTCGCGCCGCGCAGTTATTACAGCCAGATGATGGGTATGTGGTTCTTCGGCGCCGCGCTGGGCAACCTGCTGGCCGGGCTGCTGGCCGGCGAGTTCAACGGCGACGACGTGTCCGAATTCCCGGAACGCTTCCGCCAGGTGGTGATCTTCTGCGCCGCCGTGGGCGTGGCGTTCCTGATCGCGACCCCGTTCCTGAAGAAGATGGCCGCACTCGAAACTGCCCCCGAGGACTACACGCGCGAGGACGAGCCCGGCGCATTCGACGCCGACGCGGGCAAGCACAAGCAATAATCGTCCAAGCAGGAGCGGTCGCGATTGCGCGTCCGCAGGCCTTGACGCCCTGGTCGCACGCCGGGGCGTCTTGTTTCGGTACCCCGGCCCCAGGTTGCCGCACGTGAACGGCAAGCCCACGCATCCGGCCACGATCGCGATTGCCAAGACGCCGAGCCGCGAGAAGTCGCGGGTCGATTCGAATGGCACGAATGGACGGCAAGGCACACCCGTGTGCCCCGTCGTTCATCCTGCAACTTTCAGCGAGTCGGAAAGCGCTGCGCTGCCAGGCGGGGTTCGCCGGGGATGTTGATGGCCTCTCCAAGAGCCCTGACGCCGGAGGTGAGCGCTGGTTCTTTCATCCGGGTTCACCCTTACGAAGTGCGTCCGAGTCGAGAATGCGACGTTCCGACCCATGCAAAAGCCTTGGCATTCCCTGATGTCAGGGGATGAAGGACGCGGCACACGAGCGCACTTTGTTGCTGTTCCGCGGGTCGTTTGGGGTTTCCCGATACCAGGCCCAGAGCAACGCGGCCTGCGCCGGAACAAGCCACAGCAGCATTTCATGATTCCACTGCGACCCCGGCAGCAACTTCAGCATCAGCGCGCCGAAGAGCCCCGCAGCGACCGCTACCGCGGCAACGCGCTCCACCGGTCCGCCGCGAAAACGGACCAGCAGCAGTGCCAGTGGATTGAACAGCAGCAGATTCTCGTTGCGCCACGCGGTCTGATGATCGGTTCCCAGCCAGAGGAACGCCAATACCAGGCCGGCCAGCGCGCTCGCGACGATCCAGATCCGGGCTCCCAGCAGTGCGAAGCCCCGCCGTTGTTTCGCGATCAGTACCGGCCCGACGATCAGCGAGAGGCTCGCGGCGAGCAGCGACAGGAACAGGCCCCAGGCGAACGCGGGCAATTCAGGGTCGTCCGGTCGAGTCGATTCATACAACAGCCGCTCGGCGGCGACCAGCGGAACGGAATCATGGCCGCCGGAGTCGACCCGCATCTCGGCGACGACCTCGGCCACGACTTCGGGCAGGAACATTTCCTCCCAGCGCGTTCTCGTCCGATCCGCCGGGCGCCCCAGCGCGGCCTGAACGCCCAGGTACAAGAGCGGATCGTCGGCCAGCATCCGGCGCGTGTGCTGCCGGAAATTCAACTCCGCAGGTCGCTGCCCGGCGAATTCCGAAAGGGCTCCGTCCAGTGCGAAGTCGAGGCCGTCGCGGATTCGATTCGAGCAGTTGTAGAAGTAGTAGTCGTACCGGAACTCGCGCGTTTCGGGCTGAACTCGAGCCTCCAGCCAGCGCGCCAATTCGCGCACCTGCTCCGGCGATAGCTCCAGCAATTGCGCCTGCACTTCGCGGTCGCGCCAGCGGTAGTAGGCCAACTCCTCAGCGGGCTCCCGCGCCAGCGCGAAATAGATCATCTCGCCGAAGACGAACTCGCGGTAGAAGCCGGGTTTGTCGAAATCGAAGAAGCCGAAGTTGTAGACCGAATCGACACCCCGGGCCGGATCGCGAATCCACACGGCGTTATGACCGAACTGCTCCTCGACGCGATCGGCCGTGCCGTACGTCATCAGCCAGGCCTGTTGGGCATGGGCCGGCGGCGCAAGGAAAGCGAACAGCGCTGCGACCAGGAGCCCTTTGGCTGCGACTTTCACGTGCTGTGGATTCCCGGCAGGTCGGAACCGGAATGATAGCAGCGCGAACGCGTTGATCGTCTGAACTAAAATGGAGTTCGGTCAACCTCGACCCGGATCCAGCCATGTCGAAAATCCACTTCTCCAACCGCGAAGGCCTTTCCCTGACGGGAGATCTCGAACTGCCGCCGGGCGGACACTGGAAAGCCACGGCACTGTTCGCACACTGCTTCACCTGCAGTCGAAACATCAAGGCCGCCCGGAACATCACGCGCGCGATGGCGGGGGCCGGTTTCGCCGTGCTGCGTTTCGACTTCACCGGGCTCGGCGAGAGCGAAGGCGACTTCGCCGACACCACGTTTTCGAGCAATCTCGACGACCTCGAGGACGCGGCACGGTGGATGGACGAGAACCTGGCCCCACCCCAGCTGATGGTCGGTCATTCGCTGGGCGGCGCCGCCGTGCTGGCCGTCGCCGAACGGCTCGACAATGTGCGTGCCGTGGCCACACTGGCAGCACCCGCGAGCGCCGACCACATCCTGAAGCAATTCGGTGAAGACCTCGATACGATCGAGAGCGAAGGCAGCGCCAGGGTCCAGCTCGCCGGTCGGTCGTTCCGCATCCGCAAGGATTTCGTCGATGACGCAAGAAGCCAGTCGCTCGAAGACCGGCTCCGGAAGCTCAGGCGGGCACTGCTGATACTGCATTCCCCCGTCGACCCGACGGTCGGCATCGACAACGCGCAGAAGATTTTCGCCGCCGCGCTGCACCCGAAGAGTTTCGTCAGCCTGGACAACGCCGATCACCTGCTCAGCGACGAGGCCGATTCGCGCTATGCCGGGCAGGTAATCTCGGCCTGGGCCGGCAGGTTCCTGGAAATGGACCGAAGCGAGCCAGTCGAAGGCGTTCGGGTCAGCGCCCGGACCGCCGACGGTTTCATCACCCGCGTACGGGCGGGACGCCACGAATTGCTGGCAGATGAACCCGAATCCCAGGGCGGATCGGATCTCGGGCCCGATCCCTATCGCTACCTGGCCGCCGCCCTGGGCACCTGCACGGTCATGACGCTGAACCTGTATGCCCGGCACAAGAAACTGCCGGTCGAGCGCGTCGACTGCGAGGTCACCCACGAACGGATTCACGCCGACGACTGCAGCGATTGCGAATCCTCCGGAGGCCGGATCGATCGGCTCAGCCGCGTCATCGGCATCGAGGGCGACCTGACCGACGACGAGCGAAACCGGATGCTCGAGATCGCCGATCGCTGCCCGGTGCACAGAACCCTGGAAAACGAAATTCGGGTTCGCAGCCGGCTCGGCTGAGGGATCGGCGGCCGACCAAGGTCAGGAACGATCGGGTCCGGGGAGCCGTCGGCACGCAAGCGCCGCGGCCTGCCTCAATCGCCCGCTTCGGTCTCGTCGTCGGTGCCGTCTTCGGTCTCGTCGTCGGAGATCGCCACGCGCGCCAGGCCGATCAGTTGCTCGTCGTCGCCGAGTCGGATCAGTGTGACGCCCTGGGTGTTCCGGCCCAAGCGCGAGATCTCGGCGGCAGAAGTCCGCACCAGCGTGCCGGCGTTCGACGTCAGCATCACGTCGTCTTCCTCTCCGACGGCAAGCGCCGCGACCAGCTCGCCGTTGCGGCCGGTCGTCTGAATGCCGATCACGCCCTGCCCGCCCCGGTTATAGACCGGAAACTCGTCGAGCGCGGTGCGCTTTCCGTAGCCGTTTGCCGTCGCCAGCAGAACGTCGCCCTCATCGGCGACCAGCATCGAAACCACGCGCTGAGCGTCCTTCAGGCGGATGCCGACCACCCCGCGCGTCTGCCGCCCCATGGCGCGCACGCCGGACTCGTGAAAACGGATGGCCTTGCCGGCCGAGGAGAACAGCAGGATGTCGCGCTCGCCGTTGGTGAACGACACATCGACCAGTTCGTCTTCGCCTTCGAGCTCGATCGCCCAGATTCCGTTGGAGCGGATGTGCGCGAAATCCGAAAGCGGCGTCTTCTTGACCCGCCCGGAGCGCGTGGAGAAGAACACGAACCAGTCTTCAGGGAACTCCCGGGTCGGCAGAACCGCGTTGATCCGCTCACCGTCGTCGAGCGGCAGCAAGTTGACCATCGGCCGTCCGCGGCTGCTGTGTCCGGCCTGGGGCAATTCATAGACCTTGGTCTTGTAGACCTTGCCTGCGCTGGTGAAGATCAGCAGCGTGTCGTGCGTGTTGGTGACCCAGAAACGCTCGACGAAGTCCTCGTCCTTGGTCCGCGTCGCACTGCGACCGCGACCGCCCCGCTTCTGACTGCGGTACCGGTCCAACGGCTGGTACTTCGCGTACCCGGCGTGCGACAGCGTTACGACCACGTCCTCGGGCGTGATCAGGTCTTCCATCGTCAGATCGAGCTGGTCGACGACGATCTCGGTGCGCCGTTCATCGCCGAACTCGTCGCGAATCGCTTCAAGTTCCTCGCGAATCACCTGCATCAACGCATCGGGTTCGGACAGGATCCGGATCAGCTCCCGGATCGCGCCGATAATCTCGTTGTACTCGCCCGAGAGCTTTTCCTGCTCCAGTCCGGTGAGCTTCTGCAACCGCAGATCCAGGATGGCCTGCGCCTGCGCCGGCGAAAGCTGGTAACCGCCTTCCTGGAGTCCGTATTCGGGCAGCAGGTCTTCCGGACGCGACATGTCGGCGCCGGCCTCGCCGAGCAGCGCGGCGACCGGTCCGGGCTCCCAAAGTCGCTGCTGCAGCGCCTCGCGCGCTTCCGGCGGCGTCGAAGAGGCCTTGATCAGCTCGATGATCGGATCCAGGTTGGCCAGCGCCACGGTCAGACCTTCGAGGATGTGGGCGCGTTCTCGCGATTTCCGCAGTTCGAACAGCGTTCGCCGGGTCACGACATCGCGTCGGTGCATCAGGAACGCCTGCAACACCTGGCGAATGTTCAGCACGCGCGGCTGGTTGTCTACCAGCGCCACCATGTTGATGCCGAACACGCACTGCATCTGCGTGTTCTGGTAGAGGTTGTTCAGAACGACTTCGCCGACTTCACCGCGCTTGAGCTCGACGACCATGCGCATACCGTCCTTGTCCGACTCGTCGCGCAGCTCGGAAATACCCTCGAGCTTCTTGGCCTTGACCAACCCGGCGATCTTCTCGAGCAGCCGCGCCTTGTTGACCTGGTAGGGAAGCTCGGTGACGACGATCTTGGTCTTGCCGGTTTCTTCGTCCTCGAAGTGGCAGCGCGCCCGCATGTAGATTCGACCACGGCCGGTCTCGTAGGCTTCGCGAATGCCGGCGGCGCCGTTGATGATGCCCGAAGTCGGAAAGTCCGGGCCCGGCAGATGCTGCATGATGCCGTCGAGGTCGAGCTCCGGGTTTTCGATCAGTCCGAGGAGCGCGCCGATCACCTCGTTGAGGTTGTGCGGCGGAATGTTGGTGGCCATACCGACCGCGATGCCGGACGAACCGTTGATCAGCAGGTTCGGAACCCGCGTCGGCAGCACCGCCGGTTCGTACTCCGATTCGTCGTAGTTGGGAAGCCAGTTGACCGTTTCCTTGTCGATGTCGGCCAGCAGCTCGTGCGCCAGCTTGGCCATGCGCACCTCGGTGTAACGCATGGCCGCCGGGGAATCGCCGTCCACCGAACCGAAGTTTCCCTGGCCGTCGACCAGCATGTAGCGAAGCGAAAACGGCTGCGCCATGCGCACGATCGTGTCGTACACCGCAGTATCGCCGTGCGGGTGGTATTTACCGATGACGTCGCCGACCACGCGCGCGGATTTCTTGTACGCCTTGTTGTAGTCGTTGCCCAGCTCGTGCATCGCAAACAGCACGCGCCGATGCACCGGCTTCAGACCGTCGCGAACGTCCGGTAGCGCGCGTCCCACGATCACGCTCATGGCGTAATCGAGATAGGACTGGCGCATCTCGTCTTCGAGATTGACCGGGAGAATTTCCTGGGCGAGTTCAGCCATGCATCAAGTCTTCAGCGATGATCCGGGGGCCGCACAAGCATCTGATTTATCGGTATTTTACAGCCCGCCTCGAGGACAGGCGCCGATGCCCGTGACAAGCCTGGAATTTTACCACAACGGGCCTATCGTCGCCGCGCCGCGCGCGCCCCGGACCCAGGCTTCGTAGACCGGAGCCGGACCCTCCCCGAAGGCGCAGAGCGGCGCCGGCCGTGTTGCGCTCGTCCGGGCGGGTTGATGTATCATTCGCCCATCCAATCCAGCCCGCCACCTTCATCGTCATGAAAGCATTCACGATCGCCCTGTTGTTGCTCGCTTCCTCGGTTCTGGCCCAGACGGAACAGCCGGAATCCGGCAGCGGTAATCCGTTCGAGGAGGAACTGCCCACCGTGGTGCTTCACACCTCGCTCGGCGACATCACCGTCGAGCTGTACGAGGACCAGGCACCGGTGACGGCCGAGAACTTCCTGACCTACGCGCGCGACGGACACTACGACGGGACGATCTTTCACCGCATCATCTCCAATTTCATGATCCAGGGCGGCGGCTTCGATGCCGAATACCAGCGCAAGCCGACGCGCGATACGATCACCAACGAGGCTGACAACGGCTTGTCCAACGAACGCGGAACGCTGGCGATGGCACGAACGGGCGACCCGCACTCGGCCTCGGCCCAGTTCTTCATCAACGTAGTCGACAATCCCGCGCTCGATCATCGCGGCAAGGCTTCGGGCCGCACCTGGGGTTACGCGGTCTTCGGTCGGGTGATCGAGGGCATGGACGTCGTCGATGAAATCCGCTTTCTGCCGACCGGCCCGAACGGTCCGCACCAGAACGCCCCGCTGGAAGCGGTCGTCATCGAGCGCGTCGAGATTCTCTGAACGCGGACGCCCACACGTTGTTCATTTCGGACCTGCACCTGAGCGTGCAGCGTCCGGACATCAGCGAGCGATTTCGGCAGTTCATCGAATCCCGCGGGCAAGGCGCCGAGGCAATCTACATCCTCGGCGACCTGTTCGAGGCCTGGGTCGGCGATGACGCGATCGGCAAGTGCGAACGCGGTGTCGCGGAATCCCTGGGCGCACTGACTCGGCGCGGCACCCCGGTGTATTTCCTACACGGCAATCGCGACTTTCTACTCGGCACCGAGTACTGCGCGGCCGCCGGAATGCGCCTGATCGAGCAGCCGACGATCATCGATCTCTATGGCGTGCCGACCGTATTGCTCCACGGCGACACGCTGTGCACGCGGGATGTTTCCTATCAGCGCTATCGAGCTCGTGTTACCGACCCCGAGTGGCAACAGCGCATGCTCGCCCGTCCGGCCTGGGTGCGGCGCGGAATCGCCTCGATGCTGAGATTCGCCAGCCGAGTTCGCAATCGCAGTGGCGACCGGCCGGAAATGGACGTCGCGCCGGACGCGGTGGAAGGGCTGTTTCGTCAATCCGGGGTCCGCCGAATGATCCACGGGCACACGCATAAGCCGGACCGCCACCGGCATACGGTCGACGGCCGCGACTGCGAGCGCATCGTTCTCGGCGACTGGTACGAACAAGGCAGCGTCCTGACCGCGACACGGGACGGCCGGCTCACCCTCGAATCCCTCGGCGACCGGTCGGATCAGCCCGGGCGGCGCCCGGGCTGAACGTCGAGATGCGCTTCAGCTTGCCGACGACTTCGAGCGATTCGCCTCACCGGAAGCCGCTTTCCTGCCTTCGTTCGAGGCGGACCCGGCTCCGGATTTCGAAGACCCCCGCTTGAGCGGATCATCGGGCGCCGATTTCGCGGTCGGCCTTGAATCCGCCGGATCAGATTCGGTCTTGCCGGACGCCGGACCGGGTTCGCCGCCCTCGGCGTCTGCCGGACCGGACGCGGCAGTCTCCGCACCCGCAACCTCGCGGTCGTCGTCTTCGTCGGCATCCGGTTTTTCGGAGACCACGGCCGAATGCGACGATGCGGCCGTAGTCTTCGAGTCGGTCGCGCCGCCGGAGCCCGAGGCACCGGCATCCGCCGAATCGCCGGGCGAGGCCTCGCGCTTCGGGCTCCCCGAACGGGCGCCACTCGCGCGCGCCGCGTCGGGCGCGCCCAGGTGGCGCAAGCGAACCTCTTCGGCGCTCACCCGCGGCATTTTCTCGCTCAGACGCTGCTCGTCGACCAAACTGTCGGCACCGCGGCTGAGGTGGTCGAAAACATCCTTGTAGCTGTCGGTCATGCGGTTGATCAGCCGCGCCGTCTCGACGAAATGCTCGGCGACTTCCTCGCGGAATTGCTCGTTCTCGCGCTTGAGCTGGCCGATCGTCTCACCACCGCCGCGACCCCGTGTCCACCACCAGGTCGCAACCGATCCGAGTACCGCCCCGGCCACGATCGCCGCGCTGAACCAGACGATGAAATCCATGCCTCTACGCCTCCTCGATCACAAAGTCATAGGCTATCAGACATCGCGCCGGCTTCCGGCAACGGTGCTCAGGAAACCCGTTCGCGAACCCAGTCCTGGACCGATTCCAGCGCCGAAGCCAGATTCGCCGGCTCGCTGCCGCCGGCCTGGGCGAAGTCGGGTCGCCCGCCACCTCTGCCGCCAACCTGCCCGGCCACGTGGTTGACCAGCTCACCGGCCTTGAATCGATCGGTCAGATCGCCGGTGACCCCGGCGACCAGTTTGACGCCCTGCCCGGCCGGCGCGCCGAGCACGATCACGGCGCTTCCCAGCCTGTTCTTGAGCTGGTCGACGGTCTCGCGCAGGCTGTTGGGGTCGATCCCCTCCACGCGCTCGGCGACTACCGTGACGCCGCCGACTGCACGGGCACTGGCGCCGAGATCGGAACCCTGCGCGGAAGCCAGCTTCTGCTTGAGCCGGTCCAGTTCCTTTTCCAGCTCGCGCGAGCGCTCCAGAAGCTGCTCGACCCGATCGCCGACCTGGTCCGTTCCGGTCCGCAGTTTCGCCGCCAGATTCCGGATCGAGTGATCGGCATCCTGCATCCACTGGACCGCGCTTCGGCCGGCGACCGCCTCGATGCGTCGCACGCCGGCCGAAATTCCGGTCTCGGAGACGATCTTGAACGCTCCGATATCGCCGACCCGATCGACGTGCGTGCCGCCGCAGAGTTCGGTCGAATAGTCCCCGAACTTCAGCACCCGGACACGATCGCCGTACTTGTCTCCGAAGAACGCCAGTGCGCCGGCTTGCATCGCGTCGTCGTAGTCCATGGTCTCGGCCGATGCCGCGTCGTTACCCTGGATCCATTCGTTGACGCGTCGCTCGATCGTGTCGAGCTGCGACGTGCCCACGGGTTCGGGGTGGGAAAAGTCGAAGCGCAGCCGGCCCGGCGCGACCAGCGACCCTTTCTGCTGCACGTGCGGGCCCAGCTCGTCTCGCAGCGCCGCGTGCAGCAGATGCGTGGCCGAGTGATGGCGAACCACGTCGGCGCGCCTTGACGCGTCCACGCTCGCCGAGACCCGATCGCCGACCCGCAGCGTGCCGGCGGCCTGCCGGCCTTCGTGAGCGTGGTAGACCCCGGCCACTTTGCGCGTGTCGTGGACTTCGAAGGCCGAGCCATCGACCGCGAGCCGGCCACTGTCGCCGACCTGGCCGCCGGATTCGGCATAGAACGGCGTTCGGTCCAGAATGACCAGGGCCGACTCTCCGGCATCCAGGCTTTCGCGCGCTCGACCCTCGACGAGGATCGCGGCGATCCGGCAATCGTCGGCCTGAAGCAAGTCGTATCCGAGGAATTCGGTTTCCGGCAAATCCGCGATGACCTCGGCGGAAACGTCGTCGCGGGCACCGAACTGGCCGGCGGCGCGGGCGCGATCGCGCTGGCTGTTCATCGCGGATTCGAATCCGGCCTCGTCCACGCTCAGACCGCGCTCGCGCGCGATATCGCGCGTCAGATCCAGCGGAAAACCGAAGGTGTCATAGAGTTTGAAGGCCACCTCGCCCGGAATCTCCTCGCCTTCCAGCCCGGACAACGCGCCTTCCAGCAACTTCATGCCCTGGTCCAGGGTTTCGCCGAAGCGCCGCTCCTCGCGCGCCACGGCATCGACGATCTGGTCCATGCGTTCGCGCAGTTCGGGGTAGGCCTCGCCCATGACATCGGCCAGCGGCTCGACCATCGCGGCGAAGAACGGATCACGGCAGCCCAGCTTGTAGCCATGGCGGATCGCACGCCGGATGATCCGGCGCAGCACGTAGCCGCGCCCGTCGTTGGCCGGCAGGATCCCGTCGGCGATCAGGAACGCGCAGGCCCGGATGTGATCGGCGATGACCTTCAGCGAGGCCTGCTCCAGGTCGTCGGTGCCGGTTTTCTCCGCGGCCGCTGCGATCAAGTGGCGGAACAGATCGATTTCGTAGTTGGAGTGCACACCTTGCAGCACAGCGGCGAGCCGCTCCAGGCCCATGCCGGTATCGACGCAGGGCTTCGGTAGCGGCGTCATCGAGCCGTCGGCGGCCCGGTCGAACTGCATGAACACCAGGTTCCAGATCTCGATGTAGCGGTCGCCGTCTTCATCGGGACTGCCGGGCGGCCCGCCCGGCACGCCGGGACCGTGATCGTAGAAGATCTCGCTGCACGGGCCGCAGGGGCCGGTGTCGCCCATGGCCCAGAAATTGTCGTGCGCACCGATCCGCGAGAACCGGGCCGGATCGACGCCGATCTCGTTGAGCCAGATGTCGGCGGCCTCGTCGTCTTCCTCGTAGACCGTCACCCACAGCTTCTCGGGCGCGAAACCGCACTCCACGGTCAGGAATTCCCAAGCAAATTCAATCGCTTCTCGCTTGAAGTAATCACCGAAGCTGAAGTTGCCGAGCATCTCGAAAAAAGTGTGATGCCGGGCTGTGTAACCGACGTTTTCGAGATCGTTGTGCTTGCCGCCAGCGCGCACGCAGCGCTGCGCTGAGGCGGCCCGGCGGTAGTCGCGCTTTTCGGCGCCGAGAAAGACGTCCTTGAACTGGACCATGCCGGCGTTCGTGAACAGCAGCGTCGGGTCGTTGGCCGGCACCAGCGAGCTCGAACGCACCACGCGATGGTCGCGCTCGGCGAAGAAATCGAGGAACGCCTGGCGGATTTCTGCAGTACTTTTCATGCGGGGATTCTGGATGCGCGGTGAATCGATAACTATAGCTGATCGCCACCGAATGCAAGCCCCGCCGGGCCCCCTTCGAGCGCACCAGCCGCAGAATGTCGCCGCTCACGATCGCGGCGACGCCCGGACCGGGCGCAGGGCCTCGATGCCCGTCCGCCGAGCGGGCCGTCTTCCGATCCGTGACGGATTCAAGCGCCTGATCAGTTAGAGTCCGTGCACTAGCGGAACTGCCAACGAGCGGCCCATGTCGAGCATCACCGTAGTCGGCGCCGGATTCGGTGCGCTGAACGCCATTCGCACGCTGCGCCGACGCGACCGGAACGTCGGAATCGACCTGGTCGCGCCGCGCCCGGTCTTCGCCTATTACCCGGGTGCGATCTGGATTCCCACCGGCCAGCGCCGGCCCGAAGACCTGGAGATCGATCTGCATCGGTTCTTCGAGCGCATGCGCGTCGACTATCACCGCGCTTCCGCAACCGGCATCGAGGACAACGGCCGGCGGTTGCTCACCGATTCAGGGACGATCGACAACGACGGCCTGATCATCGCTTGCGGAAGCTCGTTCTTGCGCAGGATTCCCGGGCTCGAGCACACGTTCCTGCCCTGCGCCGAAGTCGACACGATCGCCCGAATGCGCGACCGGCTCCACGCGCTCGAAGGCGGAACGCTGGCATTCGGCTTTGCCGGAAACCCCGACGAACCCGCAGCAATGCGCGGCGGACCGGTGTTCGAATTCCTGTTCGGCATCGAGACCTGGCTGCGCCGAAACCGCAAGCGCGATCGATTCAAGCTGGTATTCTTCTCACCGGCCGAAAAGCCGGGCCAGCGCCTGGGCGGCAAGGCCGTCGAACGCATGACCGACCAGATGCGCAAGCGCGGCATCGAGATGCGGCTGGGAGAGAAGCCCGTGCGCTTCGAGGCCGAGCGCGTGCACACCAGCGCCGGGGACTTCGAGTCGCAGCTGACAATGTTCATGCCGGGGATCACCGGTCGAGCGTGGTTCGACCAAAGCGGCCTGGCGCAATCGCCCGGCGGGTTGCTGAAAGCCGATGAATACTGCCGTGCCCGGACCGCCGAGCGCGTCTACGTCGTCGGCGATGCTGGCAGCTACACCGGGCCCGACTGGCTGCCCAAGCAGGGCCACACCGCCGAAAACCAGGCGCGTGCCGCGGCGCGAAACCTGCTCGAGGAGCGCGCCGGCCGTAAGCCCTCGCATCGATTCAAGCCCGAGCTGGTCTGCATCGTCGACATGCAGGACAAGGCCGTTCTGATCACCCGCAGCGAGAAGGCCAATCGAGTGTCGCCCGCGCTGATGCCGCTGCACTGGGTCAAACGCGCCTTCGAAAGAAACTACAAGCGCCAGTTCCGATGATCCCGATGATGCAACCGGCCCGTTCCTCAGTGCGACAACCTGCAGTGATCCGCGCATGAAACTCTCGATACCCTGCCTGGCTCTGGCCTTGCTGGCCAACCTCGTCGTCGCCGATGAGGCCGTGATGCTCAGCGCATCGGCGGCGTACCGCACGCCGCAGCCCGCCGCCGACGCCATCGTTGCCTACGGCGATGCGGCCCGGCAGTTCGGCGAACTGCGCCTGCCCGATGGCGACGGACCGTTCGGGGTCGCGGCGGTGGTGCACGGCGGCTGCTGGCTATCGGACTACGATCACAGCTACATGGCGGCATTCGCCGAGGCGCTGACCGATCTCGGCATCGCCACCTGGACCATCGGCTATCGGCGCGTCGGTGAAGCCGGAGGCGGCTGGCCGAACACGTTCCTCGACGCCGGACGCGCACTGGATCACCTGCGCGTGCTCGAACAGGATTACCCCATCGACGCCAGGCGCGTCATTACCGTCGGTCACTCGGCTGGCGGCCACCTCGCGCTGTGGCTGGCCGGCCGCAGCCGGCTCGCCGAATCCAGCCCGCTGTTCACTGCCGACCCGGTGCCGGTGCGCGGCGTACTGGCGCTGGCGGCAGCCGCCGACCTCGAGTTGCTGTCGGATCGCGGCGATTGCGGCAATGCCGCGACCCGCTTGATCGGCGGCACGTTCGAGGAGTTTCCCCGGCGCTACGCCGACGCGGCACCGCAGACCTCGCTGCCGATGGGCATCGAGCAAATCTTGGTCAACGGCGATCGCGACGAACAGTGGTCGGCCCCGGCCGATCGCTATTTCGAAACGGCGCGGCGCGCTGGCGACCCGATCGAACGCCGAACCGCGCACCGGTCCGGCCACTTCGAGCCGGTGGTGCCGGGAACGACGGGTTGGCCGACGACGGAAACTGCACTACGCGACCTGATCGAGCGCACCGGATTGCGCTGACCCCCCGGCTCAGGCTTCACGCGTAGCGACCGGGTCCGGTTCGTCCGCCGGCCGCCGCCCGCAGTCGGTCGCGAAACTGCTTCCACCAGTAGACGCCCTGGACCACGGCGCGACCGGCCGCACCCCCCGCCCAGGCCGGCCCGTAGGCGCCGAACGCTGCCAGGCGATCGCTGTTTCCGGTCAGGGCTTCGGCCAGAACCTCACCGGCCAGCGTCGTCGGTGCCATGCCGTGCCCGCCGAACGCCAGCGCCAGCCACAGGCCCGGCTCGAACTCTCCCAGGATCGGCATCTGGTGGCGCGCATAGCTCATCCAGCCGCCCCAGGCGTACTCGAAGCGGACATCGGCGAGGTCCGGAAACACCCGGGCCAGGTCGCGCCGCATCAACCGGCGAACGGCATCCGGGTTCCGGTCTGCGGTCGAGATGCGTCCGCCCCAGAGCAAACGCCCGTCGGCCAGCTTGCGGAAGTAGTCGAACGCGAAGCGCGTGTCGTAGATCGCGGCGTTACCCGGCATCACCGTATCGAGCCGCTCGCCGAGCCGCTCGGTGACGACGATGTAGGTGGCGATGGGCTGGACGCTTCGATGGGCGCGCGGAACGAGCCGTCGTTCGTATCCTCCGGTCGCGATAACGACCCGGTCGGCCACGAACTCCGCTTCGGGCGCGGAAACCCGCCAGCGCCCGCCGGCCGGCTCGATGGCCGCAGCCGGAGTGCCGGTATGCAGGCGCACCCCCATCTCGAGCAGCCGCCCGGCCATCGCCTGCGCGCAGGCCCTGGGGTTGAAGTGAAATGAACCGGGCTCGAGCAGACCGGAACCGTAGCGCGCCGAACGAACCCAGTCGGCCATCCGGTCGCGAGCCACCCACTCGAGATCGAAATCCAGCAGATCGCGCATCCGGCTGCGGTAATCCGCCAGCGCCTCGTCATCGCCGAACCAGTCGGCCAGCAGCACGCCCTGCCCCGATGTCTCCACCCCGAGCTGGCGGCAGCGCTCGGCGACCAGGCCCACGGATTCCCGGGTCCAGCGGTGCATGCGGCGTGCCGCCTCCGCGCCGCGCTGGCTTGCCAGGCGTTCCGGATGCAGCGAAAAACCGGCGAACACGAATCCGCCGTTGCGGCCCGAGGCCCCCTCGCCGGCCTCGCCGCGCTCCAGGATCACGATGTCGGTCACTCCGCGTTCGGCCAGCGAGATCGCCGTCGCCAGGCCGGCCAGGCCGGCGCCGACCACGACCGTTCCGGTGGAAACCCTTCCACGCGGCGGCGCAGAAGCCGGGCACGGTCCGAGCTGCTCGCGATACCAGGTCGACGCGTGAAACTTCGGCCAGTTGGACACGGTCTTTTTCATGGAAAGCGAAATCGGCCTGATAGACTACAACGCTGGAACCGGCCGGGCACGCTGGCCAACGCCGCGCGGCGCCGGCGCCACCGAATCCAACAATCGCCACGACAGTCGGAGAGATTGAATGGGCAAGTCAAGCAATTACGAAGCCAAGGTGCCCGACGAGCACGGCATCATCGCGTATTCCGAAGAGGAAAACCAGATCTGGAGCGAACTCTACGAGCGCCAGATGCAGATCATCCCCGGACGCGTCTGCACCGAGTTCCTCGACGGCCTCGAGGCGCTGGAACTGCCGAAAGACCGGATTCCGCAGCCGACCGAGGTGTCGGAAGTGCTGCGAGACAAGACCGGCTGGGAAGTCGCCCCGGTGCCGGCGCTGATCAATTTCGACCGCTTCTTCAAACTGCTCAGCGAGCGGAAGTTCCCGGCCGCGTCGTTCATTCGCACGCGCAGCGAGATGAAGTATCTGCAGGAACCGGACATTTTCCACGAGATCTTCGGCCATACGGCGATGCTCACGCACGAGGCCTTTGCCGATTTCACGCAAGCCTACGGTAAGGCCGGCGTCGACGCCTCGCACAAGGAGCGCGTCCTGCTCGCAAGGCTTTACTGGTTCACGGTCGAGTTCGGCTTGCTCAACGCCGGTGATGGCGTGCGCATCTACGGCGGCGGAATTGCCTCCTCGCCCGGAGAGACGCTGTACGCGGTCGAGAGCCCGGAGCCCATCCGGCGTCCGTTCGATCCCGTCGACGCGCTGCGCACGCCGTATCGAATCGACATCTACCAGACCGTCTACTACGTGCTCGATCGCCTGGACGATCTGTTCGAGCTTGCCGGGGAAGACCTGATCGGCCTGATCCGGAAAGCGCGCGCGCTGGGCGAGTTCGAACCCACCTTTCCACCCAAGACCAAGGAAGCGGCCTGACATGAGCGATGATCTGCAGAACCAGAAATGCAAGCCCTGCGAAGGCGGCACCGAGCCGCTGGACCGGGAACGCGCCGGCACGCTGCTCAAACAGGTATCCGGTTGGCAAATTAGCGACGACGGCAAGCGCATCTTCAGGCGCTTCGAATTCAAGGGTTTCTACAAGACCATGGCGTTCATCAACGCAATGGCCTGGGTCGCCAATCAGGAAGGCCATCATCCGGATTTCGAGGGCGGCTACAACTTCTGCCTGGTGCATTTCACGACCCACGCAATCGATGGGCTGAGCGAAAACGATTTCATCTGCGCGGCGAAGCTGAACGCGCTGCTGGATGAATGAGCCGTCTTCGGTGACCACGGTCGCCGCTCCGTCGCTGGAGCGGCTGGAATCGGCCGTCGATGCGGTCAATCGCGTCGTGCTCGGCAAGCCCGACGCGGTGAGACTGGCCTTTTCGGCGCTGCTTGCCGGCGGCCACCTGTTGATCGAGGATCTGCCCGGCGTCGGCAAGACCACGCTGGCGCAGGCGCTGGCGATCGTCACCGGCGGCAGTTGGCAGCGGATCCAGTTCACCAGCGACCTGTTGCCGGCCGACATCGTCGGGGTCTCGGTCTGGAAGCGCGCCGACGAGAGCTTCGAATTCCGTCCGGGCCCGGTGTTCGCCAACGTGGTGCTGGCCGACGAGGTCAACCGGGCCACGCCGCGAACCCAGAGTGCGTTGCTGGAGGCCATGGCCGAGCGCCAGGTCAGCGTCGACGGAAGCACCCATGCACTGCCGCAGCCGTTCTTCGTCATCGCCACCCAGAATCCGCTCGATCTGGTCGGCACCTACCCGCTGCCGGACTCCCAGCTTGATCGATTCCTGCTGCGGATCGGGCTCGGCTATCCCAATGCCGATGAAGAGCGCCAGCTGCTCCGCGAACCGGATCGCCGCGATCTGCTCGCCGAACTGACGCCGCTCTTCGATGAACCTGCGATTCGTGCGCTGATGCAGCAGGCGCGTTCGGTTCATCTTTCCGACCCGGTGCTCGACTACATCCAGGCGTTGATCGCCGCCACGCGCGAGCACCCGGCGCTTCGCTCCGGCCTGTCGCCACGCGCCACGCTGGCGCTTGCCGCGACCGCACGTGCGCACGCACTGCTCGACCGCCGGGATCACGTGCTGCCGGACGACGTCAAACAGGTCTTCGCGCCCCTGGCAGCCCACCGGCTCCAGTCCCGCGCCGACGCCGAATCACCCGACGATGTCGTCGACCGCATTCTCCAGCGCACGCCCGTTTCCTGACGCCATTCGGCGCCGGCTGACCCGGGTATTCGACGGCTGGCTGCGCCGGCGCGGCCCCCTCGAACCCCCGCTGACGCTGCATTACCGGCAGGTCTTCATCCTGCCGACCGCATTCGGCTGGGCGATTGCACTGTTGCTGCACGGCATGCTGCTGGGCAGTCTGAACTTCAACAACAGCATGGGTCTTCTGACCACGTTCCTGGTGGCCTGCATGGGCATGCTGTCGCTGCACCTGGCGTATCGCAACCTCGAGGGAATGGCCGTCGAGGCGGTGCACGTCGAGCCGGTGTTCGCCGGACAGGCCGCCGAGGTCCGGATCGAGTTTCTCGATACCTCGGGACGGAAACGTTCCGGGATCGTCTGCGCGCATCCACCGACACCTCCGGTCGAAAGCGTCGATCTGGCCGCGAGCGGCACGGCGGTCGCTCGCATCGAGGTGCCGACCGAGCGCCGCGGCGTCCATCGGCTGGGCCGGTTGCGGATTCGGACGCGCCAGCCTCTGGGGCTGTTCGAGGCCTGGTCCTGGGTTCATCCGACAACCGCGATCCGGGTCTGGCCCCGTCCCGCCGAACCGGCTCCACCGCGCCCGAACGCCGCCACAGCCGACCGCTCGAATCGGCCCGGCGACGAAAGCGACGAGTTCCACGGCCTGCGCGGCTGGCGCGAAGGCGACCCGCTTCACCGGATCGCGTGGAAGGCCAGCCAGCGGCACGACCAGCTGCTTGCGCGCCAGTTCACTCGGCCCGAGCGCGGACGGCTGGTGTTCCGGATCGATGCGGTTCCGGCCACGACCGTCGAGGCTCGCCTTTCCGTGCTGTGCCGTTGGATTCTGGATGCAGAACGCGACGGCCTCGAATACGGCCTGGAGCTGGCCACGGTGCGCATCGAACCGGGACGCGGCGAAACGCACCGCATTCGCTGCCTCGATGCGCTGGCCGAGCACCCGTGAGAACCCATCTGACGACGCCCACGGTGCTGCTGGTGCTGGCCTCGTTCGCGGTCGCGGTCACGCCGCACCTGTTGGCAATGCCACCCTTGCTCTGGCTGTACGTGGTCGCCGCCCTGGCCTGGCGGGCGGCGGCGGAACTGCGCGGCTGGCCCATGCCGGGACGCGTGATCCGCGCCGGCGCCACCTTCCTGGGGCTCGGGCTGGTCATCCTGACCTACGGCACGCTGTGGGGCCGCCGCGCTGCGACCGCGCTACTCAGCGTCATGATCGCGTCCAAACTACTGGAGATGGCGCGCTTGCGCGACGGTCGAATCGTCGCGACACTCGCATTCTTCCTCGTCGCCACGCAGTTCCTGTTCAGTCAGCGACTGGAGCTGCTGGCGTGGCTGCTGGCGTCGAGCTGGCTGGCCATCGCGGCGCTGCTGCGCATCCAGCGCGACGAGGATGCGCCGCGCCCGGACGCCGCGCGCACCGACCTGGCCACCCTTGCGCGAACGCTGCGCTCCGGCGCCGGGCTGCTGGCGCTGGCGCTACCGTTCGCGCTGGTGCTGTTCGCGCTGTTTCCGCGGCTCGGTTCACCGCTGTGGGGGCTGCCCGAGGAGGCGCTCGACGGACGGACCGGCCTGTCCGACGAGATGTCCGTCGGCGAGATCGCCAACCTGTTCAACGACGACAGCCCGGCGTTTCGGGCGACCTTCGACGGCGCGCCGCCGGATCGGTCGCAACTCTACTGGCGCGGACCGGTGCTGTGGCGCTTCGACGGCCGGACCTG
This sequence comes from uncultured Halomonas sp., assembly GCA_964415285.1. Classification (GTDB taxonomy): domain Bacteria; phylum Pseudomonadota; class Gammaproteobacteria; order Xanthomonadales; family Wenzhouxiangellaceae. The sequence continues at coordinate 1,940 of CAYPZP010000034.1, read as the reverse complement.
GCGGCGCGCGTTTTACGCCAATCGCCCACTGCAAGACCCGCCACCGATCGACGCCGGAAGCCTGCGCTACACGGTCCAGATGGAGCCGACCGAACGGCACTGGCTGTTCGCGCTGGACTACCCCGCGCGCTGGCCCGATGGCGTTCGAGTCTCGGCCAATTTCGAGCTGGTCCACGACGAGCCGCTGACCACGCTGACACCTTACACCGTCATCAGTCAACCGGATTTCATCGACACGCCGGAGCTTTCGCCGCTGTTCCGCAGGCTGGCCACCGAATTGCCCGAGGGCAGCAATCCCCGAACACGCGAACGCGCGGTGGCGCTGCGCCGCGAGTATCCCGACGACGCCGAGCTGATCGACGCGGTGTTGAGCTGGTTCAACGAGGGACCGTTCTTCTACAGCCTGGAAACCGCTCCGCTCGGGCGTCACGGGGCCGACGAATTCCTGTTCGACCTGCGCACCGGCTACTGCGAATACTATGCTTCGGCGTTCGCGGTGCTGATGCGACACGCCGGCATTCCCGCGCGCATCGTGACCGGCTACCAGGGCGGTTTCTGGCAGGCCGCCGATGAATACCTGCTGGTGCGCAATTCGGACGCCCACGCCTGGGTCGAGGTCTGGCTCGAGGGCCGCGGCTGGGTGCGCGTGGACCCGACCGCGGCGGTCTCCCCAAGCCGCATCCTCGACGGCGCGCGCGGCGCCGTGCCCGGTGCCGGCGGCTGGCTGGACGCCGACTGGATCTACGGCCTGCGCAACCAGTACGACCGCCTGCAACACTTGTGGAACCAGTGGGTGCTGGGCTTCGACGCCGAGCGTCAGCGATCGATGCTGCGCAAACTCGGCCTGCAGGCGCTCGGCGTCACCGGCCAGGCCGCGCTGATGGTGGCCGCGGTGCTGCTTCTGGGGCCGCTGGTCTGGTGGTGGACGACCCTTCTGCACCGCGGGGCGCGATCGCGCGACCCGCTGGAACGCGCCTGGCACCGACTTCGCCGCCGCCTCGCGCGCGCGGGCTTTCCGGTGTTGCCCAGCCAGACACCGCGCGAAGTCGCCGAAGGCACCGCGCCCGGACTGGCCAACGGCGGCGATCTCGAGCGGCTGGTCGAACGCTACCAGCGGCTTCGATACGGGCCCCACGACGCGCCCGCGGAATCCGGCGAACTGGCGCGCAATCTCTCCGCCTGGAAGCCGGTCACACTGAACTAACCCATCCATGAGATGGTCCTAATCAGTGCCAAAGCAAGGAGGTATAAGGTCATGCTGATTCGGTGGATTCTCGCTCTTTCGCTGGTCGCGCTGGGCGGCTGCGCCGTCGTTCCCGAGCCACTCGAAGGCGACTACAGTCAGTCGTTCCATCCTGCTCAAGCAACCGACGATTCGGTCGGCGCGCGAGTGCGCTGGGGGGGCAGCGTGGTCCAGACCCGGCCCGAAGCCGACCGCACCTGTATCGAAATCCTGGCGCATCGCCTGGACAGCAGCACGCGTCCGGATCGCTCGGACGAGGATCTCGGTCGATTCCTGGCCTGCCGCGGCACCTTCCTGGATCCGGAGATCTTCACGCGCGGCCGCGAGGTGACGGTCACCGGGCGTCTGGCCGGCTTTCAGAGTGGACAGGTGGGCGATTTCGCCTACGAATACCCGGTGGTCGAGGCCGACACGGTCTACCTGTGGCCGCAGCGGGTCGACATCGATCGATACGACTACGGGTTCTCCCGCTGGCATCACCCCTACTATCCCTACTACTGGTGGCCGTACGATCGCCGGAGCCTGTTCTTCTGGCCGTGATCCTGGCGAGCCGGGCCACCGCGATTCGATGCGACCGCCGGTCGGCTCGCCGTCGGAGACGGCCCGACCTCCGCGGAGCTCCACGACCCGATCCGCCGCGCGGGAGATCTCGCGGTTGTGCGTGACCACGAGCACCGCTCGCCCGGCGCGCGCCTGG
>CAYPZP010000033.1:0-21911 GCA_964415285.1 uncultured Halomonas sp. | reverse complement strand
ACACGTACTGACACACTCTTTCCCTACACGACGCTCTTCCGATCTCGGCGGCGTGTTCGGCGCCACGCCGTTCCGGGTCGGCACCCGCGTCTACCTCAATGCGCCGGACGGCCGCCGCCTGGGCTTCACGTTCAATCCCCAGCCGGGCCCACCGTCGGGCCTGGGTACGCCGTATCGCGTGGTCTTCGATCCGGATCCGGGCGTCGTGTACACGCTGCAGGTGCCCGAGGGCGATCGCGCATTCCTGAACCTGCGGCCGGACGGAACCGTCTACCTGTTCGGCTTCGCGTTCCCCTACAACCCGGAGCGCTACGTGCTGATCGCACCCGACGGCAAGCGCTACACCATCCACGAGGAATTCGGACTGATCGGCGCCGAAGACCCCAACGGCAATACGCTGAGCATCGATGCCAGCGGCATCCGCCACTCCAACGGCGTTGGCCTGGAATTCGTCCGCGACGGCCAGGGACGTATCAGCGAGGTTCGCGATCCGGAAGGCAACGCGTGGCTGTACACCTACGATGCCAACGGCGATCTGGCCGCGTTCACCGACCCGGACGGCAACACCACGATCTACACCTATCGCTCGGACCCGGCGCACTACCTGGCGACAATCGAGGACCCGCAGGGCCGGATGCCGCGCCAGTACGAATACGATCCGAACACGGGGCGCCTGCTGGCGGTCGTCGACGCCGATGGCAATCGACAGGAAGTCCTGTTCGATCCGCAGGGCTTCACCGGCAGCCGCACCGATGCCCGCGGCAACGTCACGATCGTCGATTACGACCAGCGCGGCAACGTCGTGCGTATCCAAGACCCGAAGGGCAACGAATCGTTCTATGAATACGGCGATGCCAACCACCCGGACAGGGCCACACGGTTCATCGACAACAGCGGTGAGACCTGGGAAACCAGTTACGACGCCCAGGGGCGGCCCACCCGCCTTGAATCCCCGCTGGCCTTCCTCGCCAACCAGTCCATCAACGTGCAGTACGACGCGTTCGGCAACATCACCGAATACAACGACTACAACAGCCGAATCAGCCGCTACGCCTACGACGCGCGCGGCAACCGGCTGGAGGAAGAGCCGTTCGCCGGCGTTCGCTCGGAATTCGATGTCGGCCCCCGGGGCAAGCCGCTGACGCGACGGCTGAGCAGCAGCTTCGAGGTTCGATACGGCTACGACGCCAACGGCTACCTGGGCTCGCAGACGAACTCGCTGGGCTATCAGCTCTCGCTGGACAATCGCGCCAACGGCCGACTGGCGACCCGCATCGACGACCGCGGAGAACTGGACGTGACCTTTTCTCCGGGTGGTCTGCTCAACACCCAGACCGATGCGCTGGGCAATACCGTCACGCTGGTGCAGAACGCCGACGGCTCGCTGACGCGCACCGACCGGACCGGCAATGCGTCGACGATCGACTACGACGCCGACCGACGCCCGATCGCGCTGGAACAGCCGGACGGGACCGTCGTGACGACGAGCTACGACGCCGACGGCAACCCGGAAACCGTCACCGACCCGCTCGGCAACACGGTCACCTATGCGTTCGATAGTACGAATGCGCTGACCGCAATCACCGACGCGCTCGGCAACGCCGACCAGTTCCAGGTCGACGCCGACGGCAACGTGGTCGAGGCGATCGACCGCAACGGCAAGCGGCGGACCTTCGACTGGGACGCCAATCGACGGTTGCTCGCCGAGCGCTGGCACGACTCGGGCGGCACGGTGATCCGCGAAATCGCGTTCACCTATGCCAACAACCGCGGCCTCAGCCGCGTCGACGACACGTTCGGCGGGCAGACTCATTCGTTGGTGTACTCGGGACGACTGCCCCGCCCGACCCAGGTCGATTACGTCCTTCCGGGGCAGACCGCCTGGAAGCTGCTCTACACCTGGAACGACGAGGTCACGCACCCGGTCACCGTCCGGGTCCGCGGCGACGGCGTAGCCAACCTGGCGCGCATTCGCGCGAACATCTACGGCGGTCTCGTTTACGGCATCGACTGGCTGCATCCCGGCGTGAACGGCCAGGAAGTCCGGATCTTCCGGGACCCCGACGGCGCGGTCCGGGGGATCGAGCGCGATACGACCGCCGACAACAACGCGAACCTGTTGACTGCAATCGAGCGCGACAGCCTTGGACGCGTGGTCCGGATTGTCCACACCGATCCCCTGGGCGTCGCGGTTCACCCGGATGCGGACTGGAGCTATTCGCGCGATGCCGAAGGTCGGTTGCTGACCGAGGCGGCCGACTCCAACACGGTAAGCTTCTCCTACGACACCAACGGTCAGCTGCTGTCGGCGACGCACACCAATCCCGCGTACGCCGACGAAGGCTATACCTACGACGCGGCAGGCAACCGGCTGACTTCGCACTTCGCGCCGAGTCCGGCCACCGTCGCCGCGGCGAACCGGATCACGGCCGCCGGAGACTTCAGCTACGAATACGACAACGCCGGCAACGTGGTGCGGCGGACCGACACCGCGTCCGGTCGCGTCACGGAGTTCGCCTACGACCATCGCAACCGGCTGGTGCTGGCCACGACGCATCCGTCCCTGGGCGATCCGGCGGACAACACGCTGGAGTTCGAATACGACTACCGCGACCGGCTGCTGTATCGCATCGTCAACGGGGTCAGGACCTGGATCCTCCACGACCACGACCAGCCGATCGCCGAGGTCGCCGACGGCGCCGCGACGCCGAACCGGGTCTATCTTTACGACCCGTCCACGCTGGACGATGTCCACGCCGTCTGGAACGACACAACCGGTACTCGCTGGTTGCTGCGCGACCAGCTCGGATCGGTTCGCGGCATCGCCGACGACAGCGGGCTGGTGACGGACTGGATGAATTACGACGCATTCGGCAACCTGCAGACCGGATCGACGTCGGCAGCGGATGTGCGGCTCGGTTTCGCGTCTCGGCCCTGGCTTTCGGAAATCGGCCTGTACGATAACCGTCGCCGATTCTACGACCCGACCCTGGGCCGCTTCATCCAGGAGGATCCGACCCGGCACGGCGGGCGCGACTTCAATTTCTATCGCTACGCCTATAACGCCCCGACCAACCATATCGATCCGACCGGCGAGGTCTCCCTGGCCACAGCGCTGGAAATCATCGACGCTGTTGTACAGATCTTTATCGACAGCCAGACGCTGGGTACGCCCTGCAGCATTGCGGGAGCCGTCGCGGCCGGGTTCGGCTATTTCATCCCGGTCGCCGACATCCTCGAGGATCCGTCGGTGGCCCAAACGATGCCCAGCATCGAGTCGGCACCACTGCTCCAGTTGACCGGATGCAACACGCAATAGAAGGACACCGGCGCAGGTCGAACCGATCTGCTTCCGATCGTCACCGCAATCACGGCCGCGCGCGCTAGCGGCCCGCCCGGCCGCTGCGAACGCGACTGCGATCAAGCAACTGGGCATCAAGTCTCGGCGGTTGTCCCCGTTTGTCCTGCACGACCGACAGGGCTCTGGCCAGCGATGCCGGCAGGTGACGGGCTACTCTGGTCCGTAACCGTCAGTTTTTGGCCGCGGAGTATTCACGACAAACGATTCAGAGCGCGCAAGCACGGAAAAAGCTCCGCAAGATGCTGATTTTATTTAGACCCATAATCTTTCATGATCTTTCACAAAATTCGAATGAACGGATAGCGTCAACCGGCTAGAGTGAAACCGGACCTTGAGCGAAAGGGTGGTCGACCGATGCCCAGACAGCCGAGACCGTTCGAATTGCGATCCGACGCCGCCCGTATTGCCCGACTTGCAGCGCTGCCGGCTTTCATTCTGACCTTGTGCCTCACGACCGCATCCCGGGCCGATGACGTGATCTATGCCAATGGCTTCGAGGGCTTCGCGCTGCTCGGCGGAAGCATTTCGGGAACCGTGTGGACCGACCCGAACGGCGACGGCGATCCCGTCGACGGCGAACCCCTGGCAGGCAAGACAATCTATCTCGACGCCGATTACGACGGCCTGCTCGACGATGGGGAACCGACCGTGACCAGCGGCGCCGATGGCTTTTATCGATTCGCCGGCGTTCCGGCCGGTGTGCACCACGTGCGCCAGGTGCTCGAGCCGCCGGCCACGCAGACGCTTCCGGGCGCCGGAATCCTTCCCGATCACGATCGGCTGCCCGACGAAGTCTACAACTACACCCACGCCGCTCCCGGCGGCGGGAATTTCGACGTCCCCTACGGTATTCAGCCTTCGTCCTACCCGCCCGAGTGGCCGCTGGCCCGAACCAGCGCACTGCCAGAGATCATCGACAGCGTCGATATGGTGCTTCAGCCGATCGGTGTGCGAGATCGTATCGCGGGCGTATCGTCGACCTTTGGAAGCGGGGTCCTGACTCTGCCGCTGGGCTCGCAGATCACGCTGCGGTTCGATGAAACGGTGGTAGACAGCGACGGCCCCGACCTGATCGTGTTCAGCGACCGGATCGGCGGCGGCGAACAGGCCGAGATTCGGGTCGGACCCGCCCCGGACGCGTTGGTCCCGCTGGCAGTGGTCGACGAAGACGACGCCAACAGCTTTCCGCTCGACCTCGCCGATGCGGGACTCACCGGTCCGGTCCGATATCTGCAGATCGTGCCGCTGGACAACGTCGGGAGCTGGTTCGGTTTCGAATTCGTCGGTGTGGAAGTACTGAACTTCGCCGCCGCCGACCCCGGTGCGCACATCGTGGTCGTTACGCCACAGGAATTCGACTTCGAAGATCGCGACTTCGCTCGCGATGCCGATGATCTGGCACCGACGCTGGCGATCGGCGCGGTCGACGGCAACCCGGCCACGACGGGATTCCGGCAGGGCGAAACCATAGAAGTTCAGTTGTTCGCCAATGACGATGTCGGCGTGAGTTCCGTATCGCTGACCGTGAACGGCACGAACATTGCTCTAGACAGCGACAACTCGGCTGTGGTCGTCGCCGATCGAGCCGGGCGAATCGCCATGGAAGCCGCTGCCACCGACACCGCCGGTCAGACAACGCTTCGCAACGTCGAGTACACGGTGCTCAACGCGGACGGCAGTCAGCCTTTCGACAGCGGAGTGACCGGTCCCGGCTTCAGCGATTCGGCCAACGCGCCCCGCCTGTCCATCGTTTCTCCGGATTCCGGGGAAAACCTCTCGACCGATATCAGCGTCGTCGCACAGATCACCGACGACGACTTGCCGCTGGAATGGACGCTCGAATACGCGTCGATCGACGATGTCGATCCACTTAATCTGCCGTTCGACGATCCCGATTACACGGATGCGGCCTCCGGCAGCGGCAACGTCTACTCATCATCGATCGGAACGGTACCCCTGGCAAGCTTGCCGGACGGCGTCTACTTCATTCGTCTCACGGCGACCGACGGCAACGGCGAGTCGGCGGGCATCGGAAGGGTCATCGGCAAGAACGTGCCGGCTGCCGGACTCCACCCTCAGATCACGATCGACGGCCCGAGTGCGGGCACCGAGGTCTTCTTGACGGCCGACATCACCGGTACGATCGAGTCCACTCGACCGCTACAGCAGTGGTTCGTCGAGTATGCCCCTGCCGATCAGGTCGACCGGGGCGATCTCGGTTCGGAAACACCGGAATGGATTCGTCTTTCGGAAGGCGATTCGCCGGTGCCCACCAGCGACGTCCTCGCCAACTTCGATGCCACGATGCTTGAAAACAACGGCTACATCGTGCGCGTCGTCGCGTTCAACGATATCGGGCTCGGGCGCGTCGAGGGCGTCGAACTCTCGGCCGTCGGGGACGCGAAACTCGGGCGCAACCGACTGGTCTTCACAGACATCGAAATCGAATTGAGCGGTTTCCCGCTTCGCCTCGAGCGGGTGTACGACTCCATGCGCGCCGAGCGTCCGGGTCAGCTTGGATACGGCTGGTCGCTGGGCCTCGCCGATGCCGAAGTCGGCGAGACCGTACCCGATACCGGCACGGTCGGCGTTTTCGGCGCGACCCCGTTCCGGGTCGGCGCTCAGGTGTACCTGAATGCACCGGACGGACAACGCCTGCGCTTTACCTTCAACCCGCAGCCGGGCACACCGACCGCGCTGGGAACGCCCTATCGCGCTCGGTTCGATGCCGATCCCGGAGTGGCCTACGAGCTCGAGGCCCCCGAGGGCGACCAGGAGTTTCTCGCCGTCAACGACGACGGGAACGTCTACCTGTTCGGCTTTGCCTTTCCCTACAACCCGGACCGCTACGTGCTCGTCGCACCGGACGGAAAGCGCTACACGATCCATGAGGACGAGGGGCTTCTCTCCGCCGAGGATCTCAACGGCAACACGCTGAGCTTCAACCGGGACGCAATACGTCATTCGAGCGGATCGGCCCTGGAGTTCGTTCGCGATCCCCAGGGCCGCATCGCAGAAATCCGCGACCCGGAGGGCAACGCCTGGCTCTATACCTACGACGCCCAGGGCAACCTGGCGGCCTACACCGACCCGGACGGCGATACGACCGTCTACAGCTATCTTTCCGATCCGGCCCACTACCTGTCGACCGTTGAAGATCCCCAGGGCCGCATGCCGCGCCGCTACGAGTACGATCCTGCGAGCGGGCGGCTGGAGGCGGTCATCGACGAGGACGGGAACCGGCGTGAGGTGTTGTACGACCCGCAAGGCTTTACCGGCACCCGTGCCGATGCGCGGGGCAACATCTCCATCTATGACTACGACGAACGCGGAAACATCACGCGTATCGAAGACCCGAAAGGAAACGTTGCACTTTACGAATACAACGATCCCCAAAACCCCGATCGTGCCACCCGGTTCATCGACAACAACGGTCAAACCTGGGAAACCGAGTATGACGATGCCGGCCGTCCGGTCACTCTGTATTCACCGATCGCCGCGGGAACCTTCCAACGCATCGACGTGGAGTACGACGCATTCGGAAATATCCTGGAATACAACGATTACGACAGCCGACAAAGCACATACGCCTACGACGAGCGAGCCAACCGTACCGAAGAAGCGCCGTTTGACGGACTCCGATCGGAATTCACGCGCGGTGCGCGCGGAGAGGTGTTGCGCAAGACGTTCGGCGGCGATTTCGAAGTCAACTACGGCTACGACGAGCTTGGACATCTGGGTTCAGAGACCGACACGCTGGGCTTTCAACTCACACTGGAGAATCTGGAAAACGGCCGGCTTTCCCGCCGAATCGACGACCGAGGCACGCTCGACGTGGACTTCACGCCGGCCGGGACGTTGAGCACGCAGACCGACACGTTCGGCAACACCGCCTCGCTGGTCGAAAACCCCAACGGTTCGCTTACGCGTACCGATCGTACCGGCAGGGCTTCAACCCTGGACTACGATGCCGACGGCCGGCCCGTTGCTCTCGATCTTCCGGGCGGCGGCGCCGTTACGACCCGCTACGATGCCGACGGAAACCCCGAGCGCGTCAACGATCCACTCGGCAACACGACGACCTATGCGTTCGACAGCACCAATCATCTGACTTCCATCACCGATGCGCTCGGACAGGCCGACACATTCGCCGTCGACGCGGTCGGAAACATCGTCGAAATCGTCGACCGAAACGGCAAACGCCGCACGTTCGAATGGGATGCCAACCAGCGGATGACGGTCGAGCGTTGGCACGACGCCGGTGGCACAGTTATCCGGGAGATCACCTTCAATTACTCGCTCGGCAGCGGACTGGCAAGCGTCGACGACGCAAGCGCCGGCTTGAGCTTCTCTTTGAGCTACGTTGGGAGACTGCCGCGGCCGTCCCGCGTGGACTACCTTCTCCCGGGGCAGGCGCCCTGGTCGGTAAACTACACCTGGAGCGACGAAGCCCGGCAACCTGAAACGATCAGCATCCGAAGCAGTGGCTCGGTCGACCTGTCGTGGATCGGCGTCGATGAGTACGGAGGTCGCGTCTGGGGCCTGGAATGGTGGCATCCCGATGCCGATGACCAGAACGTGCGGCTATTGCGAGACGCCGACGGTCGACTCCGCCGCATCGAGCGCGACACCAAGGGAGACGATGCGTTCGAGATCTTCACCGAGATCGAGCGCGATGCGCTGGGAGACCCGTCCAGAATTCTCCATTTCGATGCGCTGGACGCGTTGCTTCATACCGAGTCCGATCGACTCTACGCTCGCGATGAGGAAGGTCGACTCCTCACGGACCAGTCCAGCAACAACACCATCGGCTTCTCCTACGATGACAATGGCCAACTGACGGCAGCCACGCATACCAACCCTGCCTACACCGACGAAAGCTACGGTTACGACGCAGCCGGAAATCGCCTCGAGTCTCACCTTACGCCCGGTCCTGCGACCATTGCTGCGGGGAACAGGGTCACTTCCGCCGGCGTTTTCAGCTACGAATACGACAACGCGGGAAACTGGATCCGGCGCACGAACACCGCGACCGGACGGGTCGCCGAGTTCGAGTACGACCACCGAAACCGCATGAATCGAGCAACGACGCATCCCAGCCTGGGCGCACCGGCAGACAACGTGCTGCAGTTCGAATACGACTACCGGGACCGACTCCTGTTTCGCGTCGTCAACGGCCAGAAAACCTGGGTTCTCCACGACCGCGATCAGCCGGTAGCGGAATTCGGCGACGGCGCTACAACGCTGGCGGCGGCTTATCTCTACGACCCGTCCGTTCTCGACCACGTGCTCGCGATCTGGCGCGACGACGCCGTCGGAACAAGATGGCTGCTTCACGATCAACTGGGATCGGTCCGTGGCGTTGCTGATCCCGACGGTTTCGTTCTTTCGTGGCTCGATTACGACGCCTTTGGCAACCTCCAGCCGGGATCGGTGCAGGAACCCGGCGTACCGCTGGGCTTCGCCTCGAGACCCTGGATTCCCGAGATCGGCCTCTACGACAACCGACGTCGCTTCTACGACCCGGTTCTCGGCCGATTCACGCAGGAAGACCCGATCCGGCACCGCGGCCGTGATTTCAATTTTTACCGCTATGCGTTCAACGTGCCGACTGAATATACGGACCCGACGGGCACAGTGAGCGCGGCAACCAAGGCCAATATCGTGCAGGCCATCAATTATGCGATCGAGGTCTACCAGGGCGCAGACAGCCTTGGGTTCCCGTGCACCGTGGCCTCGTCGGTGGCGACAACATTCGTCTACTTCGAATGGGTATCCGATATCTTCATCGATCCATCGGCGGCCGACAATCAACCTGCGCTCGACAGAAATGACCTGCTCGAACTGACCGGATGCAACACGCAGTAGCGAGGAATTCCCAGCCGTGGAGGCAATTGCCATGCCCATACCTTCAGCAATAGGCGTTTTTCTGAAACGAATCTGCCTGTGGACGCTCTTGGCCGCCGGTTCTGCGTCTGTCTGTGCGCAGCAATCGCCGGCATTCCTGTTCGAGCCGATGCTGGACACCTACTTCGACGATCGCACCGGATTGATCGCGTTTCACGCCGCCGGATACGATCTGGCCTTTCCGCCCGACGAACCGCTGAACGCGGTGATTGCAGTAGTCGACGATACCAATACCGTTGTACAGAGCTTCCCGTTCCGTCAGAACTACCTCAATCGGACCGGCAACGGCATCATCGCGCGCACCGCGGTGAGCGGCAGCGCCGACATCACGCTGACCGAGCCCGGCGTCTACAACCTGGTCTGGATGATCGACGGGGCACCCGTCAGCCGGCTACCGGTGGTGCTGGAGAAGGTCGAAATCGGCGACGACCCGTTCGACCGAGAAATCATCTACCGATACTACGGTCTGTGGCAGCTTTATGCACACATTACCAACGACACCTACGGCGGCGAAGACTGGCCGGTGCTGACGTTCTGGGCCGGGATTCGCGACTTCGCCGAGCCGGCGCATCAATTGCGCTTCTTCGTCGAGATGAAACGCGACGGCGAAGTCGTCGCACATTCCAAGCGAACCCAGGGTTCGATCCCCTATAACCACTATAGGCGCGTCGAGACCCACCTCTATCATCCGCACGACCTGAAGTCGTCGCCCAACGCACGCCCGTTCCTCGACGCCGACTGGAAACAGGACGGCGATTACGAGATCGTGGTCACGCGCGTGGACGACGGTGCGTTGATCCGGAACTTCGATTATTCAGTCGACGGCGGCGAGATCCTGCCGCTGCCCGAAACCCGTCTGGGACACGATCCGGCGATCGATTACCGCGTGCCGCGCGCTAGCGACAAGTCCAGCACCGGCTACGATTTCGTTGAGGCGATCTGGATCAAGACCGGGCAGTGAGCCCTCCCGGCGCTTCTCATTCCGCCGATACAGTCATTGATCGTCAACATCGAATCGCAACACGCAATGGGCGACATACGGAAAGCCGAACAATGCGTACAGTAAGCGACCGATGGAATAGCGGTCTTGATGACCATCGTAACGACGATCGTGATGAAGATCGTATTCTTAAATGAGGTTCCTGCCATGAAACAGCAACGATTCTCCGCTTCGGCACTCTTGCTGATTCTCGCCGCAACCATCAGCCTCGTCGATGCCGCAGTGATTCAGGTCGACGCCGATTGCTCATTACGGGATGCGATCCGGTCGGCCAATAGCGACAGTTCGATCGGCGGCTGTACGGCCGGTTTCGAGGAAGACTTGATTCTGATCCAGCCCGGTGTCGAAACGCTCGTCACACCTGCTCCCTCCCTCGAGCTCCCGGACATCGTCACCCCGATGACGATTCAGGGTGCGTCGACCCGAGCGCGGATCTTTACCGGGTACAGTACGGAGCGAATTTTCGAAATTCGAGCATTCGACGTCACCTTACGCAACCTCTTGATCGAGGAAATCAGCGATTGCTCATCTGGCAGCGCGGGTCACGGTGCCGTCGAGATTCGCGCCGACAGCGCGCTGGTTGAGGACGTGATCTTTCGCAACATTCGCAATTGTGAAGGTCCGGGCGCACTCTACGCCTCGACCGGCTCCACGCTCGTACGGGAGAGCGTTTTCGACAACAACGCGGCAATTTCTTCGACCGGCAGAGCCGGCCTCAACATACGAGCCGATGCGGTCATGACCGTCGTCACATCGCAGTTCATCAATACGGGACGTTGCGACGAGTGCTCGGATATCTACGCACTGGGAGAACTTATCGTTCAAGAGAGTACATTTAAGCCCGGCGCAGGATCCGGAATCCATGAGCCGATCCGAAGGCCGGCTTCCAGCCAGCCGGTTACGATCGAAAATTCCACTTTTTCGGATCTTGCGTATCGCAGCGCGCGTCTCAATATCGATGGCCCTGCTGAATTGCGGCACGTGACTCTGGCCGGAGTCGATCTAATCGTCGGCGACGGACAGTTATCGCTGTTCAATACGATCGTCGACGGCGACTGTTCCTTGCCGGGAACAACGCTAACCGCAGGTGGTAACTGGTATACCCGCGACACCTGTCTCGAGCCGATCACGACAGGGAATCTGTTCCTCCAGTTACTGGACGACCGTGGCGGCGCGACGCCGACGCATGGTCTTCACTGGCTCAGCGACGCAATCGATGCGGGCGACTCGAGCGAGTGCACGTCACGCGATCAACGAGGCGTCTTCAGGTTGCCCGACTGCGACATCGGTGCCTACGAACGCTCCGACTCGGTAGATATCTCGGCTACCGTGGATCTGTTGACTCCGCCCCCATACTACGAAGACCAGCTGCTGCTGTTCGAAATCAGCCTGGTCAATCTCGGGCCGGATATAGCCAACGTGGTGCGACTGAATCTGATTCCCTTCAGGCTGGACGTCGAATCCGTAGAATCCGTGGACGCCATCTGCGATTCGGCAGGGTGCGACGTAGACTTCTTGCTGCCCTTTGGCAGCACGCGCTCGATCATCGTCGAAGCCTCGCCGGAGCCTTCAACGTCATCGGAATTCCAGTTAGGGGTGGCTGCCGTCATTCCAGCGGAAGCAACGTGGGGAGATTTGAATGGCGATAACAACGTCGCCGAAGCCGGAGGACTGCTGAGCGCGGCAGCCGATCTATCCATCGACAAGACGCTTTTGACCTCCGGTCCCTACAGCATTGGCCAGGCGCTGAGCTACAACATCGAGATCGTCAACAACGGCCCGGACGAGGCGACCAACGTCGTGTTTGAAGAGTTGCCTACCGGCCTCGATGTATCCGGGATCACCAACTGCACGGGTCCCGCTCAGGGCCCCTGCTCTTTCCCAGCGCTTTCTCCCGGTCAGACCGAAACCCTGACCGTGACCGCGGAAATCACCGATGCGCTGTTCGACAACGTGGGGACCGTCGGGTCCGATCAATTTGATCCGGACAGCCAGAACAGCATCGACGACCAAGGTAACGGCGGCAGCACGCAGATCGAAGCGGATGTCCAGGTGGCCCTGGATCTGCGGACGCCGGCGCCGCACTACTTCGGGCAGATCGTCGAGTACGATGTGCGCGTCGCCAACCGCGGTCCCGGCAAGGCGACCGCGGTTGAGGTGCTGCTGGATGCGCCCGGATTGCTTTTGCTCGGAGTCAGCGGGCCCTGCTCCTTCGTGCCCTGCGATCTGGGCACTATCGAAGTCAAGACTGTTGAAACGGTCAACGTACTCGGGCAGATCCTAACCGAGGAAGCCATTCCAATTACTGCCTCTGTGTCGGCTCAGGAGACCGACCCGATGCCTTCCAACAATTCGGATCACGAGGTATTGCCGTCGCAGGCTGCCGCCGATATCGAAGTATCGCTCTCGCCGGTCAGCCAGCCACCTTTCGCACAAGGGGTTGCGGTCGAATATGAACTGGGCGTCATCAATCTGGGATTCAGCCCGGCGAGCACGCTCACGATCGGCGTGACCAGCCAGAACCTCGATATCCAGCAGGTCATCGGTGCTCGCTGCACCGGGCTTCCGTGTACGATACCGAATTTCGGCCTGCACTCGGAAATCATCGAGATTCTTGCAGTGCCGATTGCCGCGGGCCCGTTCGACTTGTCCGCTTCGGCCACAGCATCGGAATTCGATCCCGAGCCGGTGGACAATATCGACGATACCGGCAATGGCGGAATCGCCGGCATCGATCCCTCCGAGATTCTGTTCAAGGACTCGTTTGAACCGCTTTTCCGGATGCGCCCGGACTGAAAAATCTGCCGAACAGAACTTTTCAGCGGTCATAGCCAACCGACGGATACGGCGGGTAGCCCGCGCGCCGGTCGACAAGACCGTCGGCCGTCGCCGTCGCTTCGTGCCAGCGACCTAAAGGCCCTGCAGAACAGCGCCGAAGACGACGGTACTGCTCTCCGGTTCGACGGTCAAGGCGAGCATGTCACTGCTCGAAACCAGTCGAGAAAAGCCGTTCCGGACCGATCAGCTCAATAACGCCGTCTGCCGTCGGCGAGGAAATCACGGTCGTCCCGCCCGGCCCGTCCGGAGACGACGGCCAATCGATTTCGAGGCGTTCGACCGCTGCCGCGCCGAAACCGAAGTGGGCGCTGGCCGGCGCCTGGCTCATCCAGCTCTCCCCGGCCCGGATCCATCGCGTCAGCGTGCGCCCGTCGTCGAGAACCAGGCGAACCTCCGCGCCCAGCGCGTGCGAATTCGGGCCGGCCATGCGCGGGCGTACCGTCAGGAAGCCACCGTCGGGCGTGCCGACCGGGCGGTTCAGATACAGCGTCAGGCGCTCGCTGCGCAGCCGCGGTTCGGGTGAGGTGGCCGGATCGATCGCCGCCTGCAGCAGGTCGAGCCGCCCGTCGCCGTCGAAATCCGCGGCCACGAGGCCGCCGCCGATCAGCGTATCGTCGAAGCCGACCTGGGCGCCGATTTCGGTGAATACGCCCGGGCCGGTCTGGAGGAAGAAGCGCGACGGGTCGCGCTCGAACTCCGCCGGGCACACATCCACCGACGGCGGCTGGCAATAACCGTTGGTTGCCGCGAGGTCCAGGTCACCGTCGTTGTCGACATCCAGCCACGCCGCGCCCCAGCCCCAGCCGGCGTCGTTGACCCCGGCCTCTACGGCGCGCTCCTGGAACACCACTTGCCCGGCCGTGGAGTCGTTGCGCAGCAGCAGGTTGTGGCTGCCGGCCGAAGGACCGGTCCAGTCGAAGATGTTGGTGGCGAACAGGTCCAGGTCGCCGTCGTTGTCGTAATCGCCGCCGGCAAGACCCATTTCGTTCCACGCCGACGCGACACCGGCGGCCGGCGCGACGTCTTCCAGCGCCAGCCCGCCGCGATTCATCCATAGACGGTTGGCGGCGAAATCGACGTTGACGAACAGGTCGATCCGCCCGTCTCGGTCGAAATCATGAAATATCCCCTGCCAGTCGCCGGACTGGCTGCCGCCGATGGCACTGAAACCGCTGCCGAGCGTATAACCCGCGCCCTTGCCGAGCACGAACAGCGTATCGCTGATGTAGAGCTCGTCGAGCGCAAGCCAGCGCGCGGCGTAGAGGTCCGGCAGGCCGTCGCCGCTGATATCAGCCGCCGAAAGGCCGCCGCTGTGATATTCGTTCGATAGCGCCCCGGCGTTGAGAAACAGGCCGACCGAATCGCCAACGTCGACGAAACCGCTCTCGCCCTGCTCGAACAACGACAACAACCGCTCGCCGCAGGCGCCGGCGGCGGGAAACCCGGGCGCCTTGACGTGGCAGTCGCGGGCCACGAACAGGTCCAGATCGCCGTCGCCGTCGTAGTCCACCCACAATGCGGCCCGTGCCTGGCGATTGTCGGCCAACCCGAGGGTCGCGCCGACCTCGTCGAAGGTGGCATCGCCGCGATTGCGAAACAGCAGGTTCGGGGTACCGGCGCCGGTGGGCACGAAAATATCCGGATCGCCGTCAGCGTCGAAATCGGCCACGGCCACGCCCGTGCCCATCCCCGGCGACGGCGTGAACGTGGCCACGACGGCGGGCACGAACTCGAAGCCTGCAGTGCCTCGTGTCGGCTCGGCCGCGCCCCCCGTTGCCGTCATCAGCAACAAGGCCGTCGCAACAGCCGTGTACGGTCGGATCCGGAGTGGACCCATCCAACGGGCGTGTCGCGCGCCGCGCTGTTCAATGTTCATGGATGGTGCTAAGCTCCTCGCAACCCGGGCCGGGAGTCATTGAAGCACATTCCCGATCACCCCGCGTGAGCACTTGACCGACCGGGAACGACGCGTCGCGGGATCGATTCGATCCGCGACGTGACCCGGCCGGGGCGCCACCCCTTGGACCCTGCCAGATTTCACAACGCGGCTCGGGACTACGGGTCGCGCATCGTTGAGGAAGTTTCTGTCGCCCGGCGCATCGGTCCGACCGACCCGCACCGCGGAAGCTTCCCAGGCCAGACAATTCGAATAACGCCAACCGCCGGTGGAGCGCAATGATCGGAACCAGGTTCGAGAACCACCTTCCCACTCTCTGCCGGGCGTTCGGCGCGGCTTTTCTGTCGACCTTTCTGATTTTCGGCGCCGCGACGTCCGATTCGGCGCGTGCCGGCACGCCAGCGCCGACATTCACGATGGTTTTCGATCCGGGAACCGTGGGCCCCGGCAGCGCCGCGGTGCTGCGCTACGAAATCAGCGAGGGCAGCGGATCGCCGGTCGACGACCTGGCCTTCACCAACACGCTGCCGGCCGGTCTGACGCTGGCCACACCCGTCGGTGCGGTGTCGACCTGCGGATTCGGCAGTTTCGACGTGTTGTCCGGCGCCACCATCTCGTTCAGCGGCGGCTCGGTGTTTCCCCTGGCGAGCTGTGAAATCGAGGTCCTGGTCACCGGCACCGCGATCGGAACCTACATGAACACAACCGGCGACCTGACCTCCAGCGCCGGCAACAGCGGACCCGCCAGCGCCGATCTGGTCATCGCCGCCGACCGCCCGGGATTCAGCAAGCGCTTTTCCAGCCCGACGACCGTGATCGGCCAGCGCGAACGCCTGACCTTTAGGTTCGACAATTCCCTGAACGCCAATGTGGCGGCCAATATCGTCTTCAGCGATCCGTTGCCGACCGGGCTGGTGATCGCCGACCCGGCCAACCTCAGCAACACCTGTGACCCATCAATCACCAGCCCGTTTCCGCTCGACTACACCGGCGGCAACGTGATCGCCGAACCGGGCAGCGGCGTCATCGCCCTTGGATTCGGCAACGTCCCCGACCAGGCAGCGGTCGACGCAGGGGGAACCTGCGAAATCGGCGTTGACGTGGTTTCCGCCTCGATCGGTCCGCTCGATAACATCAGTGACCCCATGACCTCGGCGCCGCCGCCGTTCGGTCAAATCAACGAAAGCGGCCGGGCCGCGGCCACCCTGGACGTGCAGGGCGGCAGCATCGTCCTGATCAAGGAATTCCTGGACGACCCGGTGCCGCCGGGTGAAACCATCGATCTGCGCTTCACCATCCTGAACCGAACCGGCGGCGCAGCGGCCGCCAACGTCAATTTCACCGACGACCTGGACGCCACGCTGAGCGGCCTGGTCGCAACCGGGCTGCCCGCCGGAAACGTGTGCGGTGCGGGTTCGTCGCTGACCGGCACCTCGACGCTGACGCTGATCGGCGGCCAACTCCCGGCGCGCAGCCAGTGCAGCTTCGAGGTCACGCTGCAGGTACCGGCCGGTGCCGCGCCCGGCATCTACCCCAATGCCAGTTCCTCCATCGAGGCGGATTTCGGCGCCGGTCCCGTGCTGGGCAATATCGCAATCGATGACCTGTTCGTGTTCGCCGCGCCGCGGCTGACCAAGACCTTCATCGAAAATCCGGCGCCGTCCGGCGGCGCAACGACGATCGAGTTCACGATCGAAAACACCAGCACCGACTCAAGCGCGACCGATCTGGCTTTCACCGACGTGCTGAGCAATTTCCTGCCCGTTCCGCTCCCGGTCACGCTACCGGCTCCCGGTTTCTGCGGACCTTCCTCGACCATGATCGCAGCGTCTCTGAGCAATACCGACAGCGGACTCTTGGTCGACGGCGGTGAGCTCGCGCCGGGCGCTTCGTGCACGTTCGAGGTCGGCATCGACCTGCCCATCGGTCTGCCGCCCAGCATCGTTGTGAACCGCACGAGCTCGATCAGCGGGATCGTCGGCGTCGATGCGGTTACCGGGCGGCCGGCCGAGGCGCAGCTGCAGATCCTGGGCGCGCCGCAGCTGACCAAGACCTTCATCGACGACCCGGTCCAGCCCGGCGACACCGTGTCACTCGAATTCACGTTGAGCTACAGCGAAGGCGCGACCGCAGCCGCCACCGGGATCACGTTCACCGACGACCTGGGTGCGACCCTTCCCGGACTGGCCGCGACCGGACTCCCGGCCAACGACATCTGCGGCGCGGGTTCCCAGTTGAGCGGTACCACCAACCTGACGCTGACCGGCGCCAGCCTGCTGCCGGGCGATTCTTGCAGCTTCCAGGCGACGCTCCAGGTGCCGGCCGCCGCGGCCCCGGGACCGTATCCGAACACCACTTCGGCACCCGAGGCCACGGTGCTGGGAGAAACCGTGACCGGACTGGCCGCCACGGATGCGCTCGACATCGCCAGCTTGTCGTTCGGCAAGCAATTCACCAACGACCCGGTGCTGCCGGGCGGCACCGTGACCCTGAGCTACACGATCGGCAACGACAGCGCAACCGAAGCGGCAAGCGACATCTCGTTCAGCGACAACATCAGCGACGCCCTGTCCGGCCTGGTCGGAACCGGACTGCCGCTGACGGATCCGTGCGGAGCCGGTTCGCAGCTGATCGGGCTTTCCGGCAACGGTTTCCTCCTGCTTTCCGGTGGCAGCCTGGCGCCCGGAGACATCTGTACCTTCAGCGTAGAACTACAGGTTCCTGCCGGCGCAGCCAGCAACAGCTACAACAGCACGACTTCCAACCTCTCGGCGACCGTGGCCGGCGATGCACTGTCGCTGCCGCCGGCGAACGACGTACTGGTCGTCGACAACCTGCGACTGCAACTGGTCAAGGAATTCACCGACGACCCGGCCGGCCCCGGCGACACCGTGACACTGGAATTCACGCTGGACAACCTGGACGCCGATTCCACGATCACCGGCATCACGTTCACCGACGATCTGGATGCCGCACTGGCCGGACTCGCGGCGGTCGGCCTCCCGGCTCCAGACGTCTGCGGTACCGGCTCGCAGCTCAGCGGTACGTCGGTGCTCACGCTGACCGGCGCGACGCTGCCGCCGGGCGGTCAGTGCGTCTTCGGTATCACGCTCCAGCTTCCGGCCAGCCTGCCGTCGGCCGGCAGCGTCACCAATGTGACCAGCGAGGTCAGCGGGACGCTCGGTGGTCTGCCGGTGCGCGGTGACCCGGCCGGCACCGAGCTGCAGCTTCAGAATCTCCAGTTCACCAAAGCGTTCAGCGGCCCGAGCGTGGCCGGTGGCACCGTCGACCTCGAGTACACGATCACCAATCCCGACCCGGTCAACGCCGCCGGCGGCCTGGCGTTCTCGGACGTGCTCGGCAGCGTGATCCCGGGCCTGGTCGCGGTCGGACTTCCACAAGCCGACGTCTGCGGCGCCGGTTCCGCTCTCGGCGGCACCAGCCTGATCACGTTGACCGGCGCCAGCCTGGCGCCGGGCGCGAGCTGCTCGTTCGACTTCGTGCTGCAAGTACCGGCCGGCGCTCCCCCGGGCGATTTCCCCAGCATCAGTTCCGAACTGACCAGCGGCGGCCTGGCCGTCGCACCGCCGGCGGCCGCGACGCTGACCATCGAGCCGCCACCGCTATTCACCAAGGCCTTCGCCGCCAGCCCGATCCCGGCCGGCGCGATCACGACGCTGACCTTCAGCATCGACAACGGCGCCAGCATCCTGGCCGCCACCGACCTCGCCTTCAGCGACCCACTTCCGGCCGGCCTGGTGATCGCCGACCCGCCGAACCCGGGCTCGACCTGCGACGGCGCGATTACCGCCGCGCCGGGCTCGGGAACGATCGGCTTCAGCGCCGGCAATGTCGGCGCCGGCGCGACCTGCTCGGTGTCGGTAGACATCCGCGCGCTGACCGACGGCACGCTGACCAACACCACCAGCCCGCTGACCTCCAGTTCCGGCGAAAGCGCTCCGGCCACGGCCGTGATCACGGTGCAACCGGCACCGGTGCCGCTGTTTGCCAAGGTCTTTGCGACCAATCCGATACCGGCCGGCGGCGTCACCACGTTGAGTTTTGCGATCGATAACAGCGCCAGCCAGCTCGCGACCTCCGGCCTGGCGTTCAGCGACCCGCTGCCCGCCGGTCTGGTCATCGCCGATCCGGCCGGCGCGACCTCGACCTGCGGCGGCGCGCTCGTGGCCGCGCCGGGCACCGGGCTCATCGACTTCAGCGGCGGCACGGTCGCTGCCGGAGCATCGTGCAGCCTGACGGTCCAGGTCCTGGGCATCAGCGAAGGCAGCTTCACCAACACCACCAGCGCGCTGGTCTCCAGTGCCGGAACGACGGCTCCCGCGCAAGCCGACATCACCGTGGATCCGGCGCCGGTGCCGCTCTTCAGCAAGGCCTTTGCGCCGGACGACCTGCCGCTCGGCAACGTGAGCCGGTTGACGCTGACCATCGACAACAGCGGCGCCCTGCTGGACGCGACCGGGTTGGCCTTCACCGATCCGCTTCCAACCAGCATGGTGCTCGCCGATCCCGTGTCGGCGACCAACGACTGCGGCGGCACACTGACCGCAGCACCGGGCGGCGCCAGCATCGAACTGAGCGGCGGCGCAGTCGACGCTTCGGCGACGTGTCGGATCCAGGTGGACGTCGTCACGTCGGCCGCGGGCGCGCTGGTCAACACGACCTCGGCCTTGACCTCCAGCCTCGGCACCAGCGATCCGGCCACCGCGACGCTGACCGCGCGTCGAGCGCCCGGGTTCAGCAAGGCGTTCTCGCCGAATCCGGTCGCCATCGGCGCGATCAGCCGGCTGACCTTCACGATCGACAACAGCGCCGAGACCGTGCCCGCCGATGGCTTGACCTTCGACGATCCGCTGCCGGCCGGCCTGGTCATCGCCACGCCGGCCAACGCGGTCACCGACTGCACCAGCGGCACCCTGGCTGCGCCGGACGGCGGATCGCAAATCAGCTTTGCGGGCGGCAGCGTGGCGGCGGGATCGGCCTGCACCGTCCGTATCGATATTTCCGCGCAGGAACCCGGCAACTGGCTGAATATCACCTCGCTGCTGGATTCCTCCCTCGGGACAGGCGGGGAAGCCACCGCCACGCTGGTTGTCAACGAGGACAGCGACGGCATTCCGGCCTCGATCGAGGACCAGGCGCCCAACGGCGGCGACGGCAACAACGACGGAATCCGCGACGCCATCCAGGACGACGTGGCGTCGTTGCCCGCATTCGATGGAAGCAGCTTCATCACGGTCGTGGCCGGCGGTTCCTGTGACACGCTCACCGAGGTCGTGACGCTGTCGCCCACCGCGCAGTCGGCACAGCCACCGGCCGACCTGGTGTTCCCGTTCGGACTGGTCGGCTTCGCGCTGCCGTGCGAAACAGCGCTGGTCGACATCATCTTCCACGAGGCCCTGACCGGCTTCAGCGATCGTTATTTCAAATTCGGGCCGACCACGCCGGGCGATCCGGCCACGGAGCAGTGGTACGACTTCGACGGTGCGACCCGAGCCGGCAACGTATGGACCCTGTCGCTGGCCGATAACGCGCCGGGCGATGCCAGCGGCGACGACGGCATCATCAACGATCCGGGCGGCCCGACGCTGCCGGTGCTGGCCGTGCCGGCAACCGGCCTCACGATGCTTGCGCTGATGGCGCTGCTGCTGTTGCTGATGGCCCGCTCGCATCTCTACCGACCCGGCCGATCCCACTGAATCCAGCTGGACACACGAGAATTACAAATTGAGGAGCAGATCATGAACAACCGACCGGTTTTGAAGGCAAGCGCACTGGCTGTGGCGATGAGCCTGGGCCTGGCGATTTCGGCGAATACGCTGGCCGAAGACGTGCGATACCAGAGTCACTTACTGGAAAACACGCTCGTGATCGAGCCGCTGGATCGCTCGGCGCTCGACAGCGCGGCCGACCTCATCGTCAAGGGGCCCGGCGATTACATCGAGCGCTTCCGCTTCAGCGCCGGCCAGCCGATCGAGTTCGGCCTGCGCGGCCTGGCCGACGGTGCCTATCGCTACGAGCTCCAGCTCACGAGCATGCCCGTACCGGCCCCGTCGCGCGACGGCAGCGAGGCGGCCAGCGCCATACCGATGGGCGCTTCGGGCGTGTTCACGATCGTCAACGGCCGTCCGGCCGACCGCGGATTGATCGAGACCGCGGCGATCGATCCCGCACCCAAAGCCGGCGCCAAGCTCAATGCCGCCGAAGCGGTCTCGGAGACGACGCAGGACAGCCGCGCTCAGGTCGTCAACACCGACCAGATCGTCGTCGGCAGCCTGTGCGTGGGTCAGGACTGCACCAGCGGAGAAAACTTCGGCTTTGACACGATCCGGATCAAGGAAAACAACACCCGCGTCAAGTTCGACGACACCTCCAACAGCGCCAGCTTCCCGCGGAACGACTGGCAGCTCACCGCCAACGACTCCACCAACGGCGGCGCCAACAAGTTCTCGATCGAAGACGTGAGCAACGGACGCGTCCCGTTCACCATCGAGGCCACCGCACCCAGCAACTCGCTGTTCGTCGACGACGCCGGCCGGGTCGGCCTGGGCACCAGCACGCCGGTGGTCGAAATGCATATCGTCAACGGCGATTCGCCGACCGTGCGCCTGGATCAGAACGGCAGCTCCGGCTTCACCCCGCAAATCTGGGATATGGCCGGCAATGAAACCAATTTCTTCGTGCGCGATGTAACCAACGGCAGCAAGCTGCCGTTCAAGATCCGCCCCAATTCGCCGACCGACGCGCTGGTCCTGGAGCCGGGCGGCACCCGGCTGAATAACCTGACCACCTTTTCGGCCAACGTCGGTATGGGCGTGACCACCGCCGATCACCAGCTCCAGGTGCAGGGCGATTCCATGGCCGACGACGGCATCCTCGACGGCGACTGG
>CAYPZP010000032.1:21494-21973 GCA_964415285.1 uncultured Halomonas sp. | reverse complement strand
CGCGCGCACGAAGTTCATCGTCATCGCCGAGCGCGAATAGGCCCGAATCATCCGCTCCGGATCCGGCCGACGTGCCTCGGTCGTGAATTCGGGCGAGTTGACGAGGTCGCCGCGGTAGCTCGGCAGCTTGACGCCATCGCGGGTCTCGAAATCGTCGGATCGCGGCTTGGCGTACTGGCCGGCGAAACGGCCGATGCGTACCACCGGCATCTCCATGCCGTGCAGCAGCACCAGCGACATCTGCAGCAGCACCTTGAGTCGATTGGTGATGATCTCGGGACGGCATTCGTCGAAGATCTCGGCGCAATCGCCGCCCTGGAGCACGAAGCGCTTGCCGGCCTGGGCCTCGGCGAGCTGGCTCTTGAGGTTGAGAATTTCCCAGGAAGTGACCAGCGGCGGCATCTGCGACAATCGCTGCATGGTGCGTTGCAGCGCATCACGGTCGTCGTAACGCGCCTGCTGCAGCGCCTCCAGACGCT
>CAYPZP010000032.1:0-21484 GCA_964415285.1 uncultured Halomonas sp. | reverse complement strand
GCCAGGAATCGACTTCCCAGTCCTTAGCCGGCGTGATGCTCTGCAGAAACTCGCTCATTCTGTCGTCCTTTTCAGGGCAAACGCGGTGATCAGCATGAGCAGAACATACCAGACCAGCGTCCAGGCCGGCATGGCCAGCCCAAGAAACGTCCAGTCGACCTCGGCGCATTCACCGGATCCGGTGAACGCCGACTTGACCGCCTCGAACCACGAAAAATACTCGACCATGAATTCGAAACCGGGCCCGCATTCGGGCACTTCGCTGGGCGGCAGGCTCTGCAACCACAGATGGCGCCCGGCCGTGACCACGCCCCAGATGCCGCCGGCGAAGACGATCGCGGCGTAGAAGAAACGCATCGAACCGCGGCTGCCGTGCAGCAAGCCACCCAGCGCGCCGATGGCGATGATGATGAACGCAAAGCGCTGCAGGATGCACAGCGGGCACGGCTCGTAGCCCTGGAAGAACTGGGCGTAATAGGCGAAACCGAGCAGGGCCGCCGAAAGCGCCAGCACGGCACCGAATCCGAGTCTTGGATAGAGATCGATTTTCATTTCGCTATTCTGCCATGCCGGGGATCGGCAAACCGCGTGCGCCCGCACCCGGCGCGGGCGCTTGGGCGGCAATCGACGGATTCGGGTTCTGGCCGGGATCAGCCGTCGGAAGCGTCATCGTCGCTCGATTCGCGCGCGACCAGCTCGACGTAGAGCTGCGCCTGCTCCGGCGACGCATCGGCCGGTGCGTCGGGCGCGACGACGCTGATCCGGCCCGTCTCGCCCAGCGGCGTCCCGATCAGCGTCTCGGTCAGGTGCTCCCAGCCGTCGCCGGTTTTCCGGTCCAGGCCCACCACCATCCAGATTCCGCCGGGATCGGCGGCCTCGGACGGGTCGGGCGCTTCAACCAGCACCGACATCCGCCAGGCCGAGTGACCGTTGCCGACCTGGATGCTCGCCGTCTTGTCCGGCTCGACGATGAGCAC
This sequence comes from uncultured Halomonas sp., assembly GCA_964415285.1. GTDB lineage: Bacteria > Pseudomonadota > Gammaproteobacteria > Xanthomonadales > Wenzhouxiangellaceae. Next base: position 20,507 of record CAYPZP010000032.1, on the reverse strand, counting down.
CGGCGTGCCGCGAAGCTCACCGTCGATCCAGACCCGCGCGCTGATCTCGTAGCGCTCGGCCCCGGCCGCCGATAGCGGCAGCAGCGCCGCCAGCAGGACGAAACAGCGAAGCATGGAGAAACCGCTCCCCGTCATAACGGCCTCAGGTATTGCGGAAGCGCGCCGGCAGGTCTTCGGCGTCGGGCTGGTCGGCGCCTTCCTTGGCAACCGGCATCAGGTCCTGCTTGGAAACCCCGAGCACGATCGCCGCGGTGCTGGCGATGAAGATCGACGAATAGGTACCGACGATCACGCCGACGATCAGCGTGTAGGCAAAGGCGTGGATGATCTCGCCGCCGAAGTAGAACAGCGCCATCAACACCAGCAGGGTCGTCAGCGAGGTCATGACCGTGCGCGACAGCATCTGGTTGATCGACAGATTGGTCAGCTCGACGGCGCTGCCCTTGCGCTTGACGCGGAAGTTCTCGCGCAGTCTGTCGTAGACCACGATGGTGTCGTTGAGCGAATACCCGATCACCGCCAGCAGCGCGGCGACGACGGTCAGATCGAAACCGATCTGGAACAGCGAAATCAATCCCAGCACGATCAGCACGTCGTGCACCAGCGCCGCGACCGCGCCGACGGCGAAGCGCCACTGGAAACGGAACGAGACGTACAGCAGGATGCCGGCCAGCGCGTACAACAGCGCCAGGCCGCCCTGGTTGGCCAGCTCTTCGCCGATCTGCGGGCCGACGAATTCGACGCGCCGGATTTCGACTCCGGCATCGACCGTCGACAAGGCCTCGAGTACCCGGGTGCTGATATCGGCGCCCTCTTCGCCGGCGATTTCGGCCGGCATCCGCACGACGATGTCGCGCGCGGTGCCGAAGTTCTGGACCGTGAAGTTCTCGTAGCCGGCCTGCTGGAGCGAGCCGCGCACGTCCGGCAGCGCCGGCGCTTCGGGATACGAAACCTCGATCAGGGTGCCGCCGGTGAAGTCCAGCCCGAAGTTCAGCCCGCGGGCGACCAGCGAGCCGACGCTGATCAGCAGGAGTACCACCGAGAAGATCAGCGCGATCTTGCGGCGGGCCATGAAATCGATACGGGTATCGGTCTTGATGATGTCCATGCGATTGATTTCTCTAGATCGAGAGCTTCGCGACGCGCTGTTTGCGTCCGTAGATCAGGTTGACGACACCGCGCGTGCCGAAGATGGCCGTGAACATCGACGTGACGATGCCCAGCGACAGCGTCACGGCGAACCCCTTGACCGGCCCGGTACCGAACATGAACAGCACCAGCGCCGCGATCAGGGTCGTCACGTTGGCGTCGGCGATCGTCGAGAACGCCTTGCCGTAGCCGGCGCGGATGGCCGCCTGCGGCGTATTGCCCAGCCGGAGCTCTTCGCGAATTCGCTCGTAGATCAGCACGTTCGCGTCGACCGCCATACCGACGGTCAGCACGATGCCGGCGATCCCCGGCAAGGTCAGCGTGGCGCCGAGCATCGACAGCATCGCCACGATCAGCACCAGGTTGGCGGTCAGCGCCAGGTTGGCCACCAGGCCGAAGACCTTGTAGTAGATGGCCATGACCACCAGCACCAGGCAGAAGCCGATGATGACGGAGTTGAATCCCTGCTCGATATTGTCGGCACCCAGGCTCGGGCCGACCGTACGCTCCTCGATGATCTGCACCGGGGCCGCCAGCGCGCCGGCGCGCAGCAGCAGCGCGAGCTGGCTGGCCTCGCGCGCCGATCCGAGACCGGTGGTCTGGAAGCGCCGGCCGAACGGCTCGCGCACGACGGCGACCGAGATGACTTCCTCGACGCGCCGCATGTCGCTGACTTCCTCGCCGTCGACGATTTCGGTGACCGGGCGCTGCTCGATGAACACCACCGCCATCCGGTTGCCGACATTCTCGCTGGTGAAGTCGAGCATGCGGCGCGCGCCGACCGCATCCAGCGTGACCTGCACGTTGGGCTGACCGCTCTGCTGATCGAAGCCGGCCGAAGCGCTGGTCAGGTTCTCGCCCGAAGCGATCAGGCGTCGCGACAGCAGAATCGGGTTGCCGTCGCGCTCGAGGTACAGCCTCGACTGCGCCGGTACGCGACCGGTGCGCTGCGCCTCGAAGGGATCGTTCTGCTCGTCGACGGCGCGATACTCCAGCGTCGCCGTCGCGCCGAGGATGCGCTTGGCCTCGGCCGTGTCCTGCACGCCGGGGAGCTGGACGACGATACGGGAAGCACCCTGCTGCTGGATGATCGGCTCGGCCACGCCGAGTTCGTTGACGCGGTTGCGCAGCGTGGTGATGTTCTGCTGCAGCGCCGTCTGCTGCAGTTCGGTCATGACTTCCGGTCGAACGCTGGCGCGGATGTTGAAGGTCTGGCTGCCGTCGAACGACTCCAGGTCCAGCTCGGGAAGCTCGCGCCCCAGCTCCAGCAATGCCGTCTCGCGGTCTTCCTCGCTGCGCAGCTCGGCCACGAGCTCGTCGCCCTGTACGCGAACCGATCGGTAGCGGATGCGTTCGTCGCGCAGCAGGTTCCGGATATCGTCGACGAAGCGCTCCAGCGTCTGCTCGCGGGCGGTCTCCATGTCGACTTCCATCAGAAAGTGCACGCCGCCCTGCAGGTCGAGACCCAGCACCATCGGTTCGGCGCCGATCGCACGCAGCCAGTTCGGCGTCGCCGGCGCCAGGTTCAGCGCCACGACGTAGGCCTCGCCCAGTTCACTGCGCAGCGCATCGGCCAGCGCGAGCTGCGCCTCGTTGTCGGCAACCCGAACCATCAACCGCTCCGGGTTGAAGTCGGTGGACTGGGCCGTGATGTCGGCGGACTCGATCACTTCCTGGACCACGTCCTGCAAGCCGGGGTCGAGTTCGAAGCCGCGCGCCGAAGAGACCTGAACGGCCGGATCGTCGCCGAACAGATTGGGCAACGCATAAAGGATGCCGATCACCAGTACGGCGATCAGAAGTACATATTTCCAGGCGGGATAGCGATTCATTGTTGTTCCGGCAAGTGGTTCCGGCTTGTTGTTCGGGGCAACCCGGCGTCAGGCGGCCGAGTCGAACGTACCCTTGGGCACGACCTGGCCCACGGAGCTCTTCTGCATCTTGACCACGACACCATCGGCGAGCTCGACTTGGACGAAATTGTCCCCGACCTCTGTGATCCGGCCCAGCAGGCCGCCGGCGGATACGACCTCGTCGCCCACCGCCAGATTGGACACCAGTTCGCGGTGCTGCTTGTTGCGCTTCATCTGCGGCCGGATGATCAGCAGCCAGAAGATCGCGACGATGAACACCAGCGGCAGGATGGAGGCCAGGAGGCTGGGCTCCTGCGCCGCCGCCTGCTGCGCCATCGCGGAGGGAATCAGAACGTCGAAAACGGACTCAAGCATGGTCGGAAACTCGGTTGGAAACTGGATTGACACGGCGCAAGCTGCCCGAAAACAGCACGTCGGGGGCTCGACGACAGCGCGGGATTATCCCATAACCGCGCTCGGCTTGTGTTCGCTGCCGGCGCCGGCCCGGACACCGCTGCAGGCCGGCCCCGGAAGCGCTCGCTGCGCCCGGAATCGATCCGGTGACCGCCCCCGGTGACGGAATCAGGCAGAACTCACTCGATCCTGCCGTGGCACTGCTTGTATTTCTTGCCCGAGCCGCACGGGCACGGTTCGTTGCGACCGACCTTGCGACCCTCGCGCACGAATGTCCCCTGCTGCGATTCGCCGGAGGCCGCTGCTCCCGGAGCGGCGCCGCCGCCCTGGCCGGCGGCGGCCTCGTTGCCCAGCGCGGCCGCTTCGCGATGCCGGAATTCCATCGGACGCTCGCGCCGGCGCTGTTCGTCGACGGCTTCGACGTCCTGTTCCGACCGCACCTCGACGCGCGCGAGAATCTTCATGACCTCCAGGCGCATGTTGTCGAGCATGGTGGTGAACATCTCGAAGCCTTCGCGCTTGTATTCCTGCTGCGGCTTCTTCTGCGCGAAGCCTCTGAGGTGGATACCGCGGCGCAGGTAATCCATGCTGGCCAGGTGCTCCTTCCACTGCTGGTCGAGCACGTTGAGCATCACGGCCTTCTCGAAACTGCGCATGACCGTCGAGCCGGTCTGCTCCTCCTTGGCCTGGAAGTGCGCATCGATGCGCTCAAGGATGTGCTTGCGCAATTCGGCTTCGGCCAGATCGTCGTCTTCGGCCAGCCACTTGCGCACCGGAACCTCGATGCCGAACTCGCCTTCCAGCGCTTTTTCCAGGCCCTCGGCGTCCCACATCTCCTCGATCGACTCGGGCGGGATGTAGCGGCTGATCAGGCCGCTGAACACCTCGTCGCGCATCTCCTCGATGTAGTCGTGGACGTCATCGGCCTCCATCAGCTCGTTGCGCTGGGCGTAGATCACGCGGCGCTGGTCGTTGGCCACGTCGTCGAAATCGAGCAGGTTCTTGCGGATATCGAAGTTGTGCGCCTCGACCTTGCGCTGCGCGTTCTCGATCGCCCGGCTGACCCAGGTGTGCTCGATCGCCTCGCCTTCCTGCATGCCGAGCTTCTGCATCATGTTGCCCAGCCGATCCGATGCGAAGATGCGCATCAGACTGTCTTCCAGCGACAGGTAGAAGCGGCTGGAGCCGGGGTCGCCCTGCCGTCCGGAACGGCCGCGAAGCTGATTGTCGATGCGCCGCGACTCGTGCCGCTCGGTACCGATGATGTGCAGGCCGCCGGCCTCGATGACCTGATCGTGGCGCCGTTGCCAGTCTTCCTTCACCGCCCGGATCTTGTCCTCGGACACGTTGTCCCCGAGCTCGGCCAGCTCCGCATCCAGGCTGCCGCCGAGCACGATGTCCGTGCCTCGGCCGGCCATGTTGGTCGCGATCGTCACCGCGCCGGGACGTCCGGCCTGGGCGATGATCGGCGCTTCGCGCTCGTGCTGTTTGGCATTGAGCACTTCATGCTTGATGCTGGCCTTCTTCAGCTCGCGCGAAATCAGCTCGGAGGTCTCGATCGAGGTCGTGCCGACCAGGGCCGGCTGACCGGCCGCGCTGCGTTCCTTGATGTCCTCGATGATCGCGGCGTATTTTTCCTGCTTGGTCAGGTAGACCAGGTCGCCGTGGTCGGCCCGGACCATGGGCCGGTGCGTCGGAATGACCACGACCTCGAGGCCGTAGATGCTCTGGAATTCGTAGGCTTCGGTATCGGCGGTACCGGTCATTCCGGCCAGCTTCTCGTAGAGACGGAAGTAGTTCTGGAACGTGATCGACGCCAGCGTCTGGTTCTCGCGCTGGATCGGCACGCCTTCCTTGGCCTCGATCGCCTGGTGCAGGCCGTCGGACCAGCGGCGGCCCGGCATGGTGCGGCCGGTGAACTCGTCGACGATCACGACCTCGCCGTCGTTGACGATGTATTCGACGTCGCGATTGAACAGGTGATGTGCCCGCAGGCAGGCGTTGAGCGTATGCATCAGCGCCAGGTTGTTGGCGTCGTACAGGCTCTCGTGCTCGTCGAGCAGGCCGGCCTTGGACAGCAGATCCTCGACGTGCGCCATGCCGTCTTCGGTGAGGTGCACCTGCTTGGATTTCTCGTCGATGGAGAAATCGCCCGGACCGTCCTCTTCTTCCTGGACCTTGAGCTCGGGAACGATTCGATTGAGCTTGACGTAGAGTTCGGGTCCCTCGTCGGCCGGTCCCGAGATGATCAGCGGGGTCCGGGCCTCGTCGATCAGGATCGAATCGACTTCGTCGACGATCGCGAAATGCTGGGATCGCTGGACTTTCTGCTCCAGCGAGAACGCCATGTTGTCGCGCAGGTAATCGAAACCGAACTCGTTGTTGGTTCCGTAGGTGACGTCGCAGGCGTAGGCCGCGCGCTTGGCCGGCGGCGTCATGCCCGGAACCGATACGCCGACGCTCATGTCCAGCGCGTGGTAGATCGGACCCATCCAGTCGGCGTCGCGTCGGGCGAGGTAGTCGTTGACGGTGACGACGTGCGCTCCCTTGCCGGGCAACGCGTTCAGATACACGGCCAGCGTGGCGACCAGGGTCTTGCCCTCGCCGGTCTTCATCTCGGCGATCTTGCCTTGATGCAGCACCATGCCACCGATCAGCTGCTCGTCGAAATGGCGCAGCCCCAGGGTCCGAACCGACGCCTCGCGAACCACGGCAAAGGCCTCGGGCAGCAGCTCGTCGAGGGTCTCTCCGTCGGCGTGGCGCTGCCGGAATTCGGCGGTTTTGGCCTTGAGCTGATCGTCGCTGAGTTGCTGCGTCCCGGATTCGAGCGCGTTGATGCGCTCGACATTCTTGCCGAGCTGTTTGAGCAGGCGCTCGTTGCGACTGCCGACGACCTTCGTGATCAAGCTTTTGAGCATAGGGGTACCGGGCCTGGTTGGGCGTTGGTCATGTACCTGCCATCGGAAGCCCGAAGGCTTCGCCGGGCAACGCGAGCGGCAACAATCCGCAGCGAACCTTGGAGCAGGTCCGGCGGCCGCCGGCCGGATATCGGATCGGCGCTTCCGTCCGGCGACCGGCTCGATTCTGGCCGCTTCCTGACTGCATCTTGGGTCTGGCATGCGGCCGATCAAGCGCGGCAGCCCGACATTGTAGCGAATGGCGAGCCCCGGCGCCTGTGTCAAGGGCTACACTGGCGGCCATGAAAACAGGCCCGACCGGAAAGGCGCGACCGGCCCGCAGCGTGCAGCGACAGATGGGCGGACGCTCCGGATTTGCATCGCTGCTGCGCGAGACCGAAGCGTATCTGGAACTCAATCGGCGCATCCGCGAGGCCATCCCGGAGTCCGGCCGATCCGAGATCGGCATTGCACGCATCGTTGACGGCTGCGTCGTGATCGCGGCCGCATCGCCGGCCCGCGCGACGCAGGCGCGCCTGGCCGCTGCGCAGATCCTGGAAGCCGCACGGCGCCAATGGCCCGGGGCGCTGGATTCGACCCGGATCGTCGTGACGCCGGGCATTCGATTCGACCCGTAACGATCCACCCGGCGGAAAGGTCGCTCGCGTTCGGCGCCGAAGCCGGGGCGCCGGATCGCCGGTCAGGAAGGTTTCGTGGGCGGCGGCTGCTCGGCAGGGCGCTGCCCCGGGTGCGCGGGCGGTTGACGTTCGAATTACGGGGGCACAGTGCCGGACTGCGGACTTGCGTCATCTGAACCTGCCGCGGCGCCACGGCAGGGGCGCTGATGCTGCGCGGCAGAGACGCGCGCTGCAACTGAATCGGTTCCAGGGTGCCGCCGGATGGATGCCGACCCGAGCGGGCCGCGGCGGGCAGGCGGAACTCAGAACGCTTGGGCGGGCTGCAGGTAGGAGATCGGCGCGCGCTCTGCGTCCTCGAACACGACCTCTTCCCAGACGTCTTCGCGAACCAGCAACTCGCGGATCAGCGAATTGTTCAGCGCATGTCCGGACTTGTAGCCGACGAAGCGGCCGATCAGGCCGGCGCCGAGCAGATACAGGTCGCCGATCGCGTCCAGCACCTTGTGCTTGACGAACTCGTCTTCGTAGCGCAGACCGTCGCTGTTGAGCACGCGGTAGTCGTCGACGACCACAGCGTTATCGAGGCTGCCGCCGAGCACCAGGTTGCGCTGGCGCAGGTATTCGATATCGCGCATGAAGCCGAAGGTCCGGGCGCGCGACACTTCCTTGAGGTAGGAAGTGGTCGAAAAGTCCATATCGACCTTGCAGTTCCGGCTCTTGAACACCGGATGGTCAAAGTCGATCTCGAAGCCGACACGGAAACCGTCGAACGGCTCGAACCGGGCCCACTTGTCGCCTTCATCGAGCTCCAGCGGTTTCTTGATCCGGATGAAGCGCTTCGGCGCGGCCTGTTCGGCAATCCCGGCGGATTGGATCAGGAACACGAAGGGCGCGGCGCTGCCGTCCATGATCGGCACTTCGGCAGCGGTCAGGTCGACATACAGGTTGTCGATTCCGAGACCGGCCAGCGCCGACATCAGGTGTTCGATGGTGGCGACCCGCGTACCGTCGTCGCCGACCAGCGTGGTCGACAGCGCGGTATCGCCGACCCGATCGGGCACGGCATGAAGTTGCCGTACAGGATCCAGGTCGATTCGGCGAAACACGATCCCGGTGTTGGCCGGGGCCGGCCGCAACGTCATGACGACCTTGTCGCCGCTGTGCATCCCGACTCCGGTTGCCCGAATGACGTTCTTGAGCGTTCTCTGCTTGATCATCTCGATCCGGCCGCTTTCAATAGCAAATTCGGCGAATGGTAGCACAGGGGCAGCGCCTGGCCGGAAATTGTTGCAGAAATCCGACAGCCTGTTGCACTTTCCCGACACTCGAAGCGCGGCGGTCGGGCGGGCACGGCGAGTGACCCGCTGACGACCGCCGCGTTGCTGCAACTTGCGCCGGCGGATCAAGATCGCCGGCTCGGGGCCGAGGGCCTCAGTCCGCCTGGTTGCGCAGGAACGCCGGAATGTCGAGGTATTCGAACTCCTGCTGCTCGGCTTCGCTGCGTCCGTCCCGGCCGCGTGTCGGCGCCGGGCCGCTCTCCGACTCGGGCTGTTCGCGCATGTGCTGGGACCGAATCGGCTGGTTGTCGGTCCCGGTGCGCACGACCTGCATCGGCTTTTCCTCGCGCTTGCGCACACGCTGGCCGAGACCGGTCGCGACCACGGTAACCCGGATCTCGTCGTTCATGTCGGCATCGATGACGGTCCCCATGACCACCGAGGCATCCTCGCTGGCAAGGTCGGCGATCGTGGTCCCGATCTCTTCGAACTCCTTCATCGAAAGATTCAGACCGGCCGTGACGTTGACCAGGATGCCGCAGGCTCCGGACAGGTTGACATCCTCGAGCAACGGCGAGCCGATCGCCGACTGCGCCGCCATCAGGGCGCGATCCTGGCCGGTGGCCGAACCGGAACCCATCATGGCCATGCCCATTTCCGACATGACCGTGCGAACGTCGGCGAAATCGACGTTGATCAGGCCCGGCCGCGTGATCAGCTCGGCGATCCCCTGGACCGCGCCCGCCAGCACCTGGTTGGCGGCCTTGAAGGCGTTGAGCAGCGTGATGTCCGGCCCGAGCACGCTCAGCAGCTTGGCGTTGGGGATCGTGATTAGCGAATCGACATGGTGACCGAGCTCGTCGATGCCCTGCTGGGCGACGCCGAGGCGGCGCTGGCCTTCGAACGGGAACGGCTTGGTGACCACCGCGACGGTGAGGATGCCCATCTCCTTGGCCGTCTGCGCCACCACCGGTGCAGCGCCCGTGCCGGTGCCGCCGCCCATTCCGGCGGTGATGAACACCATGTCGCAGCCATCGAGCATCTCTGTGATGCGGTCGCGGTCCTCCAGCGCGGCCTGGCGACCGACCTCCGGGTTGGCGCCGGCACCGAGCCCCTTGGTGACGCTGGAGCCGATCTGCAGCGTGGACTTGCCGTTGAAGCTCTTCAGCGCCTGCGCGTCGGTATTGACGGAAATGAATTCGACGCCCTCGATGTTGGCCTCGACCATCTGATTGACGGCGTTGCCGCCGCCACCGCCGATTCCGAGCACCTTGATCGTTGCGCTGGGCGTGTAGTTTTCGACTACTTCAAATGCCATGATGAATCTCCTTTCTCTCGCCGTTTTGAAATTACGGATTCAGCGCGTGACGGCGCGGATCTGGTGTCCGCTCGCTGCCGTATCGCTGGCCCGCAAAGGTGAAAATCCTGTTCCAACGTTGCTGCGCCCCGGCATCAGAACTCCCCCTGGAACCACTGCTTGCAGCGCTCCAGCAGGCTGCCGCCCGAGGCGCGGCCGCGACCGCGTCCGACCCCCGGACGCTCGCTTCGGCTTCCCCGGATCAGCAGGCCGACGCCGGTAGCGTGAATCGGGTTATCCACGACTTCGGACAGCCCGGTGACGTGCTGGGGCGCGCCCAGGCGCACCGGCATGTGCATGATTTCCTCGGCCAGTTCGACCACGCCTTCCATGCGCGCGCCGCCGCCGGTGAGCACCAGACCGGCCGGCACCAGGTTTTCGCATCCGGACTGACGCAGCTGCTTGTGAACGTGATTGAACAGTTCGCGGTAACGCGCCTCGACCACCTGGGCCAGGGTCTGGCGCTCGAGGCGACGCGGTGCCCGGTCGCCGACCGAAGGCACCTGGATGGTCTCGTCGCTGGCCGTGAGCTGCTCCAGCGCGCAGGCATACTTGACCTTGATTTCCTCGGCATGCAGCGTCGGCGTGCGCAGCGCCACGGCAATGTCGCTGGTCACCAGGTCGCCGGCGATCGGGATGCAGGCCGTGTGCTGGGTCGCGCCGTCGGAAAACACCGCGATGTCGGTGGTCCCGGCTCCGATGTCGACCAACGCGATACCGAGCTCCTTTTCGTCGTCGGAGAGTACCGATTCGCTGGATGCGAGCTGGTGCAGCACCAGTTCGTCGACGTTCAGGCCGCAACGGGCGATGCACTTGGTCACGTTCTGGATTGCGCTGACCGCGGCCGTCACCAGATGAACCTGGACTTCCAGGCGCACGCCGGACATGCCGATCGGCTGGCGGATGCCGTCGGTTGAATCGATGACATAGCCCTTGGGCAAGACTTCGAGGATCTGCTGATCGGCCGGAATCGCGACCGCACGCGCCGACTCGAGCACGCGCTCGACGTCGGATTCGTCGACCTCGGAATCGCGGATGGCGACCGCGCCGTGCGAATGGCGCGAGCTGACGTGGGTCCCGGCAATGCCGGCGAATACCGAGTGGATTTCGCAGTCGGCCATCAGCTCGGCTTCCTCGACCGCGCGCTGGATCGATGCCTCGGTGGACTCGATATCGACGACCATGCCGCGCTTGAGGCCGCGCGACGCGTGCGAGCCGAGCCCGATGACCTCGACACGACCGTCGTCCTGCAGCTCGCCGACGATGGCGACGATCTTGCTGGTGCCGATGTCCAGCCCGACGACCAGCGACTTGTCGATCTTCCTAGCCATGATTGGGATCCACTTCGGATTCTGGTGATGACGACCGCCCGGCCCAGCGCTCGGCGTCCGCTTCGGGAGCCGGCTGCCCGGGTGTGACCGAAAGACCGTTGGGATAGCGCAAATCGACCCGGGCGAGCGGTCCCTGTTCGGCCAGCGCCGAGCGCACCGACAGGTAGCGACGAATGCGCGGCTCGATCTGTTCGCGCCCCAGCAACAGCTCGACGCCGTCGGTCAGCACCACGCGCCACGACCCGCGCGCATCGACGTCGACGCGCGACAGGGCGATGCCGTGGGGCTGAAGCAGTGGGCCGATCGAGCGCCAGCGCTGGACCACCCCGGCATGCCGATCCGCCGGGCCGGTCAGGTCGACCAGGCCCTGCATCGATCCGGTACCGGCGACCCGGAACAGTTCGCCTTCCGGGTTGACCAGCGCATCGCCGTTGAACCGCGCGACTGCGCGCTGCTCGACCACCGTGATCGACAGCGCGTCGGGCCACTGGCGCGCAACCGAGGCGCGCTTGACCCACGGCAACTCCTCGATGGCTGCACGCGCGGCGTCCACATCGACGGAAAAGAAGCCGCGACGCGCTTGCTCGGCAACGGCCGCGCGAATCTGGGCGGTCGCGACCCGTTCGGTCTCGCCACTCACTTCCAGCCAGCGGATCGGCCAGCTGCGCGCTTCGCCCCAGCCCGACCACCAGGCGCCGCCCAGCAGCAGGCCGAAGGCCAGCAATCCGCCCAATACCCACCGGTTCACCGCGTGCACGACGCCTCCCCGGCCGTAGCCAGAATGCGCAGCACGAGCTCGTCGAAATCGAGCCCCGCGGCGGCCGAAGCGATCGGCACCAGCGAGTGATCGGTCATCCCCGGCACCGTATTGACTTCGAGCATCCACGGCGCACCGGCACCGTCGAGCATGAAATCGACCCGGCCCCACCCGCGACAGCCCAGGATGTCGAATGCCTGCAGGGCCAGCGCACTCAGTTCGCTCTCTTCGCCGGCTGCCAGTCCGCAGGGACAGTGGTACTCGGTGTCGCCGGCGTGGTACTTGGCGTCGTAGTCGTAGAATTCGCGCGGCGTGGCGATTCGAATCAGCGGCAGCACTTCCCGCCCCAGCACGGTCGCGGTGTATTCAGGGCCGTCGATCAAGCGCTCGACCAGCACGTGCCCGTCGTGTTCGAGCGCATGCGCGATCGCGTCGGCCAGGGCATCGCCCTCGGTGACCCGCGACATGCCGACGCTGGAGCCCTCGCGCACCGGCTTGACGAATACCGGCAGACCCAGATCCGATTCGATCGCCGCCGACTGCTCGACCGCGACGGCAATGCGCCAGTCCGGCGTCGGGATGCCGGCGGCGCGCCAAACCCGCTTGGTCTGGCGCTTGTCCATCGTCAACGCCGAGGCCAGTACGCCCGACCCCGACACCGGCATGCCGTACAGCGCCAGCGCGCCCTGCAGACAACCGTCTTCTCCGCCGCGCCCGTGCAACATGTTGAGCACCGCGTCGACCCGGCCCGTGCGGGCTGCGTCGACGACCGCCCGGGCGCCGTCGAAACGCTCGTGGGCGATGCCGGCACGCTCCAGCGCCGCGGCAACCGCTGCACCGGTGCGAAGCGATACTTCGCGCTCGGCGCTGTCTCCGCCGTAGACCAGGCCCACGTTGCGATAGGTCGGCAGCGGGGACGGCATCATGCGCGCGCCTCCTTCAGCGATGCGGCCAGGGAGCCGACATCCCCGGCGCCCATGATCAACACCAGGTCGTCTTCCTCGACCACCGAGTCCAGTGCCCGCGACGCATCGGCGACCCCGGCGATCCGGTTGACCGGCGGGCCCCCTCGCCGGTCGACCGCGGCAGCCAGCGCATCGGAAGTGATCCCGGCGATCGGCGCTTCACCGGCCGGGTAGATGTCTCCGAGGATGACTGCATCGGGCTCGGCCAGAACGCGCGCGAACGCGTCGAACTGGTCCCGGGTGCGGGTGTAACGATGCGGCTGGAACAGCATGACCAGCCGCCGGTCCGGCCAGCCGCCGCGGGCGGCCTGGATTACCGAGTCGAGCTCGGTGGGGTGGTGACCGTAGTCTTCGAACACCAGCGCCCTTCCGGCCGGGAAGGCAAGCTCGCCGACCTCGGCGAAGCGTCGGCCGATGCCGGCGAAGGCGTTCAATCCGGACTGGATGGCCTCGGCATCCAGGCCCAGTTCCCAGGCGACCGCGGCAGCGCCGAGCGCATTGAGCACGTTGTGCCGGCCCGGCTGGGCCAGGTCCACCGCCAGCGGCGAATCCGCCCCTGGCAGGCCCATGGAAAAGCGCATCCGCCGTCCGTGCTGCTTGATGTCGGCGGCGCGCACGTCGGCCGAGGGATCCAGGCCGTAGGTAATCACGGTGCGACCGACGTCCGGCACCAACTCGGCAACGTGCGGGTCGTCGATGCACATCACCGCAACGCCGAAGAACGGCAGGTGGTGCAGGAATTCGAGGAAAGCCCCCTGCAGCCGATCGAAGCTGCCGCCGTAGGCGTCGAGGTGATCGCGATCGATGTTGGTGACCACCGAGATGACCGGTTGCAGCAGCAGGAACGAAGCATCCGACTCGTCGGCCTCGGCCACCAGGTAGCGTCCCTGGCCGAGACGCGCGTTGGTTCCGAACGCGTTGACCAGGCCGCCGACGACGAAGGTCGGGTCCATGCCGGCACCCGCGAGCAGGCTGGCGATCAGCGACGTCGTCGTGGTCTTGCCGTGCGTGCCGGCGACTGCGATTCCGGCGCGGAAGCGCATCAGCTCACCCAGCATTTCGGCCCGCGCCACGACCGGGATCCGATTCTCGCGCGCAGCGACCAACTCCGGGTTGTCGGCGCCGATGGCACTGGACACGACCACGACGTCGACGTCCCGGACGTGGTCGGGACCGTGGCCGACCGAGACCCGGATTCCGGCATCGCGCAGGTGCGCCAGCGTCGACGATTCCGAGAGGTCGGAGCCGCTGACCTCGAAACCGAGATTGGCCAGCACTTCGGCGATACCGCTCATGCCCGCGCCGCCGATTCCGACGCAGTGGATCCGCCGGACGCGGTGCATCAGGCTCGGCGGCGGGCGCTGGGTCGACAGGCTCATGCGATCACCTCGGCACAGGCGCCGGCGACCCGAAACGCTGCATCGGGAACGGCCCGTTGCCGGGCGCGCTCGGCGATCGGCACAAGCGCGTCGCGGCGCAGTTCGTCGATCCGCTCGGCCAGCGATTCCGGGGTGAATTCCGGCTGCGGCATCAGCCAGCCGGCCGCGGCATCGGTGAGGTAGCGCGCATTGGCGGTCTGGTGGTCGTCGACGGCCGAAGGCAACGGCACGAGGATGGCCGGGACGCCGGCCGCGGCCAGCTCGGCCACGGTCAGCGCGCCGGCCCGACAGATCGCAAAGTCGGCCCAGGCCCAGGCCTCCGCCATGTCGTCGACGAATTCGGTCACGTGCGCGGCGACATCGGCTTGGTTGTAGTTCTCGATTGCCGATTGCAGTTGCCGCCCCGCCTGGTGACGTACTTCGGGACGATGTTCAGCGGAGAGCCGGGCCAGGGCCTCGGGCACCACCTGGTTGAAAACGGACGCTCCCTGGCTGCCGCCGACGATCAACATGCGCAGCGGTCCGGTGCGAGCGCAATAGCGCTGCGCCGGGGCGGGCAGCGCTTCGATCTCGGCGCGAACCGGGTTCCCGGTCACGCGAGCCCCGGTCAGCGCGCCGGGAAACCCGGCGCAGACGATTCGCGCCAGCGGGCGAAGCAGCCGATTGGTCCAGCCGGCGACCGCGTTCTGTTCGTGGATCACGATCGGCGTTCCGGCGAGTCGCGCGGCCACGCCGCCGGGACCGGCGGCATAACCGCCCATGCTCAGTACGCACTCGGGCCGGACCCTGCGCAGGATCCGCGATGCCTGGATCACGGCACGCAGCACGCGGAACGGCGCCGCCAGCCAGCCAGCCGCGCCACGCCCGCGCAATCCGCGAATGCCCACGCGTTCGAGCTCGATACCGGCGGCGGGAACCACCCGGTTCTCGAGTCCATGCGGCGTCCCCAGCCAAACCACCGAGGCGCCGGCGTCGCGCAGCACCCGGGCCACCGCGAGGCCCGGAAAGATGTGCCCGCCGGTCCCGCCGGCGAGGATCATGATGCGCGCACCGTGGCGCAGCGACAGCGTGGCGGTTGCCGCATCGCTCATGCCCGCAGCCCCGGTTGCCGGCGCAGGCGCCGAGCGCGACCGTCGTCGAACTCGCGCGCGATCCGGATCACCAGGCCAAGCGCGAGCAGCATCATCAGCATGCTGCTTCCGCCGGCCGAAACCAGCGGCAGCGTCAGTCCCTTGGTCGGCAGCACGCCCAGATTCACGCCCATGCTCACCAGCGCCTGCAGGCCGATCCAAAGACCCACACCGAACGCAACGAACGCCGCGAACAGGGCGCCGCCGGCATAGGCACGCACGCCGATGTGGAAGATGCGCAGCACCAGCAGCGCGAACAGCAGCACGACCGCGGCGATGCCGATCAGCCCCAGCTCCTCGGCCAGGATCGCGAAGATGAAATCGGTGTGGGCCTCGGGCAGGTAGAACAGCTTCTGAACGCTTGCGCCGATGCCGACCCCGGTCAGCTCGCCGCGACCGATCGCGATCAGCGCCTGGACCAGCTGGAATCCGGCATTGAACGGGTCGGCGAACGGGTCTCCGAAACTGGTCAGCCGCTCGAGCCGGTAAGGCTCCAGCGCCGCGAACGTGACCAGCGGAACCGACGCCATGCCCAGCAGCGCCAGCGACTTCCACGCCGCGCCAGCCAGCCATACCATGCCTGCGAGAATCGCCATCAGCACCACGGCCGAGCCCATGTCGGGCTGCTTGAGCAAGAGCACCGCGAGCACGCCGCCGAGCAGCAGCGGCTTGAGCGTGTCGACCACACCGGCCTCGTGCAGGTCCGGACGCCGGGCCAGATACCCGGCGACGTAGACGATCATCAGCAGCTTGACCGCCTCGACCGCCTGGAATCGGAACACGCCCAGGTTCAGCCAGCGGGTTGCGCCGTTGACGGTGACACCCAACCCCGGCACCAGCACCGCCCCCAGCAGGATCAGCGCGATCAGGAGGCAGACGCGATCGGCTCGCTGCAGCAGGCGCGTCGGCAGCCATTGCACGGCCGCGGCCAGCAGCACGCCCAGCAGCACGAACACGACGTGCCGGCTGAAGAAATGCCATTGGCCGACCGCGTATTTCTCGGCCACGGCAACCGACGTCGAGGCCACCATGACCAGGCCGATGCACACCAGCGCGAGTGCCGCGAGCACCAGGGTCGAATCGACCCGGGCCGGGTCGCGAGAGCTGCCGTGGCGGCGCGCCTGTCTGCGGGAAGCACCCATCAGCGCACCTTCAGCGTCGCCAGGCCGAGCAGCACGAGCATCACCGCGACGATCCAGAAGCGCACGATGACCTTGGGCTCGGGCCAGCCCTTGAGTTCGAAGTGGTGGTGCAGCGGCGCCATCCGGAAGATCCGCCGGCCGGTGAGCTTGTAGGAAGCCACCTGCAGCATCACCGAGACCGTCTCAAGCACGAAGATGCCCGCCATCAGGAAGAACACCAGCTCCTGGCGCACGATCACCGCGATCGTGCCCAGCGCCGCGCCGACCGAAAGCGCGCCGACATCGCCCATGAACACCTGCGCCGGGTAGGTGTTGAACCAAAGGAAACCGAGCCCGGCCCCGGCCAGCGCGGCGCAGATGATCGCGACCTCGCCGGCGCCGGGAATGAACGGGTAACCGAGATAGTCGGCGAAGATCGCGTTGCCGGCGGCGTAGGCGAAGATGCCGAGGCCGATCGCAACCATCACCGCCGGGACGATCGCCAGGCCGTCGAGCCCGTCGGTCAGGTTGACCGCGTTGGAAGAGCCGACGATGACGAAGTAGCTCAGCACGACGAAGCCGAGCCCGAGCGGCACCATGATGTCCTTGAAGAACGGCACCAGCAGTGTCGTGGCGCCGGGAACGTCGGCGGTCAGATACAGGAACGAACCGGCGACCAGCGCGGCGATCGACTGGAGTCCGTATTTGGCTGCCGCGGTCAGCCCGCGCGAGTCGTTGTACTTGAGCTTGCGGAAGTCGTCGACGAATCCGATCGCACCGAATGCCACGGTCACGAACAGCACGGTCCAGACGTAGCGGTTGGCCGGATCGGCCCACAGCAAGGTGGCCACAACCACCGAGATCAGGATCAGCGCGCCGCCCATCGTCGGCGTTCCGGCCTTGTCGAAGTGCGTGCTCGGGCCGACTTCGCGGATCGGCTGGCCGACCTTGCGTGCGGTCAGCCAGCGAATGAAGACCGGCCCGATCGCCAGCGATACGATCAGGGCGCTGAGCGCGGCCAGGATGGTGCGGAAGGTGATGAACCCGAACAAGGCGATGTCCAGTGCCAGGACGTCTTCGAACAGCCACATCAGCATGGCTCCGCCTCCCGACCGCAGAGGCGCTCGATGACGCGTTCCATCCGGGCCGATCGCGACCCCTTGACCAGGCAGTGCACGTCAGGCTCGAGCTGCTCGCCGAGCCGCTCGATGAGGTCTTCGATCGCGTCGAACGACTCGGCTCCGCGGCCGAACGCGTCCGCCGCGGCGTGCGCACGCTCGCCGACCGTGAACAACCGCTCGACACCGAGATCGCGCGCCGCCCGGCCGATTTCGCGGTGCAGCTTGTCGCTGTCCTCGCCGAGCTCCGCCATGTCGCCGAGCACCAGCCAGCGCCGGCCGTCGCACTGACCCAGCACCTGCAGCGCCGCATACAGCGAGGCCGGATTGGCGTTGTAGCTGTCGTCGATCAGGTGCCATCCCTGGTCGGTGGCCAGCGTCTCGAGCCGACCGGGCTCGGGCGTCACGTGCGCCAGCCCGTCGGCGATCGCGTCGAGATCGATGCCCAGCGCCAGCGCCGCCGCGGTCGCCGCCAGCGCGTTGATCCGGTTGTGGATGCCGGGAAGCTGAAGCGACAGCTCGAACTCGCCGAGCTCGGTGATCACGCGCTCGCGACCCGAGCCATCGGCCCATCGCACGTCGGCTTCGGCGTGCGATCCGAACGTGATCCGGCGCGCCTGCGGGCACAGCCCGGCCCAGTATTCGTAGTAGCGATCGTCGCGGTTGATGACCGCGGTGCCGTCGGCATCCAGCGCCGCGAACATCTCGCCCTTGGTTCGGGCCACGCCGTCGAGGTCGCCGAGTCCATCCAGGTGCGCCGGGCCGGCATTGGTGACCAGGCCCACCTCCGGTGCGGCAATACCGGCGAGATACTCGATGTCGCCGGGCCGGCCGCAGCCCATTTCGATCACCGCGTAGCGATGACTGGCGTCGAGTCCGGCCAGCGTCAGCGGCACGCCGATCTCGTTGTTGTAGTTCCCGCCGGTCGCCAGCGTCGGCGAGACGCGGCCGAGCACCGCGGCCAGCATGTTCTTTACCGTGGTCTTGCCGTTGCTGCCGGTAATGCCGATCACCCGGACCGGAAGCGAGCGCCGCCAGTGATGCGCGAGCAGACCCATGGCCCGGATCACGTCGGGAACCACGATCTGGGTCAGCGGCGCATCCACGGATCGCTGGACCAGCGCCGCGACGGCACCGGCGCGCGCGGCGTCGGCCACGAAACGGTGGCCGTCGTCGCGGCCGCCGGGCAGCGCGGCGAACAGGTTCCCGGGCGCCAGGCGCCGGGTATCGTGCGTCATGCCGTTGAACGCATCGCCGGCCTCGCTGCCGGAAGCGACCTGCAGACGCCCCGAGACCACCTGCGCGGCCTGCTCGAACATCAGCCGGATCATGCGGCCTCCGTCAACGCGCTGCGCACGGCGTCGAAGTCCGAGAACTCGGCAACCCGGGAACCGAAGTCCTGGGTGCGTTCATGTCCTTTACCGGCGACCAGCACGCAGTCGCTGGGACCGGCCGAGGAGACCGCGTCCGCGATCGCCTCGGCGCGGTCCGGGATCACCCGCGTGCGATCGGGCCGCGCCATGCCTTGCTGGATTTCGCGCAGGATCCGCATCGGATCCTCGCGACGCGGGTTGTCGTTGGTGAGGATCACCTCGTCGGCGCCGGCCTCGGCGATCCGCCCCATTTCCGGTCGCTTGCCGCGATCGCGCTCGCCGCCGCAGCCGAATACGCACACCAGGCGCCCGGCGGTGAGCTCACGCAACGCCGCCAGCGCCGCGGCCAGCGCATCGGGCGTGTGCGCATAGTCGATCACCACGCGCTGACCCGCCGGACCCTCGATACGGTTCATTCGTCCCGGCACCGGAGTCAGGCGCGCAACGATGTCGGCAATGTCGCTGATGCAGAAGCCACGGGCGACGAGATTGGCCACCACCAGCGTCAGGTTGCTGGCGTTGATCCGGCCGATGAGCCGGCTGGAGCAGCAGACCCGGCCGATCGGGGAATTGATGTCGAGCTGGATGCCGTCGAGCGCGACATTGCGGACCACGCCCAGAACTTCGGGCGCGTGCGTCTTGTCCAGGCCGTAGCGGATCAGGCCACCGCTGCCGGTCAGCGCTTCGGCCAGTTCGCGGCCGAACGCGTCGTCGGAGTTGATGATCTGGTGACGGCTGGAGAAATCCTCGAACAGCCGGGCCTTGGCGCGACCGTAGGCGGCCATCGAACCGTGATAGTCCAGGTGGTCCCGGCCCAGGTTGGTGAACATCACGGTGCGGAAACGCAGCCCGGCCAGGCGACGCTGGTCGAGCGCATGCGACGACGCTTCGAGCACGACGCGACGGAAACCGGTATCGCGCAACCGCGCCAGCGCCCGGTAAAGCCCGATGGTGTCCGGGGTGGTGTGCTGTCCAGGCGCCAGCGCACCCGGCGCCCCGATTCCCAAGGTGCCGACGACGCCGCCGTCGAGCGCCTGCGCCAGCAACCAGGCAACCGAAGACTTGCCGTTGGTGCCGGTCACGGCATCGATCTCCAGGGCTTCGTCGGGCTGGTCCCAGAAACGCCGGGCGAGGAGCGCCAGCCGATCGGGCAATTCCGGCACCGTGATGCAGCGCTCGGCAAGCTCGGCGGGTGGCGTTTCGAAACCGTCGTCGATGATCGCAGCCGCCCCGGCGGCGACGGCATCGGCGGCGAAGCGCATGCCGTGGCCGCTTGCACCGCGCAACGCGACGAATGCATCTCCCGGCGCGACATTGCGCGAATCCACGCACAGGCCGGCGATCGTGACCTGCGGAATCGGCCCTGAGACCAGCCCGTCGAGCACCTGGCTCAGCGCTTTCATGGCGCGCTCCCTGCATCGGCCAGCAGCGACGCGACGTGATCGGGCGGTACGTTCATCAGGCGCAGCGCGTCGGCCATCACCCGGCCGAACAACGGCCCGGCAACGACGCCGCCGTAGTAGTCGTCACCGCCGGGATCCTGGACGATCGCGACCGCGGCGATACGCGGATGGCTCACCGGCGCGAAGCCGGCGATGCTGGACACGTAACGATCGCTATAGCCGGACACGCCGACCTTGCGCGTCGTGCCGGTCTTGGCCGCGACCCGGTAGCCGTTGATCGCGGCGCGCGTTGCGGTGCCGTCCGGACCGGTCACGGTTTCGAGCATGCGCCCGAGCTCGCGCGCC
>CAYPZP010000031.1:0-22207 GCA_964415285.1 uncultured Halomonas sp. | reverse complement strand
CGCCGCTCTACACCGACCCGCGCACCGGTTCGGTGGTGACCCAGTTCGACAAGAACGACGTCGAGGCGATCGGGCTGGTGAAGTTCGATTTCCTCGGCCTGCGCAACCTGACTATCATCGACTGGGCGCTGGAATCGGTGAACCGGCGGCGAACCGCCAACGGCGAGCCGGCCTTCGACCTCGACGAACTGCCGCTGGACGACGCCGATACCTTCAAGCTGCTGCAGAAGGCACACACCACGGCCGTGTTCCAGCTCGAATCGCGCGGCATGAAGGACGTGCTCAGGAAGCTGGCGCCCGACAACTTCGACGACATCGTCGCCGCCGTCGCGCTGTTCCGGCCGGGGCCGATCCAGGCCGGGATGATCGATCTCTACGTCGAGCGCAAGCACGGCCGCGCCCGGGTCGAATACCCGCACCCGCTGGCCGAATCCATCCTTCAGCCCACCTACGGCGTGACCGTCTACCAGGAACAGGTGATGCAGATCGCGCAGCAGGTGGCCGGCTTCACGCTGGGCGCGGCCGACGTGCTGCGCAAGGCCATGGGCAAGAAGGACCCGAAGCTGATGGCCGAGCAGCGCGCCGGCTTCGTCCAGGGCGCGATCGAAAAAGGCATGGACGCCCAGGACGCCGAGCAGCTGTTCGACCAGATCGAGACCTTCGGCGGCTACGGCTTCAACAAGTCGCACTCGGTAGCCTACGCGCTGGTGGCCTACCAGACCGCGTGGCTGAAGGCGCACTACCCGGCCGAGTTCATGGCCGCGGTGCTGTCGGCCGATCTCGACAAGACCGACAAGATCGCCAACCTGATCGAGGACTGCCGCGCGATGCAGCTCGAGGTCCGGCCGCCCGATGTCAACCGCTCGCACTGGCGTTTCGAGGTCGAGGACGGCGCGATCCGCTACGGGCTGGGCGCGATCAAGGGCGTCGGCGAAGGCGCCATCGAGGCGATCACCACGGCGCGCGACGGCGTCGGTGCCTTCGAATCGCTGCACCGCATGTTGCGTGAGGTCGACCTGGCCGGGATGACGCGCAAGACGGTCGAGACCCTGATCCGCGCCGGTGCGCTGGACTCGATCGCCAGCAACCGATCGGCGCTTTCCCAGGCCCTGCCCGATGCGTGGTCGGCCGCCGAGCGCCACCAGGCCGATACCGCCGCCGGCCAGGCCAGCCTGTTCGGCGGGTCGGCTGCCGGCGCATCGGACGCCGCGGCCGACGACGAGACGCTGCCCGAGGTGCCGGACTGGACCTCGCGCCAGCGCCTGCGCGCCGAGCGCGAGACGCTGGGGCTGTACTTCAGCGGCCATCCGATGGACGACCTGGTCGACGAGATCGCCGGCTTCGCCACCTGCGGACTGGGCGCGGTCGGCGATCGATTCGGCGAGGCCGCCCCCGCCACCCGGCCGGGCCGGCGTTCCCAGGGACTGCCGATGACGCTGGCCGGGCTGATCGTCGCCGTGCGCCGGCGCCCGGGCAAGGGCGCGTTCGTGGCCATCGACGACGGCAGCGGGCGGCTGGAAGTCGCGGTGTTCGAGCGCAACCTGGCCGACTGTGCCGAACTGCTGGTCGCCGACGAAGTGATCGTCGCCAGCGGCAGCGTCGAGGTCGACGACTTCAACGGCGGCTTCCGGATGATCGCCGAACAGGTCTACAGCCTGGACCAGGCGCGCCAGCGATTCGCCCGCCACCTGCACATCGAGCTGGCGCCGTCGACCTCGAATTCCGACATCCACGAACTGCTGGCGGCCACGCTCAAGCCCTATCGGCACGGCGAAACCCCGGTGATCGTCGACTATCGCAACGGTCGCGCCCGGGCGCGGCTGAAGCTCGGCGAGAACTGGCGCGTCAAACCGTGCTCGGAGCTGCTGGCCGCATTCGAGGGTGTCCCGGCCATCGACCGCGCGCGGCTGATCTACGGTTAGCGCTCGTCACCGGCCAGCGGCATCTCGAACACCGCCCGCGTCCCGCCCTCAATCGGCTCCAGATGGATCCGCCCGTCGTGGCGCTCGGCGATTAGCCGGGCGATGAACAGGCCCATCCCCAAATGCGGCTGCTCGCCGCGCTCGGTGCGGTGCGACACCATCGGCTCGAACATCGACTCGGCGGTCGCGGCATCGATCCCGGGTCCTTCGTTGTCCAATTCCACCCGCGCCCGCCCGCTGCTTCGCGCCACGCGCACCCGGATCATGCCGCCGGCGGGCGTAAAGTCGACGGCGTTGTCGAACAGCTTGTCGAGCAGCTGCGCGATCAGGTCGCCGGAGCCGACCACCGGCACCGGAAGAATTCGATCGGGTCGCTCGACGAACCGGTCGCTCAGACTGGCGGCGCGCGCATCGGCATATTCACGCACCAGCCCGGCCAGGTCGAAGCGCGCGAAGGGCTCGTCGAACAGCGCGTCCTCGAGCCGCTCGGCCTGGCTCATGGCGCGTACGATGCGCTGCAGGCGGCGGCTGCCCTCGCCGGCCCGCTGCAGCGTGCGCCGGGCCTGTTCGGCGTCCACCGGTCCGGCCTCGCCGAGCTGCTGATCGAGGTTGTCCAGCGACGAGCCGATCATCGCCAGCGGCGTGCGCAGCTCGTGGGCCAGCCGGTCGGCCAGCGTGCGCAGGTACTGCTGGTGCACGCGCAGGCGCTCCAGCAGCGAGGTCATGCTGCGTGACAGCACCGCCAGCTCGTCGTCGCCGCGCGCGGGCGGCAGCGTGCCGACGACGCGCCCGTCCTCGCCCACGGCGCTGTCGGCTGCGCGCTGCAGGCGCCGGATCCTGAGCGACAGCCAGGCCGCGAACGCCAGCACCACGCCGGCGGCGAACACGAACATCAGCAAGCTGGCGCCGGCCAGCCGAACCACCGCGTCGCTGGCCAGCAGCATCAGCGCATCGGCATCGCGCTCGACCACCAGCAGCGACCCGTCCGGCCGCGCCGGGTCCAGCGGCACGGCCACGCGCACCCGCGCGCCCGGGCCGGACCCGGATGGCTCGATGGCCCAGACCGGCTGACTGCTCCCCTCGCGTGCGGCTTCGAGATCGGCGCCGACCAGCCGGACGCGGTTCGACGGTGAGGCGTTCGAATCGGTCAGCGCGTCGGCCGCCAGGCGCTCGAACAACAGCGCCTGCAGGCGATTCGGCGCCACGCCCGAACCGGCACCTGCCCTGCCGCGGTCGGCGTGCGCCAGTACATAGCCCGACCGCGACACCATCCACACCCGCAAGCCCGCCGGCGTCAGCGCCGCCAGCCCATCGGAAAGGCCCGCATCGCGACGTAGCAGCACCACCGGCTCGTCGATGCCGAAGCGCCGCGCCGACCCGGCATCGTCGCGGTCGGTCACCACCAGGCCGATGCGTTCCGGCCGATCGCGCTCGGCGAGCCGCATCTCCAGGTTCCAGCCTTCGGCGCGCACCTGCCATTGGCCGATTAGCGTCGGCCAGCCGGCAGGCTCGCCGCGGCGCACGATGCGGCCCGGTGCAGCCGGCGCCAGGCGAACGCTTGCACGGCGCCCGTCCCGCTCGAATGCCAGCTCGACGACCTCGCCGGGATCGTCCGGGGAGCGCGAGAAGCGGGTCTGCGCGTCGCGCATGCGCAGCAGCAGGTACAGCCCCGAGGGCGCATCGGCCAGCGCCAGCGACAGCGGTCGCGACGACGTCAGAGGCGCGTCGGCCGGCGCCGGCTCACGTCCCTCGGGACCAAGCCGATCGCTGACCGCCAGCCACGAGGCCCAGTCGTCGCCGTAGCCGTCCAGCAGCAGCGGCTGGGTCGCGTCCTGCACGTACAGCGCCGCGGATTCGGTCGGTTCGAACAGCGGCCGCGGCGCCACCGCGGCCAGCGAACGGGCCGCATCGACCGCGGTCTGCTCCAGCCCGCTGCGCAGCGTGCGCTCGACCTGGGCGACGAACTGCAGGCCGACGAGCGGCAGCAGCACGACCACGCCGGTGACCAGCAACAACCGGCCGCGCAGTTTCATTCGCCGGCCAGCCAGCGATAACCGGCCCCGTGCACCGTGGCCAGCCGGTCGAATCCGGCGTCCAGGTGCTGGAACTTGCGCCGGATGCGCTTGATGTGGGAGGTGATCGTGGATTCGTCGACCACCAGGCTGGCCGCGCTCATCAGCTGCTCGCGGCTTCGCACGTGCCCCGGGTGGCGGGCCAGCGAATGCACGATCCAGAACTCGGTCACCGTCAGGTCCACCGGCCGGTCGTGCCAGGTCGCGGTCATGCAGTCCGGGTCCAGCGACAGCGGCCCGCGCACGATCGTCCCGGCCGCACCCGGGGTGCGCTCGAACGCCTCCAGCCGGCGCAGCAGCGCGCTGATCCGGGCCATCAGGTGCGGGATGGAAATGTCCTTGGTCAGATAATCGTCCGCGCCCAGGCGCAGCCCCGAGACCGCGTCCAGCTCGCTGTCGCGCGCGGTCAGGAACAGGATCGGCAGTCGCTCCGAGCGCGCCCGCAGCGTGCGGCACAGCGCAAAGCCGCCTTCCGGCTCGTCGCCCAGGCCGATGTCGATGATCACCAGGTCCGGCAGCGCCGCGTCGAACGCGCGCTCGGCGGCGGACCGGTCGGCGTAACCCTCGGCCGAATAGCCCTGGCGCCGAAGCGCGTCGAGATAGTTCTCGCGAATCGGGGTTTCGTCCTCGACGACGGCAATGCGGCGGCTCATGAGCCTAGCTTACTGTCGCCGACATGCGACCGGGCCCGCGTCGCTGCGATTGCCAGATTTCTGCCACATCCGCTCGGCGAATTGCCCGATTCCGGACGGCTGCGCGCCCGCGCCGCGGGTTGCAATGTCGTGCAACCCCCGCTGGAACGGAAAACCGCCATGCGCCGCACCCATCTGCCCGCCGCACGCGACGGCGACACGATTCGCCGGCTGCCGCCGGCCGCGCTGATGCTCTGGCTGTGCCTACCGGGCGCTGCGATCGGGCAACTGGAAACCGGACTCCAGCTGGTTGGCGGCGGCGAAACGCAAACGGTGCTCAGCCGCGCCACCGACGTGCGCATCGAGATCAACGGACTGCTGGCACGTACCGAGGTCCGCCAGACCTTCGTCAACCAGACCGAGGACTGGGTCGAAGGCCGATACGTGTTTCCACTGCCCGACGGCGCGGTGGTCGATGAACTCCGGGTCCGTATCGGCGAGCGCCTCATCGAGGGCGTGGTCCGCGAGCGCCGGGCCGCGCGAGAGACCTTCGAACGCGCACGCCGCGAAGGACGCAGCGCCGGGCTGGTCGAGCGCCATCGAGGCAACCTGTTCTCCACCCGGCTGACCAACATCGCACCCGGCGAGCCGGTCGAAGTGACCATCGGCTTCGGTCAGCAGGTGACCTTCCGTCACGGCGAGTTCTGTCTGCGCTTCCCCACGACAACGCTCACGCGCTACGACAACGGCGCCGGTCGTCCGGTCGACTCGCCGGAATCGATTGCAGACACGCCGTTCGCGCCGACCGAAGCACCGCTGCCGCCAATGCCCCTGGACGACGGCGCGGACAGCCCTTTCCAACTCCACGTTGCGCTGAACGCCGGCTTCGAGATCGCCGCAATCGCCAGCCTGCACCACGATGCCCGCATCCAAGGCCGGGGAAGCGAACGCACCGTCGAGCTGGCTTCGACTCCGGCGCCGGGCCGCGACTTCGAGCTGGTCTGGCGCGCCGTTGCGTCGAACGAGGTGCGCGGCGCGCTGTACGTCGAAGAGCTGAGCGATCGTGCCCATGCGCTGCTCATGCTGCTCCCGCCGGAAGACTTTCGTGCCGTCGATCTGAGACGCGAGCTGATCGTCGTGCTCGATCGCTCGGGATCGATGGAGGGCGGCGCTTTCGAGCAGGCGCGCGACGCGGTGCGCTTTGCGCTGAAGCGCCTCGATGCCGAGGACCGGTTCAACATCGTCGCTTTCAACGGTCGCAGCCGGGCGGCGTTTCGTTCGCCGGTCTCGGCGTCGACAGACACCCTGCAGGCCGCCGAAGACTTCATCTCCCGGCTCGAAGCCAAGGGCGGTACGGAATTCGACGCCGCGCTGGCCCGCGCGCTCGCAGCCGAGGCCGCCCCGGGCTACCTGCGCCAGGTGGTTTTCATCACCGACGGCGCCGTGGCCAACGAAACCGCGATCGTCGAGCGCATTGAACACGACCTGGGCGAGGCGCGGCTGTTCGCGGTCGGCATCGGCCACGGCGTCAACGCTTCGTTTCTTTCCCGCCTGGCTTCGCACGGTCGCGGCGCCTTGACCCGAATCGCCGATCCGCGAGACGTCGCCGGGCGGATGGAGGAGCTGCTGCTGCAGCTCGAAAGCCCGGTGCTCGAGGACCTGCGGATCGACTGGCCGGAAACGGCCGAAACCTGGCCCGAGCGGCTGCCCGACCTGTATGTCGGCGAGCCGCTGCTGGTGCACGCGCGTTTCGAAACGCCCGTCTCGATGCTCGGCACCGGTGCGATTCGCGTCACCGGCCTGCGCGACCTGCGATTCGTCGATCTCGACTGGCCACTGTCGCGGTTTCACTTCGCAAACGGCGTGGCGCGACGCTGGGCTCAGGCAAGAATCGAGGGGCTGGAGGGCCGCGGCGATGCGATGGATCCGCAGCTTCGGCACGACGAGATGCTGCTGACCGCGCTGGACTACGGCGTCGTCTCGTCGCTGACCAGCCTCTCGGCGGTCGATCGCACGCCGCGACGCAGCCGCGAGGCCGCTCTGAAGCGGACCGAAGTGGCCGGCACGGCACCGGCCGATCGGAGCATCGCGATCCTGGCCATGCCGGCCACCGACGCCGGATCGATTGAAGCGGGCCTGCGCGGGCTGTCGATCCTGACCATCGTGCTGCTGCTGATCTTCAACCGTCGACTGCGCAGAAACGAGTCCGACGACGCCGGGCAAGCCGAGCCGGAGGTACCGCGGTGATGGCGCGCGCAATTTTCGTCGCGGTTGCGCTGCTCGGGCTGGCCGAGACCGGTCGCTTCGCCTGGATCCAGAGCAAGGGCTGGCTCGGCCAGCAGCTGATGGAGCGCGCGTGGCATCGCGCAGAAGCCGAGCCGGCACCTCCCTGGCCCGGCGCGCGAACTCGCCCCGCCGCGCGGCTGTTCGTGCCCGAACTCAAGCTCGACCGGCTGGTCGTCGAGGGCATCGAAACGCCGAACCTCGCCTGGGGCCCGGGCATCGCCACCGGCGCCTACGGCCACACCGTCATCGCCGCCCACCGCGACACACACTTCCGGTTCCTCGGCGACCTGCGGCAAGGGCACACGCTGGAGCTGGAACGATCGAGCGGCGAACTCGGGCGCTGGCAGGTCTCGGAAAGACGAATCGTCGATTCCAGAACCACCGATCTCGACCTCGACGCACCCGGCCCGCTGCTGACCCTGATCACCTGCTGGCCCATCGACGCACTCGAAGCCGGCGGCCCGCTGCGGCTGGTCGTCAGCGCAGTCCCGACCGAGGAGGAAACGTCATGACCACGCTTTCGCTGGCCGATCTGGACACGAAGATGCGCAGACAGCTCGGACTGGCGGAGCCGTGCGATCGATCGCGGCCGCGCTCGCCCTCAACGGCAAACCCGACGGTAACGCTGCCGGTTGTCAAAGTCAGCCACACGGCCGCGCCATGCCAACGTCAACCGCAACCGCCAGGCGCGGAATGGTTGAAGAACGGACTCCATCATCTCCGGATTGCTGCAGTCAAGCGGACAAGCCAGGGGAAGACCACCGGGAAATCAGGTTGACCGGAATCGCCCGTGCGCATCACGCTCGGCGGTGTCGGGATCGCAGCAAGCTACAATACACAAACGCTCCTCCCACCGCCATCGAAAGCAGGATCAGGTTATACGCCGGCACACCCGCTCCGATGACGACTTTGACGGCAAGCAGCACCTCAGCGATCAGAAAGAACCCGAGCATACCCAGCAGGAACCACTTCGAATCACTGTAGCGTGAAGAAACACACCAGCGACCGCCGCGATCATGCCGACCACCACCGCACTACCGATTATCGGAAACCAGCCTTGCACCCCACCCCTCCTTCATTACGGATTGCCAATTCCTTGAACGCTGCCGAAGCCTATCCAATCAAAAATCAGCCAACGGGTCAAGAGCGGCATCGCGCAGTTTCACCGCGCATTCCACGCCATCCCGAAAATTCAGCTCATTCGCAACCTGGCTTGCTGCCGGATACGAGCTGCTGAACGCAGTCCGGCGACAGCGTGATTCGTTCGGCCGCCAATCTCGCCAGACGCACTACTTGAATCGATGCAGCGACAGGCCAGCGCTTTTTTTTTGAGGAAGCAGTCCATTGAACTCAAGCGCTGCGCATGGCCCGCTAGCCCAGGTATCCAGCACTCGTCAGCGCAGCCCTAATCAGTATCCACAGCCAGGCCGGAAACAGAAGAATCCAGTGCGCTTGCATGCCCGGGAAATCGTTTTCGATATCGAGCGGATTCGAAACTGAACGGGGAAAAATCGCCACACCGAAGGCCAGCCCCGAGAGAAGGAAGATCATGAGCCTTTTTCTTGGGAAAAATGCGCGTTCGGATCGAGCAGGTTCCGCTTGCAACCATCAACGTGCCGGCGATGAGCAACAGCCCGGCAACCCGGGACGACAACACGGACCCACCATCCCTTCCGCCAAAGGCGAATCCCGACGACAGACGCTTGTTATTCGCTTATCCAAGAAGGGTTGCAAGACCTCGCAGCAGTTCTTCCGGTGCCGATCTCCCCGCGCAAGTGAGGAGTCGCTTTTTGTTTGAATGCCCCTTCAAACTGCCCGTTTGGTATGAAGTGCAGACCAAAACGCACGTACCCATAGAAAAATAATACCTAGAGTAAGCGACAACCAGATCATCAAGATCCATTTGACTCCGGTAGCCAACGACGGCAACTGCTTGACGCCGTTGATCGACTCTCCATAGTATTCACGCGCCTCGAATAGCCCGAAAGGAACTGCCGCTATCAGCACGAAAACCGAAACCAGAATCGCTGCTAAGGTTCCCGGCCATCGGTGCCGGCGTCGCCCTCGAGCTTCCTGGATCAGTCGTTTCGAGTGTAAGTAGGTTCCTGAAAGAATCAGACCGGAAAGAATCACGCCGAACACGAACCATACCGCTTTACTCCAAATTCCTCCGAAATCCCCGAAGTGGAGTGGATCGGCCATATCGGACCACAACCAATAGACCGGAAGTTCGTGCCAGGCGTGCTGCAGTAGCAGCTTACCCGTCACCGGATCGACATGGGCTTGGTTCGCTCTTTCGCGCACGAGCGGGAAACGGCTATCCCCCTCAAACGAAACCGAACCTTCGACGGGCCAGTCATGATGAATTGCGCTGATTTCGAACTCCGGCCAGTCACTAGCCAGGCTTTCGACTATGTCGTTCAAGGACAGGGTTGGCAGCCGTTCGCTCCCGGCTGGTTCCGGAATCTGCATGACCGCATACTCCCCCGAACCTGCGTACCTGACTTTGCCATCTCCGAAATCCAGCCTGGATATCTCGAACAAGTACCAGACGCTTGTCACGCCGATCAGAAGCACGAACCAGATACTCCATAGTCCGGACGTCTTGTGTAACTCGCTCCAGAATATTCGTCCATTTCCTGACTTGAACCTCAGGAATCTGCTCCACCATCGCTTATAGAACATCAACCCCGCGCCCAGAGAGAGGAGAAGCGTAATCCCGAACAAGGTCACAAGGTACAGGCCTGCAGTCGGAATGAAAAACGACATATGGAAGCTTCGAAAGAAACGCTGGATCGTGTAACGACTGGTCGACATCGCCGTCACCTCAGCCGTGTACGGATTGACCCAGACCTCCAGCGCTTGCCCGTCTTCTGCCGTCAGGAACAACTGCGCTGCGGCTCGCTCGTTCAGTGGTGCAAAAATGCTGTTCACGGTCGCCCCCGGAACGGCGGCTTGTGCCGCAGCCTGAATTTCGCCCCATGTCGAGAACTGCGCTAGCGGTTCCACTCTCAGCTCCGGACTGGCCAACCAATCCAGCTCTTTCGAGAACACGGCGAATGTCCCGCTCCAACAGATCACGAACAGGAGCAGGCCTGTAATAACGCCCGTGAAGCTGTGGACCCTGAACCAGGTGCGTTTCATTTCTGCATCGCCAGATCTGTAAGCAACTTGAAGCGATCGGGGGCGAATTGCTCATAATTTCGCCATCTGCCTATGGACCGGGTGTTGAGGCGCTGGCGCACCTGCCATCGGCTGGGAGTATCAATGGGCCGGTCATCTTCCTCGGGCCGCAGGCAGTTTTTATCAAAAGCCAATCCCAGTTCACGGAGTAGCCTGGGAATTTCGGCGTCGGGATCGTGTAGCAGGGTCTCGTACCTCACAACGACAATACGATGACTCGAGTCATTCAGCCAGAACCTCAGAGTGTCCTGTTGAGCCTTGATCATGGCCGTGATGGAACCCAGGTCGTGCGCAAACGACTCGGCCGGCGCGAAATGTTCCAGATAAATCGAGACGGCAACGTCTCGAGGGTCTCTCTGCACCCAGACGACGGGAATGGAAGAAAGCAGCGCATGAGCCAGCCCCAGAAAACGCCAATTCTCAGGCATCTTATCGACGACCAACGAAGCATCGGGGGAGATCGCTCGAAGCCTGGCCAGATAGCCCCTCCTCAACTCAACTCGTCGTGAAAGAAGCGCCTTTGCGGGCTCAGGCTGCGCCCCAAGCCAGCGAGCGGCATTTCTAAAGAAAGGGACTTCTCCAGCAGCCTCGACGTCGGCATGCCGAGCCAGTATAGACTCGACAAGCGTAGTACCGCTTCTCGGCATACCGCAGACCAGAACAGGACATGGGTCTATCGGCCCATCTCGTTCCTTCGGCGTGTGGGATATGAATGTCCGGTCAAGCGCCAGCTGAACACGCAAACCAGTTTCGTCGAACTGCCCGTTGGAAGCCTGATATCGATTCGCTCTTCTCGCAGCCGTCCATGCGCGCTTTGGTCGATTTTCATTGGCATAACTTTTAGCCAGAGCATACAGGACCTCGACGCGATGCCCATCAAGAAGCCGATCGCCGGACAGCGCTCGCTCCGATTGGCGTCGAAGCTGCTCCGCATCGGCCAGATTCAACCCGAGCAGCCCGGACAAGGCCGGCGCGTAACCGGGAACCAGCGTCAGTATGGCTCGATAATCCGCTTCGGCGGCTGTAAAGTCACCCGTCATTCCATTGAGACGGGCACGCCCCAAAAGCGCACGAACCTGTTTGGGATCATGGTCCAGGACTTTGTCATAGTCGGCTCGCGCCTCGGAGAATCGCTTGGCGCGCACCAGGCAACCAGCCCGCAAGGATCGTGCAGGCACGTGCTCAGGAGCCAGAAAAACGGCAAGATCAAGCCATGGTATGGCCTCACTGCCCGCGCGGACATCCAGAGCCAGGAGCGCCCTTCCGAACGCCGCTTCTGAAGAGGTTCGCGCTTTGTGCTCCAGACGCCTGCGCGCCGGCTCGGACTCTGGAGACGAAAGTTGCCGAGCAGCTCGAGCAAATGAGGACAGCCCGTTCGCATCGTCTGGTTGCTTCTCGAGCAGTTGCCCAGCTGCTTGTATCGCCAGCGGTGCATCACCCACGTCGAGCGCAAGACGCGCCAATGTGCGAAGCTCCTCGGGAGAAGCATTTTCAGACCGCAATCCATCCTTCAGGATTTCTACGGCTGCCCCGACATGCCCTGTCGCGTGCCTTTCCAGCGCCTCAATTAATCGTTTCGACTGAGAACGAGACGCTTCGTTGAGGTCCATCCACTACCGTCCAGACTGGAACCGATAGCTGTACGAAAGCGAGACCGTTCGACCCGGAATTGCAATGAAGTTGAAGCCGAGATTACTCGCCCGCTCTCCCGGCGCGACATCCACTTCATTGAACAAATTGCTGAATCCAAGATCGAACTGGCCCCAGCGTTCATTCACCATGGAGACCGAGGCATCGACAAGTGTCAGATTCTCAAAATCTCCGCGGCCAAACCCGGCGCCGGGCTCAAAATCGTCGCTGCTGAACGTATGTACAACTTGCAATCTTGTATTCAGCCACCGCAGCGGTGACCAGTTGGCATAGCCGGTCAAAGTGGTCGGCGACAGAAAGTAGTTCTGCAGCGGCTCGGCCCCCCCGTCATCCAGTTTGCGCTCTCCATCGTTCCAGGTAAATGTCCCGCCGAGCGACAGCCGATCTGATACCTGTGCGCTGACCGATCCTTCGAGGCCCCAGATTTCCTCAGGCTGGCGCAGCGGCAGCGCAAAGCCGCCCGCCGCAGCAACCGGCTGGGTTCGCGACGCCAGTTCGCTGTCCGAGTAGAAAGCGGCAGCCTCGAGGCGAACTGAGCCAAGGTCGGACCGAGCTCCGATTTCCCAGGAATCTGTGACTGCCGCCTCCGGATCGATAAGCGCAGCGCTCTCGACCTGAAATGCGGCTCGGCCAACCTGTGTGACGTCAAGACCCTGTGTGAAGCTCATGTACAAGTCCAGCGCCGGGTTTGCGTAGTAGACGAGTCCGGCGTTGAACACCACCTCGTCATAATCGATTTCTCCGCCCTCGAAAAATCCACCGTAGGTAAATTCAGCGTCGAGCATCGTGATGTCGTAGTTTTCATACCGAACACCACCGCTGAGAAGAAACTGGCCGAGAGGAACCTCGATTTGGCCGAAAATGCCGATCGTGTCTTGTTCAATCCAAGGGGTAACCCGCTGAGTGGTCCTCGTTTTTTTCACAACGCCGTCGGGCCCACCTACGTTATCCCCTTCGTCGACCGAGTTCCGCATCCAGTCTGCACCCCATACAACACGCGTCCCAACCGGCAGCCCCAAATTGTCTAGCGGTGTATCCACATTGGTACGGAGGCCTGTCCTCTTGCGAAGACGCTCTTGTGAGACGTCAAGCTCCAAAAATCTGAAAAAAGGGAACGTCAGGGGATATCGATGGTAAAGCGCTGTAGCCTGAAACTTCGAACCCAGGATATCGGAGTGTTCGTAGGTCGCGGTAGCGTTGGTGTACTCTTGCTCACCGGGCACCAATTCAAACGGAAGGGTCGATGGATCGACCTCTGGAGTTCCGTAGTAGATCGCGTCATAATCGGTATAGAAGGCATCACCGAAACGCGCCGACGAAAACTCTCCCGTTGCCGGATCTCCAAAGCTTTCCAGAATCGCAGTATCGCCCAGTACGTCTTTCCGACTATATCGATTGGCAGTCAATTGAAAATACTGTTCAGCTGATATATCCCAGTCGATGGACCCATGAATATTGGTGATCTTCTTTCCCTGCTCCGTGCTGACGTTCGGAATCAGGTCTCCATTGCCATCGTATGCCGGTTCGGTGTCATCGACGGAAATGCCCAGTAAGACGCCAACGTCATCTGCACGCCCGGTTGCCTGAAGATAAATTTCACGGCTCGGTTCGGGCTCCGATGTTTGGAAACTCGTCCTTGCTCTTGCGAATACTTCAAACCCAGGCTCATCAGTTGGCCTTTTGGTAATGAAATTGATCACACCGCCCGTCGCACCGAATCCAAAGACGGCATTTGCGCCGCGAATAACCTCTACCCTTTCGATGGCATCTGCACCGATCGTATTGATATCAAAGCCAGAACTACGCAGCAATTGGTTCTGCGGAACGCCGTCGACGAGGATCAAAGCGGTCCGCCCGCGCAGCACGGCTGGCGACTGGATGGTTTGTGACACTGCCGCAATGCCAGGGACCGAGAACTGAAGAAGCGAATTCAGGCTGTCGTCTACAGCGAATTGATCTTCGAGTTCATCCAGACCGATAACCGAAATCGAATTCGGGATGGAGGAAATGCTCCGTTCGCTACGTCTCGCCGTGACGACCATTGTGTCGATCACACCACGGGAATCCCCTTCATCTTGTTCTCTCTCTAGTTCGACTTCTGTCGCTTGATCGGGCCCCTCGTCCTGTGCCGAGTAAACGGGCATGATGCTCATTGACAGCGCCGTAGTAATTGCAACGGCCAGCGGATTCAAATTGGGGCGGGATTTCTTCGTTTTGGTCATCAGCCAGCACTTCCGTGGAACGAAGTGCGAGTATAAACCACACTCATTCGCATTCGCAATAGAGGCCGGTCAATCATTGGCTGAATGCCGGAACCTCCGATTTTCCATAGCATCAACGGGGCGCGTTCGGATCTCCCAACGCCCGGAGTCCCGGGGAGCCTTCCTTGCAGAGCCGACCGCTCTGCAAGCGCTGAGAGGCGCGTGGTTCTCCTTCACGACCTCAGCGCCAACGGAATTCAAACCCAGCGGCACTGCGGACGGTGCCGGCTGCGCCCACGCTGCGAAGAACCTCACGGGCTATGTCGACAAGAGCCGGACGCCTACCCCTGGTTGCGTGTGGGACTGATCGTTCTTTGAAGCAAAATGGATCGCTCCCCCTCGGATTCGCGATCGGCCATGCGGGCAATCGCCTCGTTCAGCGCACGCATGAACCAGCACAGGCTGCCCCGGCGACGCCGGATCTCATAGAGCCGCTCCGGGTTGCTGCACAGCGCAAGCACCACGCGCTCGCGTTGTTTCGGATCTTCCCGGCACTTCAGCGCACCAGGAAACAGCGCAAGCCGGCGCTCGGCCACTTCGCGATCGCTCCATTTTGCGACTTCGTCCGGCTCGACGGCCAGGACGCTGTGGAAATGATTGCTCATGACCGCGTAGGCGCAGGTCGACACCGCGAAAAACTCTGCGGGAAACCGAATTCGGTCTTCGACCCACTGGCGCCGGTCATCGAAGAGCCGGCCCGTGTGCCGGTCCGATCCGCACAACAAGCCCGACGAACACATCGGCTCACAGCGTGATACGACCCCAGGCGATCCGGCGGCGCCATCTGGCTGCGTGGATAGGTCATATGGCCATTCGGGAGGTGTGGCCGATCGAAGCGAGACGGAAAAGACTCGCGAACGGTTAGGAATTCTTCTCAAATTTCTAGCTGTCCCGATTTCAGGCCCCGGAATTTCCAGCCGAATTTCTGGCTGTCCCAGTTTTGGGCCGGCCGGTGCATGGCCCGCTAGCCCAGGTATCCAGCACTCGTCAGCGCAGCCATAATCAGTATCCACAGCCAGGCCGGAAACAGAGGAATCCAGTGCGCTTGCATGCCCGGGAAATCGTTTTCGATATCGAGCAGGTTCGAAGCTGAACGGGGAAAGATCGCCACACCGAAGGCCAGCCCCGAGAGAAGGAAGATCATGAGCCTTTTTCTTGGGAAAAAATGCGCGTTCGGATCGAGCACAGTTCCGCTTGCAACCATCAACGTGCCGGCGATGAGCAACAGCCCGGCAACCAGGGACGGACAACACGGACCCAACATTCTTTCCGTCAAAGGCGAATCCGGACGACCGGAAAGACACCGTGGCCAGGACTGCAGCCGGCATCACAAGCAGAAACAAAGCCACCGCGTTCAATGAAGTCCAATCTTCCGTCCGAGTGACGTGTTCCCGGCCGTTGCGCACTCAGAACGACGTGACCGCATCGGAATCATGCCCAACATACGACTTGATTCCGCCCAGCGCTGCACCGACAGCTACGAATCGCCATCCCAGCGCCTCGCAGGCCGCTCGATCCCAGACACCGTTGCCGTAATAGGTAATTCGGTTCGTCTCGACGGCAAGCCCCGATACGGCCCGTAGCATGATCGATGCGCGCTCTTCGTGGTCGTCGGACGACGCAAGCGGTATTCCTTGCAGGGGAAAGCCCGAGGCCTGCAGTTTCAGCCGGACCGATGCCCTCCAATCGCCCGTTGCATAAGCAATCGCAGCATTTTCCGACGAGTGCAGCGCATG
This sequence comes from uncultured Halomonas sp., assembly GCA_964415285.1. GTDB lineage: Bacteria > Pseudomonadota > Gammaproteobacteria > Xanthomonadales > Wenzhouxiangellaceae. Next base: position 6,465 of record CAYPZP010000031.1, on the reverse strand, counting down.
AACGAACCCTTTCGCACCGGAGACTTCTCGAAACGGACTGTGCGTTTCAAGGTGATGCTGCAAAGACCCGAGAAACTCCTGCTTGATCCTGGTTACAAGCGCATCATCGGCAGGCAGACCGTTATCCCGAATGATAGTTCGTAGGATCCCCAGGTCCGTTACGTGGTCATAGGCGGACACTTCGCTACGGAATTCAACATCACCGAGAACCGTCCTGATCGACTGAAGATACAGCTTCGTGTCGGTATCGGATGCATCGAGCAGCGTTCCGTCGATGTCGAAGACGATGACGTCCATTCTCTACTACCGATCCGGAAGCGAAGGAACCAAAGTCATGTCGGGAACAGACTGGACTCCCATCGGTTCTTTCGCGCTGTTCTCTGAAAAAAAGCAGCGGCCGGCTTTGGATGCGGAAACCAGCCTTTCCGCTCAGTTGCCATTTTCGACCGGGGCAGTCTCGTCGAGCATCCGGTTCAGGCGCTCGTTCGGATCGGGGCGTCGGACCGGGCTACCGGTCTGCCCATACCCGCCGTGCGTTCGCTTCAGGTTGGCCAACAGAAGATCGGCGGGTGGGACGCGCTTGTCGAGCTGTCGCAGCACTTCGGCGGCGTCCCGGCTGCCCCATCGCGCGGCGAGTCGGTAGAGATTCTCGGCCTGCGCGAGATCGCCGGCCTCCTGCATCAGCTCGGCCAGTTCGAGCATCGACGGGACATAGGCCCGGGCCGATGCCTGCTCCCACCAGAACGCGGCTACCTCGGGCCGCCCGCGATGTCGATAGAGCACGCCCAGACTGTGCTGAGCGCTGGCATTTCCCGCCTCGGCCAGAGGCATCCAGTACGCTTCGGCAACCGCGTAGTCGCCGCTGCGGAACGCGTCGTTGTCGTCCTGAAGCGGCGTCGAGCCGCAACCGACCAGAAAAAAGGCCGCAAGAACCTGAGCGGAATATCTGCAAATGGCTCGTGCCGTGCCAATCTCCGAATCGCCCGACTTCAAAAAACGTGATCACTGGATCAAGGCGCGATCAACCCGGTACGGCCCCTTGATCGAAACTTCGTATCGAGGCCCGCTGCATTACCCAAGACAATCTGGACTCACAATAGATATTGAATTGGGCCTGACTTGAGACCTCGCTATCGATGGAGCCCAGGTACAGGATTTTCAAACCTCCGAACTTTGGATTTTTATTGTAGATCGGTGTACCGCAACGGGAGCAAAAAGACTTCGTCGCGTTGTGTGAAACTTTGACAGAGTTCAGTTCGCCTCGAATCGGCTCGAACTCTTCATCCGGCACGACGACGTAGGTTGAAAAAGCGCTTCCATTCATTTTCCGGCACAAATTACAGTGACAATTCACTACGGCGTTGACCGCATTGCCGGCGGAATACCCGACATCGCCGCAGTTACAGGATCCCTTCACAGACCACCTCCATTCTTCCTCGGCTACCCGACTCCGGACAGAGCCGCGGCACAAGCTCCGAGTCACTGTCGGAGATGCGCGCCGTCCCCTTGCTCCTTCCTTCCAATTTTCTACCGCGCAATGTCTGACACCAGTCATGTGTCAAATTCGCTGCCCCTCCGATATTGCACAAGAATTTTGCTGGATTTTCGCACACCGGCAACCTGAACAACATCCGCCTTGTCTTGTCGTAATATTGCCGGCTCGCCGCGCCGATGCAGGTGGCGTTTCAGCACCAGACCAATCCTTTATACGGAACCTGTTTGAGCTCGCTCAGGCGGCTCGCCAACGTACCGCAATGGACTTCGAGGCGATGTCCGTTCGGGTCAAGAAAATAGATCGAGTCGCCTTCGCTGGTGTTTTTTTTCCACTCCTCGATCCCGAGCTCGCGCAATTTGAGGCGTAGCTCCGACATCGCCCTTTCGTCGATACTGAAAGCCACGTGCGTGTAGTCCTTCGCGGGCGCCGGCTCGCCCAGCGCCAGGCAGATCCACGTGTCGCCGGCCACCAGGTAGGCGCCGGTGTCCCACGCGACATGCAGCTTCATTCCCAGCAGGTCGCGATAGAACCGGATCGACGAGCCCAGGTCCCGGACGGAAAAGGTGATGTGATTCATACCGGTGATCATGCGTCTACCCTTTGGAGGACGGGACTCCCCCGGCCGGCTCGAGCAGGTCCCACAGGTTACCGCAGCAGTCCCTGAAGACCGCTACCGTGCCGTAGGTTTCCGATTTCGGATCGCGTACGAATTCCACGCCGCGGGCTCGATAGCGTTCGTAGTCGCGCCGGAAGTCATCGGTGTAGAGAAAGAACGAGACCCTGCCGCCGGTCTGGTCACCGACGCGGGCCTCCTGCGCGGGAGCGGCTGCGCGTGCAAGCAGGATCCGACTCTCCCGGGCCCCGAGCGGGGACACCACGACCCAGCGCTTGTTTTCAGCCGCAAGGAATGTGTCCTCTACGAGGTCGAACCCCAGCGTGTTGCAGTAGAAATCGATCGCCTCGTCGTAGTCATGCACGACGATGGCGACCAGTCCCAGGGATTGCGGTGGGGTTTCCATGGACTCGTCGCGACCGGGCGCGTCAACGCATCAACGGGATCGAGCGGCGCCGGTGGAGAACCGACGGTGCCGGGTGCTTCTCGAGCGACTTGTCACGTCTATTCCAGTATCGATATCAGACCAGTTCTACGGATGATTCCGGGAACCTGTGACGCAAACCACGCTTGCTGTTCCGTTCCGAACTCGATCCGGCGCCCGTTCAACCTGTAGTCATAGGTAATGGCATCGGGCGAGCCGGTGATCTCCAGGTCGTGTTCGCCCTGGAGGTCTGAAACGACCAGCTCGATCCTCGTTCCTGCGGGCATATGGAAAAGACCGGTCTGATCGGCATTGAAGCGGATCAGCCCGCGGGTTGCGCGATCGGGTGCGGTGAGATGAAGGTAGAAACCCTCGTCATCGATCGTCTGCCGATGCCCCGGAAGGGTAATACAACCCGAAAGTGACAGCCCCAGCAAGGCCAGGATCATCATCCGGAATGGAATCAACCCGAAGCGGCTCTGCCCGTGCTTCATCGTGTTTTCAGATTGCCGAAGGAGTGAACAGGACATGGCCTGTCGGGCGGATCTCGTCACGGCACCCGCGCCGGGTCCCGGAAATCAGTTGCCGCCGCCGACGGGCGCTGCCTGATCGAGCATTCGATTGAGACGCTCGTTCGGGTCGCGCCGCGTTACCGGACTGCCGGCTCGAGCGTCCAGGAACTGCGATCGCCGGAAATGGGCCAGCAATAGATCGGGCCGGGGGACCGGTTTTTCGAGCCGATCGAGTGCCTCGGACGCGTCGCGGTCGCCCCAGCGCGCGGCGTGTCGATACAGGTTCTCGGCCGCGGCGAGACGGCCGGCGGCCAGGTTGAGTTCGGCGAGCTTGACCATCGACGGTACGAAACCCTCGGACACGGCGCGCTCCAGCCAGTATGCCGCGCGCTCGGGATCGCCGCGGTAGCCGTTCAGGATGCCGAGATTGTGCTGCGCGCTCAGGTTTCCGGCCTCGGCCAGCGGCTTCCATTGCGCTTCGGCCACCGCGAGGTCGCCGTCCAGGAATGCTTCGTTGCCCTTCTCGAGTGCCGTCGTGCCGCACCCGGCCAGCACGGCGGCAGCCACAACAAGCGCTGCGGAACGGAAAAATCCCCTGAGCATGGCCAACCTCCGGATTGCACGTTTGACGTCACGGTAGCATAGTCAGAACGACCGTTCACGCACAGGCGATCAGAGGTGATCAGAGACGATCACGATAGTCCGAACGCCGCCCTACCCCCGAACCGGCGCGCCCGCGCGCCACGGATCGCTCGGTCCGATGAAGCGTCCACCGCCGCTGCCCGGGTCGCGCGGGCCGGCGCGAAAGGCCGAAAGCACGATGGCCAGCAGCCACGCGGCACAGACGAAGTCGATCGCGGTAGCGCCGTAATAGATGCCGGAAACGCCGAGAAACTGCGGGACGATCAGCATCACCGGGACGTAAAAGCCGAGCTGGCGGGTGACCGAAACCAGCGTGGCCTTGCCCGGCCGCTCGATGGCCGGCAGCAGGCTGAGCGCGGTGAACACCAGCGGCAGCACCGGCAACACCAGGATCAGGACGCGGAACCGGCCGAGGTCCATGGCGCTGAATTCGATGCCGGGTAGCATCACCGAGAGCACCATTTCGGGATTCAGGCCCATGAACAGCCAGATCGGGAACACGATCGTCGAGCCGGCGGCCACGAACACCCAGTAATGCATCTGCACCCGGTCCCAGCGGCCGGCGCCGTAGTTGATGCCGGCGACCGGCTGGAACGCGCGCATCAGGCCGAACAGCGGCGTGAGCATGAACAGCAGCACGCGCCAGGCGGCGCCGAAGAAGGCGATATCGGCCTCGGTGCCGATCCGCGACAACACGTTGAACACGACGATGGCCTGGACCACGCCCATCGAGGACGAGATCATCGCCGGCACGCCGAGCCGGGCGATGCGCCGCACCAGGTTCAGCGGCAGGCCGACGGCGCGCGCGTCGACCGGATAGCTGGCCCGACCGCGGGCGAAGCGCCACCAGACCAGCCCGCCGCCGATCAGCGAACCGAGGTTGGTCGCCCAGGCCGCGCCGGCCACGCCCCAGCCGAAGCCAGCGATGAACAGCGGCGTCAAGACGAGGTTCGCGACCAGCCCCGCGGCCATGAACTTCGCCGCCAGGCCCATCTTGCCCTCGCCGCGAAGCAGCATGTTCATGGTCAGCCCGGCGATGGCGCCGAAGCCGCCCAGCGCCGAGGCCTGCAGGTAGTCGGCCGCGATCGGAATCAACTCGCCGCGCGCGCCCATGCCGCGTACCAGCGCCTCGGTGAACGCGGTGCCGACCAGCGCATACAGCGCCGAGACCACGGCGGCGATGCCAAGGCAGGTCCCCGGCAGCCGCTTGAGCGTGTCCGGGTCGCCGCGCCCGATCGAAATCGACAGCACAACGCCGCCGCCGATGCCCGCCAGCGAACCCAGGCCCAGCGTCAGCTGCGTGATCGGAAACGCCATCGACACGCCGGCCAGCGCCTGCTGACCGAGCAGCTGGCCGATGTAGACGGCGTCCATGACCGAGTTCAGGCCGAACATCAGCATCATCGCCACGGCCGGAACGGCCATGACGCGCAGCACCTTCAGCGGATGTCCTTCGAGAATCAGCCCGGCGTGCGGATCCTTGCGCCCGGCCGCGGGACCGGAGCCGGCGGCGTTGCCGGCACCGGTCACTCGAAGAAGCGCTCTTCCAGGGCGCGCAGACGGCGCCGAAGATGCGCAACTTCACCGAGCAGATCGAGTACCAGCGGCAGGCTTTCGGTATTCAGCTCGAGATCGCGCTGCAACCGGCGCGCGCGCCGGGCACGCTCGATCTCGCGCACCGGGAAGCGCCATTCCTCCAGCCGCGTGCCGGCCGGACGCACGATGCCTTCGGAAACCCACTGGCAAACGACCTCGGTACGGAGTTCGAGAATCGTGCACACCTGGTGCAGGGTCAGCGCCTCGCCGGGATCGGGCTCGACGACTTCGACGGGACGATCGTTCTCGTTCATCGCGCGGCCTCCATGTCGGCTCGAGGGTTGAAGTCGCTGGAATCGCGCAGCTGTTCGTAGAGTTTGCGCTGGACCTCGTCGGCCGGCTTCGGCGCGACGATCTTCAGCACCGCGTATTGATCGCCGACCGGTTCGCCCGGCAGTCCGCGGCCGCGCAGCCGCAGCCGCTGGCCCGATGAAGCGCCGGCCGGGATGTTCATCTCTACGGTTCCGGCCAGCGTCGGCACCTTGACCCGGGCGCCGAGCGCGGCTTCCCAGGGCGTGATCGGCAGCGTCAGGAAGACGTCGCGCCCGTCGAGTTCGAACAGCTTGTGCGCCATGATGTGAATTTCCAGGTAGAGGTCGCCATCCGGCGCGTTGCGGGGCCCGGGATCGCCCTTGCCGGCCAGCCGGATCTGGCGGCCTTCGGTCATGCCGGGCGGAATCCGCACGTCCAGCGTTTTCTGATTCCTGCGGGTCGAACCGTCCGGCGCGCGCTCGGGTCGCTCCAGGCTGATCCGGCGCATACCGCCGCGATAGGCCGTTTCCAGATCGATCTCGACGCGCGCGCGAACGTCGGCGCCCTTGTGCGGAGGTCGCCGCCGGCCGCTACCGCCGAACAGCGACTCGAAGAAATCACTGAAGCCGGCCGCGTCTTCGGCGTGGAAACCCCCACCGTCGCCGAAATGCCAGGACTCGAAGCCGCGCCCGGCGCCCGCGCCGCCGCCCCAGTCCGGCGGCGGGCGGAACTCCTCACCCCCGCGCCAGCCGCCGGCGCGAAGCTGGTCGTACTGCGCCCGCTTCTCGGGATCGCGCAAGACCTCGTAGGCCTCGCCGACCTCCTTGAACTTCGCTTCTGCGTCGGGCTCGTCGCTGACGTCCGGATGGTACTTCCGCGCCAGCTTGCGGTAGGCGCGCTTGATATCCTCGGCGCTCGCCCCGGACTCGAC
>CAYPZP010000030.1:0-22323 GCA_964415285.1 uncultured Halomonas sp. | reverse complement strand
CTCATCGAGCGCAGCACGCCAGAACCCTGGTGACCGAACGGATCGACCGCCGTGCCTTGATCGGTGGTCACCAGCCGGCCGCGCTGGAACTCGCGCCGGCCGCGCTTCTTGGAGATCGCCGAGCGGGTCGGCACGTCGAATGCCAGCACGGGCGCCGGCCGTGCGCCGGACAGTTTGACCAGTGCCGGGCGCACCAGCTGGATGAACGTCACCATGGCCGAGACCGGGTTACCGGGCAGGCCGAAGAACAGCGCGCCGCCCAGTTGCCCGAATGCCAACGGTCGTCCGGGCTTCATCGCCACCTGCCAGAAGCCGACGCTGCCGGCCTTCTCCAGCGCCTCGAGCACGTAGTCGGCAGCGCCGACCGAGACGCCGCCGGTCGTCATCACCGCGTCGAAGCCCGATGCGCGCTGCAGCGCTGCGTCCAGCTCGTCGGGGACGTCCGGAACGATGCCCAGGTCGTGCACCTCGACCCCGAGTTCGCTGAGCAAGCCGTAGAGCGTGTGACGATTGGAGTCGTGAATCTGACCGGGCGCCAGCGGGTTGCCGACCGGTACGATCTCGTCGCCGGTGGAGAAGAAAGCCACCCGGGGGCGGGGACGAACCGTGATCTCGGCTGCGCCGACCGACGCGAGTACACCGAGGTCCGCGCTGCCGATTCGGTGGCCGGCGGCGAAGACCTCCTGTCCGCACGCCACGTCTTCTCCGGCAAGACGGACGTTGGCGCCGGCTCGACAGGGCTGGGCAAAGCGGATTCGGTTGCCGTTGCGCACGGTGCGCTCCTGCATGACGACGGCATCGGCCCCGTCGGGCAGCACCGCGCCGGTCATGATCCGAACGCACTGCCCGGATTCGACCCGACCGTCGAACGGGTGACCCGCGAAACTCTCGCCGACCTCGCTCAGCTCGGCGCCCGCGTCGGCCAGGTCGGCGGCGCAAACGGCGTAGCCGTCCATGGCCGAGTTGGTGTAGTTGGGCACGTCGATGGCCGCGCCGACCGGCTCGGCCAGAACCCGGCCCAACGCATCGCGCAGGTCCAGCTGGACGCGGCCGGATACCGGGTGAACCTGCTCGAGAATGCGTTCTTGCGCCTGCTCCAGCGGCAGCGCCGGTGCATCGTGGCCGCAACCGCCGCCGGTCTTGAGATCGGAAGAATTCATGGCGTTTCTCCGGAGAGCATGTTCGACAGCCGGTCGCGTTGTTCCGGCGTATTGACGTTGATGAAGCAGTCGGGGACATCGTCGAAGCCGACGCGGACGAATCTTCGGCCGCCGTACCACCGGTCGGGCTTGCGCTCGCCGTCGCCGAGGCGGGCGGCGAGGTCCGGCGCAAGCCGGCAATCGAACAGCGAATGCAGCGAGTGCAATCGGCCTCCGGCCTCGGCGGTCGCGATCTCCGCATCGTGGCGTTCAAGCGCATCGGCGAGACGCTCGACAAGGTCCGGCGGCAGACGCGGTGCATCACAGGGAACGGACAGCAGGTAGTCGCTTTCTACCTCGGCAAAGCCGGCGTGCAACCCGGCCAGCGGTCCCTGGAACCCTTCGAGCCGGTCCGGAACGACCCGTACGTCGAAGCGCGCGTAGGCCGAGGCGTCGCCGTTGGCATTGACGATGACTTCGCCGACCTGGGGGCGGAGCGCGTCCAGCGTCCATTCGATCATCGGTTTGCCGGCGATCTCGACGAGGCCCTTCTCGACGCCGCCCATGCGGCGGCCCTGGCCACCGGCGAGCACCACGGCGGAGATCCGGGCGCGGTCAATCATCCAGGCGCTCGGCCGAAGACTCGGCGCTGCGACAGCCGACCGCGGTGTCGGAGTAGCCGGCTACCTCGCAGCCCGGCGCACAATGGCTGCAACCCGGGTTGGCACCCAGCGCCAGTTCGCGGAACCTCGTTGCGCGCGCGTCGAACAGCAGCAGGCGGCCGGCTAGCGGTTCACCGATGCCGGTGACCAGCTTGATCACTTCCAGCGCCTGCAGCAGGCCGATAATTCCGGGAACCACGCCGAGCACGCCGGCTTCGTCGCAGGACGGCGCCAATCCCGCGTCGGGCGCTTCCGGGAACAGGCAGCGGTAGCAGGGCCGTCCGCCGGCCGGAAATACCGAAACCTGGCCCTCGAACCGCTGCACCGCGCCGTACACGTTGGGCAGGCCCAGGCGCAGGCAGGCGTCGTTGACCAGGTAGCGGGTTGCGAAGTTGTCCGATCCATCGACGATGACCCGGTAGCCCGAGAACACCTCCTCGACGTTGTCGGGGGCCAGCCGAAGCCGGTGGGTCTCGACGCGGATGCCCGGGTTCAGCGCCTCGAGCGTGGCCCGGGCCGAATCGGTCTTCGCCGTGCCGATCCGGTCGTCGCGATGCAATACCTGCCGATGCAGGTTGCTGCGGTCGACGCGGTCGTCGTCGATGATGCCGAGCGTGCCCACGCCCGCGGCGGCCAGGTAGAGCGCGGCGGGCGAGCCGAGGCCGCCGGCACCGATCAGGCCGACCCGCGCCGCGGCGAGCTTCGCCTGGCCCTCGACGCCGAGTTCGGGCAGGTTCATCTGCCGCGCGTAGCGCTCGGCATCTTCGACCTCGAATCGTTCGTTGCGAACGCACGGCAGTCCTTCCAGCTGCCAGCGGCTCATGCCGCCGTTGACGACCGAGAGGTTCCGGTAGCCGAGCCGCTCGAGGCGCTGCGCCGCCCGGTCGGCGCGCGGACCGGTGGCGCAGACGAGCATGACCGCGTCGTCCGGTCGCGCGAGTTCGGGAATGCGCGATTCCAGCACTTCGGGTAGCAGCGAGTGCGCCCCCTCGGGCATGCCCAGCGCGATCTCGCCGGGATTGCGCACGTCGATCAGCACCGCGCCTTTGGCGAGCCGCCGGTGGGCTTCCTTCGGCGAGATGCGCCCGATCGTCCCTTCCGGTCGGTCGCTGTGCTGGTCTCCCGAGGCCATGCGCGCCTAGCCTCCGGCGACCGATGGCACGACCAGTACCGTGTCGCCGCTCTCCAGAACCGTCTCCAGGCCATCCACGGACCGGATGTCTCTTTCACGAACGAACACGTTGACGTGCGGCCGCAACCGGCCACCGCGGGTCAGGATCCGCACGGCGGCCCGGGGATATTCGCGGCCGAGCGCTTCGAAGGCCTCGGACACCGTGCCGGCTTCTACGTGCACGCGCTCGGCGCCGCCGATCAGCGGCCTGAGTGCATCGGGTAGTTCGATACTGATCACTGGCGTTGTGCGTTTGCTTCCGGACGATGGATGGGAGAGATGAAGCGATCAGATGCTATCACGCAGGTCCGCTGCGGACGACGGCCACGACCGCGTCCGCCGGGTCGTGGCCGGGCGCAAGATGCGTGAGCACGACCCGGTCGAGCGTCGGGCCGGCGGCCAGCATGGCGCGCGCGGCGGTCTCGGCTTCTCGGCGCCGCTGCGGATCGTCGACCTGGTTGATCACCGCGACGACGCCCATGCGGGCCGTTCCCTGCAGGCACCCATGCGGGTGGCTGAACAGGCGCGCGAAGTGCGCGGGCCCGATAGGCTCGCCCACGGCCAGCCCGGCGACCTCGGCGATGCGATCGCATCGATGCGCGACTGCGTCGTTCAGCGGTCGGCCGAGTACGCCGGCCGAAACCACGACCAGGACCCGGTGCGTGCCCGGCGGCAGCACCGGCTCGCCGGCCTTCGGCGCCTTGATTCCCCGCATCCGGGCGCCGTCGGCCTTGACCAGCGTCAGATCGAAGTCGCCGGCTTCGTGCAGCGCTTCGACCTGCTCGACGTCGAGCCCGGCCACGCGTCCGGTCTTGGTCGAGGGTCGGAAGAATCCACGGATGCGCGCGGCGCTGCGCGCGCCGGCGCGTCGGAGAAGCTCCTCCGGCTCGGCGACGTTGATTTCCATGCCGGTCCAGCGCGGCGGCCGGGGCGTGTGGACGGTGGTGGTCCAGGCGACCCGGTGCCGGCTGGCGGCCGCGATCGCATACAGCAGGCTCTTCTTGCCGCCGGCGCCGATCGCGGCGACGATTCCCCGATCGACGCCGAGCGCTTCCAGCAACGAACTCATTCGACGCGCGCGGCCTGGACGCTGAGGATCGGCGGCAGGACGGCCGGCAGGGCCTGGAAGTGCTCGCCGCGGTCGCGGCTGAAATAGACCTGTCCGCTGGAGGTGCCGAAATAGACCCCCAACGGATCGAAATCGTCGGTGTCCAGTCCATCGCGCAGCACCGTGACGTAGCAGTTCTGCTGGGGCAGGCCGGTGCAGAGCGGCTGCCAGTCGGCGCCGGCGTTCTCGGTTCGATACACGCGCAGTCGGCCGTCGACGGTGGAGCGGAACTGGGAGGAATCCTCCGGGATCGTGAACAGTACGTCCGGGTCGGCCGGGTCCAGGCCCAATGCATAGCCGAAATCGCTTGGAAGACCCTGGGTGATTTAGCGCCAGGTCCCGCCGCCATCGTCCGAGCGCCAGGTTCCGGTATGGCTTTGCCGGTACAGCCGATCCGGATTGCGCGGATGCACTCTCAGGGTATGGTCGTTGTGACCCGCCTCGGGCTCGGACTGCGGCAGGTACGGCGCCCGCACGCCGCGGTTGCACGGGCGGAAGCTCGCGCCCTGGTCGTCGGAGCGATAAACGCCGCCGGCGGCCAGCGCGGCGTACAGGCGCTCGCCCGATGCGGCCAGCGAGTGTACGGCGCAGCCGCCTTTGGCCGGGTGCCAGAGCCGGGCGGTGGGGTGCTGGTGGAACGCCTCCAGACAGGCCCAGGATTCCCCGCGATCATGCGACACGAACAGGCCGGGCGGCTCGATGCCCGCGTAGACGGTATCGGGTCGCGACTCGGGACCCGGCGCCAGGTTCCAGATCACCTTCAGGCTGTCCGGACCGTCGTCCTCGCCGTGTCGCGGCGCCTCGGCCAGCGGCTGCCAGTCGCGGCCGGCGTCGTCGGTCCGGTAGACGTGGATGCCCCAGATCGGATGGTGGGCCGCGGCATAGCCGCTGCGGCCCCCATCGCGCGGATCCAGGAAGGCGCGCTGGATTTCGTAGCCGGCCAGGTGCGGGCCCTCGATTTCGAAGGTCTCGCGGTTCGCGTCGCTGCGCGCGATGAACAGACCCTTGCGGGTCCCGATCAGCAGCGCGACGGAAGGCGTGGGCTTGCCGGCACTCGGGTAGGGCATCGTTTCGGATACGATCGGGGGAGGTTCACGAGTATAGCCAAGGATCGGAATATGAGCGCCGACGCGGAACGCAGCGCACGAGCAGTATTCGAGCGGTTTCAGGATCCGGTGCTGGGGCGCGATCTCAAGCCCGCGCTGGGTACTCCGGAAATCTCGGCCAGGGATGGACGCGTCCTGCTCACGCTGGAACTCGCCTTCCCGGCCCGGCGCTACGGCCGGCGGCTTGCGCGCGAACTTTCCCGGCAGCTCGAAGCCGCCGACGGGATCGAGGCTGCCGAGGTTCGGGTCGACACCGGCGTGATCCCGCACCAGACGCAGGGCAATGTGCAGCGGCTGGAGTCGGTCAAGAACATCATCGCGGTCTCTTCGGCCAAGGGTGGTGTGGGCAAGTCCACCGTGGCCAGCAATCTGGCGCTCGCACTGGTCGCCGAGGGCGCTTCGGTCGGCATGCTGGACGCCGACATCTACGGTCCTTCGCAACCGCGCATGCTGGGGGTCAGCGGTCGCCCGGATTCAATCGACGGCCAGGCCATCGAGCCGATGAAGAGCTATGGCATCGAATCGATCTCGGTCGGTTACCTGATCGACGACGACGAGCCGATGATCTGGCGCGGGCCGATGGTCACACGCGCCATGCAGCAGTTGCTCAACGACACCCGGTGGAGCGACCTGGACTACCTGATCGTCGACATGCCGCCCGGCACCGGCGATATCCAGCTCACCCTTTCGCAGCAGGTGCCGGTGTCGGGCGCGGTCATTGTGACGACGCCCCAGGACATTGCGACGCTGGATGCGCGCAAGGGATTGCAGATGTTCCGGAAAGTCAACGTGCCGGTGCTGGGGATCGTCGAGAACATGAGTTTGCACGTGTGCAGCAACTGCGGCCACCAGGAACATATCTTCGGCGCCGGTGGCGGCGAACGCATCGCCAGCGAATACGGCGTACCGTTGCTCGGCTCGCTGCCCCTGGATACCTCGATCGGAAAGCACGCGGACGGCGGCTGCCCCAGCGTGGTTGCCGAGCCCGACGGCGACATCGCCGGGAACTTCACCGAAATCGCGCTGCGCATGGCCGCCAAGCTCTCGCTGCAGGCGGCCGATTACACGCACAGAATGCCGAAGATCGTCATTCGCTAGTACGATCGGCCGAAACGATCCCCAGGCTTTTCCGGAAGCCTGCGTCCGGCACGCCGCCAAGCTTGCTTTGGTGCTCATGCATAATTGCCCCGCGGATTTCCACAGGAACGAAATGGCAGAATCGACAATGAACCGCAGGCCGGCGATGGGAATGACGGTGATGATGCAGCACGATTCGACCGGCTGGCAGCTCATCGGCCTGCTCCCGGAATCCGATCCGCCACCGGCTTCGCCGCGCCACCGGCTGGTTCGCGACGGAGGCGATTCGAAGATCTATCAGTGGCAGGGCCTGCCGTTGCGTTTGCAACCCGACCAGAGCGACGACTACATCTACAACCTCACAAGCCCCGGCCCGATGCTGTTCGTGATCTGCAAGACCGGGCAAGCCGGCCAGCCCGTGCCGTTGCGGGTCACGGCCGACCAGGACGAATGCGTGGCGGCGGTCGAATTCGACGAGGTCGTGTTCCAGTGCCCGATGCCCCGGCCCGTCATCGCGTGGGTTCGCGAGTACGTGGAAATCCACTGGAAGCCTGGCCCCCGCCGGCACGAGCGCAAGGGCGGCGACGGCCGGCAGAGGAAGCGCGATTCATGAAGAAACCGGAATTCCCGGAAAGCAGGGCCGACGATCACGGCGAGGAAGAGTCCTTTCTGCACCGCTGGAGGCGGCTCAAGGCGGAAGCCGTCGAAGATGTCGAACCGCCGCCGGATGCGCCCGGGCACGAAGAGGCTTCCGCGAAGCGGCAGGAAGCAGCGCCCGAGCCGTCGAGCTATCCTCGATCCGCCGAACCCGAGGCCGTCGAATCCGACGAACCCAAGGGCGATGAGGACATGCCTTCGTTCGACACCATCGACCAGGGCGGCAGCGTCGCCGACTTCTTTTCCCCGCGGGTCAGCCAGGAACTCCGGCGGGCGGCGCTTCGCCGGCTGTTCGCGCAAAGCGAACTGCCCGTGATGGACGAGCTCGACGACTACGCCGGCGATTACACGAAATTCACCGAGATGGGCGGCCTGGTGACCAACGAGATGCGGCACCGGATCGAGGTCGCCCGTCAGCGTCTCGCCAAACGTGTCGAGGAACGCCTGGCGGCCAGCGCCGATTCCGAATCCGAAGACGGCCAGCCCGAGCCGCGCACGATCGCGGTCGCCGAGCAGGGCGATGACGAAACCGGGGAAGACGGCCCGGACCCAGGCGAAACAGACGATCAGGAGCACTCCGACGCATGACTGAAACAGCGACACACGCCCAGGACGAGATTCAATGGCCTGCATCCACGCAAGCCGGACGCGCCCGCGCCGCGGCGCTGGCCGAACTCGATCCCTTGTCGCTGCCCCGGAACTGGGTTGAATACCAGTCTCACGGCCGGCTGCTGGTGATCGGTCCGGCCGATGATGCGTTGCCGCTGGCAGAAGCACTGAACGGTCCGCTGACCTGCGCGCTGCTGGCCACTCGGCCGCCCAGCGAGCCACCCGAGGAGGCGCCCAGGGTCCGCTACCTGGACGGCCGACCCCGCGATCTCGAGGGGCACCTCGGCGCTTTCAATTTGAATGTCGAGGTCGATCGCGGGCGCGTGCTTGAGGCGGCTGCGGCCTTCGGGATCGAATCGGGCACCTTCGATCTCGTGCTCGACCTCGACGGATCGGCGGACCTGCGCATGGACGAACCGCCGCCTGGCTACTACCGGGCCATCGAACCGGCCGATCGGGACCGGGCGATGGCGGAGTTGCCGGAGATGATCGGGGAGTTCCAGAAACCGCGTTTTTTTGCCTACGACCCCGAAATCTGCGCGCACGGCGCTCGCGGCATGACCGGCTGCAACAACTGCCTGCTCGCCTGCGCGACCGAGGCGATCATTTCGGTCGGGGACAAGATCGAGGTCGATCCCTACCTGTGCCAGGGATGCGGCAGTTGCTCGGCGGTGTGCCCCACCGGAGCCATTCAGTACCAGGCGCCCCCGGTCGAGGATCTCATCGACGCCGCGCGCCGAATGCTCCGGGTGTTCCGCGACCATGCCGATGCCGACTCGAGCCCGGAGATTCTCCTCTACAACGCCGATTCGGCGCAGCCGGCCCTGGCTGAGTCCGCGGCAAGCCTGCCGGAACAGCTGTTGCCGCTGGCCGTGGAGGATGTCGGATCGGTCGGAATGGACGCGTGGTTGTCATTGCTTGCCTTCGGCGCATCGAGGGTGTGGATGCTGCCGGGTCCGTTGCCGGCCCCGAGCAAGGTCGAGGCCAGTCGGAACATGCTCCGGGTCGTCGACGAACTGCTCGCCGGGCTCGGCGATGATCGGCACGGCGAACGCGTGGTCTGGCTCGAGCGCGCGGAAGAGGCCGGCGGGCGCAACCCGATTTCGCCGCTGGTCCGGGAGCCGGCGGGATTCGCCGGCCTCGGCAACAAGCGCGAAGTCATCCGCCGCGCGCTGAAGGTGCTGCACGAGCAGGCGGCCGATCCGGACGACATCGCCGCGCTGCCGCCGGCCGCGCCGTTCGGTGCGATCGACGTGGATCGGGAGGCGTGCACGATGTGCATGGGTTGTGTCTCGGTTTGCCCGGCATCGGCAGTGCAGGGGGGTGGCGAGCAGCCCCGGCTGGAGTTCCGTGAAGACCAATGCGTGCAGTGCGGGCTGTGCGAGCAGGCCTGTCCCGAAGACGCGATCCGGCTACAGCCGAGAATGAACTTCGAGGCGCATCTCGAGCCGGGATCCCGGCTGCTCAACGAGGCGAAGATGCACTGCTGCCCGGACTGCGGCAAGGCCTTTGCCACCGAGCGGATGATCGAGCGCATGCTCGATCGCCTTGCCGACCACTGGATGTACCGGGATGAAAATGCCCGCAATCGCCTGTTGCTGTGCGAAGACTGCAGGATCAAGCGAATGTGGGACGAAGAGGGAACCATCGAAGTGCATCCCGACAAGCGCTCCTGAATCGCCCGACACAGCGCTACATGAATGGAACGCATTCTCATTATCAAGCGGCGTCCATTGATATGAGTCAAGTCGATCGCTGCGTCGATCAAGCATCCTGACCCCTCACGACAACCGCTGCTTGACGCGATCGGCTCAGGCGAGGTAGTGTCGATAACCCGGTGTTCGACTCGGTTGAAACCTCGACTGACGAACATCGTTCAATACCGGAGCATCGAAGACACGAGTTTTGTATATGGTGACCTCCATCCTTCCCGATCGGCACACGCCCGCCGCCACCGCCGCCGTTTCCGGCGGTCGTACGAACGGGTCGGGCCAGGGAATGATGCGCACCGCATCCCCGCTTCGGCGCGACGACTGTTTTGCGATCGGCTTTGCGATCGGCGTGCCGCCTCGCAGATTCCGGGTCCCGGCGCCTTCCGGTATTTGCCCACCGGCGGACCGCGGGGCGGAATGATGGATTTCATTGCGCGTAACCAGGCACAGCCGCGCACGCCGGGTTCCGATCGGCCCGAGGCCCGCGTTGCCGAAGTCGGCTCCGATTGCACCGCGCTGCAGGAAGCCGATCGCATCCGCGCCGATACCTACGGCGTGCTCGCACGCCTGTTCCGGGCGCCGCCCGATCGCGCGCTGATCGACCTCCTTGCCGAATGCCGCGACGCCGAAGAGGCCGACTCCGAACTGGCCAGGGCCTGGGTGGCGTTGGCCGGCGCCTCGCGACAGGCCGACCCGGCCGCGCTGGACGACGAGTATCACGCCCTGTTCATCGGGCTCGGCCGAGGCGAGGTCCTGCCCTACGCCAGCTGGTATCTGTCGGGTTTTCTGCAGGACAAACCGCTTGCGCAGTTGCGGGCGGACCTGGACAAACTCGGAATCGAGCGCGCCGAGAGCGTGTCCGAGTCCGAGGACCACGCCGCCGCGATCTGCGAAACGATGGCGCTACTGGTCGAGCCCGATGCCGGAATCGATTACGCGGTTCAGAAGCAATTCTTCGAGCGGCATGTCCAACCCTGGTTTCCGCGGTTTCTCGCCGATCTTCGCGGCGCTGAAAACGCGGATTTCTTCCGTCGGGTCGCGGATCTTGGCCGGGGATTCATTGAATTCGAGCAAAGCTGGCTGTCATTGCCGCAATAGCACTGGAGGGAGTCGTCATGAGAAGAACTCGTAGAAAACTGGCGCAAGCACCGGATCTGGGACGCCGCCGTGTTCTGGGTACCGCGATGGGGCTGGGCACCGCCGCCGGGCTCGGGCTGCTGTCAGTCTCCGGCACCGTGTCGGCGGAAAGCAAGCCGGCGAAACAGACCCGGCCTCGCAATTACGAGGAAACCGAGCATATCCGTCGCTACTACCGCAGCGCGCGCCTGTAGTCAGCGCACCCGGAATCCAGGCTGGAGAACCCATCCATGAAACTGATTCGAAAGCAAGCCAATCCTTCGTCCGGCGCCGCGCCGCGCAGTGCGGCATTCGACCGTCGGACCTTCCTGAAACGATCCGGAATCACGGCCGGGGGCGCTGCGGTCGCGAGCAGTCTGCCGCTTGGCATGATGCGCCGGCGCGCGCATGCGCAGACGGACGCGCCGAGCGAGCCGAGCAACATCGAAGTCAAACGGACCGTTTGCAGTCATTGCTCGGTCGGATGCGGCGCCATCGCGCACGTCGAGAACGGCGTATGGGTGAAGCAGGAGCCGGATTTCGATTCGCCGCTGAACCTCGGTGCGCACTGCGCCAAGGGTGCGGCGCTGCGCTACCACGGTCTGAGCGAGAAGCGGGTTCGGTATCCGATGAAGCTCGTCGATGGCCAGTGGAAGCGGCTGAGCTGGGAGCAGGCGGTCGAGGAAATCGGCGACCAGTTCCTGAAGATTCGTGAGGAATCCGGCCCGGATTCGATCTGGTGGTGCGGATCTTCCAAGGCCAACAACGAAGGAGCGTATCTGCAACGCAAGTTCGCGGCCTTCTGGGGCACCAACAACATCGATCACCAGGCTCGAATCTGCCATTCCACGACGGTGGCCGGTGTCGCGAACACCTGGGGCTACGGCGCCATGACGAACTCCTACAACGACATGCACAACTGCAAGTCGATGTTGTTCGTCGGATCCAATGCCGCCGAGGCGCATCCCGTCGCGATGCACCATATTCTGCGCGGCAAGGAAAACGGCGCGAAGATGATCGTCGTCGACCCGCGCCTGACCCGGACTGCCGCGCACGCCGACCAGTACCTCCGGCTACGTCCCGGTTCGGACGTTGCCTTCATCTGGGGGCTGTTGTGGCACATCTTCGAAAACGGATGGGAGGACACCGAGTACATCCGTCAGCGCGTCTACGGACTCGATAAGATCCGCGAAGAGGTGGCCAACTGGAATCCGGCCGCTTGCGAAGAAGTCACCGGCGTTCCGGAAGCCGAAATGCGCCAGGCCGCCCAGACGCTGGCGGAAAACCGTCCCGGCACCATCGTCTGGTGCATGGGCGGCACCCAGCACCACATCGGCAACAACAACACGCGCGCCTACTGCATCCTGCAGCTCGCGCTGGGCAACGTCGGCAAGTCCGGCGGCGGCGCGAACATCTTCCGCGGGCACGATAACGTGCAGGGCGCAACGGACGTCGGTCCGAACTGCCAGACGCTACCCGGCTATTACGGCCTGTCCGACGGTGCGTGGATGCACTGGGCGCGGGTCTGGGACGTCGACTACGAATGGCTGAAGGGCCGCTTCGACAGCGAGGGCGAATACGATTCGGGCGATGGAACGCCGGCGCATGCCATGAACATTCCCGGTATTCCCGTCTCGCGCTGGATCGACGGGATTCTCGAAGATCCCGAGAATTTGTCGCAGCGCGACAATACGCGCGCCGTGTTCTTCCAGGGGCATGCGGTCAATAGCCAGACGCGCGGTCCGGAGATGAAGGATGCGATCGAGAAACTCGATCTCGTCGTGATCTCCGATCCGTATCCGACTCATCTGGCCGTGATGTCGGAGCGCAAGGACGGCGTCTACCTGTTGCCGACCAGTTCGCAGTTCGAACAGTCGGGTTCGGTGACGGCTTCCAACCGTTCGATCCAGTGGCGCGAGAAAGTGCTCGATCCGATGTACGAATCGAAGCCCGATGCCGCGATCCTGTACCTGTTCGCGAACAAGTTCGGGTTCGCCGACGAGATGTTCAAACACATCTCGATCGACGAAAACGGACTGCCGAGCCCCGAGGACACCCTGCGCGAGATCAACCGGGGTGCCTGGACCATCGGTTACACGGGCCAGAGCCCGGAGCGGATCAAGCTCCATGCCGAGAACCGGCATACGTTCGATACGACGACCCTGGTCGCCAAAGGCGGCCCGTGCGACGGCGAAACCTACGGCCTTCCCTGGCCGTGCTGGGGTACCCCGGAAATGAAGCATCCGGGTACGCACATTCTCTACGATCCCAGCAAGCCGGTCGCCGAGGGCGGGTTGACCTTCCGGGCGCGTTTCGGCACCGAGCACGAGGGCAACAATATCCTGGCCGAGGGTTCCTACGGCAAGGATTCCGACATCCAGGACGGCTATCCCGAGTTCTCCTACGCCATGCTGCGGCGGTTGGGATGGCACATGGAGCTGACGGCCGCCGAACTGGCGATGATCGCCTGGGTCGCCGGACAGCTGCAGGAAAAGCCGGAGGGATCGGTCAGCGAAAACTATGTCGCGCAGTTCCGGGATCCCGAATCCGACGTGCTGGACGCGGTCAACTGGAAGACCGATCTCAGCGGCGGAATCCAGCGCGTGGCCATCGCGCACGGGTGTTCGCCGTTCGGCAACGCGAAGGCTCGGGCGATCGTATGGACGTTCCCCGATCAGGTTCCGCTGCATCGCGAGCCGCTGTATACCGCCCGCTACGACCTGGTATCGAAGTACCCGACCTTTGAGGATCGTCGCTCGATCTGGCGCGTGCCCACGCGTTACGAGTCGGTACAAAGCACCGATTATTCCGGCGACTATCCGCTGGTCTTCACCAGCGGCCGGCTGGTCGAGTACGAGGGTGGCGGTGAGGAAACCCGCTCGATGAAATGGCTGGCGGAACTGCAGCAGGAGATGTTCGTCGAGATGAATCCGGCCGACGCCAACGACCGGGGCATCAAGGACAACCAGTGGGTCTGGCTGGAAGGTCCGGAAGGCGGTCACATCAAGATTCGCGCGATGATCACGGATCGCGTCGGACGCGGCGTGGTCTGGACTCCGTACCATTTCGGCGGATGGTTCCAGGGCAAGGACCTGCTGGATCGTTATCCGGAAGGCTCCGCGCCTTACGTTCGCGGCGAAGCCTGCAATACCGCGACGACCTATGGTTACGACCCGGTCACGCTGATGCAGGAAACCAAGTCCACCCTTTGCCAGATCAAGGCCGCCTGAGGCTGGAGGAATCACGATGGCACGAATGAAATTTCTTTGTGACGCGGATCGCTGCATCGAGTGCAACGGTTGCGTCACGGCCTGCAAGAACGCCAACGAAGTGCCCTGGGGCGTCAACCGGCGTCGGGTGGTTACGCTGAACGATGGGCAGCCGGGCGAGAAGTCGATCTCGGTTGCCTGCATGCATTGCACCGACGCGCCATGCGCGGCGGTTTGCCCGGTCGACTGCTTCTACACCACCGACGACGGCATCGTCCTGCACGACAAGGACCTGTGCATCGGCTGCGGCTACTGCTTCTACGCCTGCCCCTTCGGCGCGCCGCAGTTCCCGAAGACCGAGGCGTTCGGCGTTCGCGGCAAGATGGACAAGTGCACCTTCTGTGCGGGTGGTCCGGGCGACGACGGTACCGACACCGAGTTCGAGAAGTACGGGGCGAACCGGATCGCCGAAGGAAAGCTGCCGGCATGCGCCGAGATGTGCGCGACCAAAGCCCTGCTCGCCGGGGACGGCGACATGGTCGCCGACATCTACCGCGAGCGAGTGATGCGCCGCGGTGGCCGCCCGCAGACCTGGGGTTGGTCGAACGCCTACGGGCAGGGATGATCGGCATGAAGCGCACGATTCCCCGCGTTCTGGCGATCCTCATGGCCGCCGCCCTGTTGACGGCCTGTTACGAGTCTGCCGATGTGACGCGCCTCGAGCCCGGTGTCTACAAGGGTGAAGGCGATCCGCTGACGAGCAAACTCCAAGGCGACACCGCCCTGCGCGAACAGTTGAACCAGCGCTTCGACGGGCAGCGGGATCGATGACCCGGCTTCCGAGCCCGTGGCCGGGATTGTTGCTCGTGGCGTTGTTGCCGACGCTGCTGCTGCTGGCGGGCTGCTCGACCGAGCACATCCAGGAGCCGTGGGTCGGCGACCAGCAGCGTAGCCTGGTCGAGGGCGAACTCGAGCGCAACGAAGAAGCGGCCGAAGAACTTCGCGATCGCCTGGCCCGCGGCCAGGCCGATCGATGAATCGGAGATCTGCAACATGAATAAAAGTACCGCACCGAAGAGCAAGCGCCGACGCATCCTGATCGGGTCCGCGCTTGTGCTGTTTGCAGCCATGGTCGTGCCCCTGTCCGGGTACCTGTATGTCGCCGTGGCGCAGCCGCAGGTCGAGACTGCGGCGAACTGGCAGGAAACGAATCCGCGCTCGGAGGTCTGGCGCGAGGCGCGCGAGGGCAATACGGGCTACAGCGCAATCAAGGGTCCGGGTGCCAACGTGCTGATCGATAACGGTGGCCAGAATTTCCGCCAGATCCGGAACGGGCCGATCTCGACGCTCGGGCCCTGGGTGCTCGCCGTCATGCTGCTCGGTGTTGCCGGCATGTTCGTCTTGAGCGGCGGCGGCCAGAAAGTCGAAAAACCGCTCTCCGGAAAGCGGGTGCCCCGCTGGTCGAGCTACGTGCGCGTCGTGCACTGGATCATGTCCATCGCCTTTCTGCTGCTCGCGGTCACCGGGCTGAGCCTGTTGTTCGGGCGCGCTGTGCTGATTCCGTTGATGGGTGCGGAAGGATTCTCGGCCTGGGCGATCGCGGCGAAGTACATCCACAATTACTCGGGCCCGGTGTTCCTGGTCACGCTGGTGATGCTGGTGTTGTCGATGGCGCGCGACAACCTGCCGTCGAAGGTCGATATCGATTGGTTCCTGAAAGGGGGCTACGCCGGCAAGCACGTACCCACCGGTAAGCTGAATGCCGGCGAAAAGCTGTGGTTCTGGTTCAACGCCACCGGGGGCGTGATCGTCGCGCTGACCGGGCTCTACCTGATCCTGCCGAACCTGTTCGAAGGGCGGACGGGCATGCAACTCGCGCTGTTGCTGCACGCCGGGCTGGCGCTGTTGTACATCGGCGCGAGCTTCATTCACATGTACATGGGAACGCTCGGAGCTCGGGGTGCGCTGGACGCCATCACCAAGGGCCACGTCAGCTCCGAATGGGCCGAGCAGCACCACGATCTCTGGTATTACGACGTGCGCGACGAAGGCGAGGAATTCGTCTCCGACGACGAACGCGAGCGCGGTACCGGAATGCCGGCAGGTTCCGGCACCACGGCCTGAATCATCGAGCCGGCGCAGCTACGCGTCGAGGTCGCCGGCCGCAGGCAAGCCGAGAAAACGCCGGATCGAAACGGTCCGGCGTTTTCCGTTGGTCTCCAGTTGTAACCGCCCGGATGCGTCGAAGCCGGTGAGCGAGCCGGCAATTCTCTCGGATGCATCGATCACCAGCGCAATCGGCGTACCCGGTGGATCGCTGCGGCCGGCCAGCTCGCGCACGATCGGCGGCATGCCTTCGTCCGCCCAGAGGTTCAGCCAGGCCAGGAACTGACGCGAAAACTGCTCCAGCAGCCGTTCCGGCGAAATCTCCGGATTGCCGCCCTCCTCGAGCAGGCAGCCGCCGTCGAAAATCTCCACGGGCCGTGTTTCGACATTGCACCTCAGGTGCAGCGCCAACCATCCGGCCGAGCGATCTTCCTCCAGCCACAGGCCCGCGATCCGGGTGCCGCCCACCAGCAGGGAGTTGGGCCATCGGTAACGGAGTTCCGTCAGCGGTGCGACCAGGGAAGCCGCCGCGGTTCCCAGCGCGACCAGCCCCACCAGCATGATCTGGTCGGCGTCGCGCCAGTCGAACTCCGGGCGCAGGATCACGCTGGCGTACAAGCCGCGGTCGGGGCATTCCCAGGAGCGGCCCGACCGGCCGCGGCCTGCGATCTGCGAATCGGACCAGACCAGCGTGCCTTCCGGGGCTCCTGATCGTGCTCGGGCGATCGTTTCTTCCGCCACGTCTTTTGCGCCGACCAGCCGCGCCGGTTCGAACAGCGGCGGAATCTGCGGGACCGATCCTGGATGATCAGCCATCGATCGACCCCGAGCGCGTTGGCGCGTGCTCGACGGCGGCGAGCAGCTTGCGCAGTTTCTGGACCGGGGCCGACAGCATGTTGAGCGTGCCTTCGCCGGCCGACAGCGCATCCTCGATCAGCTCGCGAGCGGCCGCCGGCTCGCCGAGTTCCTGATAGGTGCGGGCCAGCAACGCGACGACCTCGAGATACGGGTTGCCGGTCTTCCCGTCGCGTTCGCCGGTCCTGTCCTTCAAGTGCAACAGAAGCGGTTCGGCCATCTCGGGCTTGCCGCCCTCGATATACAGCCGCGCGAGCTCGGTCAGGGCGCTGAGGGTATGCGGATGATCGGGTCCCACAAGCTCGCGCCAGAGCTCGATGTCGGAACGGTACAGGGCTTCGGACTCCCCCCAGGCGCCGCGTTCGCGAAGCACGCCGGCCAGGTGCAGCAGCGTGGTCGCGAAGGCCGGGCTTTTCTCACCGACGACTTCGTTCCAGCTTTCCAGGGCTCGACGATAGAACTGCTCGGCTTCCTCCAGCTTGCCCATCGATTCCAGTGTGACCGCGAGGTTGTGCATGCAGACTGCGGTGTCCGCATGAGTTTCCCCATAGAGCGCCATGAGCAGCCCCAGCGAGCGACGATGGTACGACTCCGCGGCTTCGAACTTCCGCCTGGCGTCCAGCACGGTACCGAGATTCCCCAAAGCCGCCGCGGTCGCCGCGTGCCTGGCTCCGAACGCTGCCTCCGCGATGTCGAGCACCTCGCGGTACAGGGGCTCCGACTGATCATACTCACCGGCCAGGTAGGCGATTCCCGCGAGCTGATCGCAGCACGATGCGGTGCTCGGGTGGCCGGCGCCCAGCGTATCGCGCGCCAGCCGCAGCGCCCGACGCGCGAGTCGGTCGGCCGAAGCAAGATCTCCGGACGCCTTGTACGAGGCCGCGAGGTTGTTCAACCACGGGATCAGTCGAGGTGAGTCCGGCCCGTACTCGGCCTCGACGAGTTCGATGCCGCGTTGATACGCACGTGCCGCTTCGGCGTGATCGTCCTCGGCCTCGGCCACGCAAGCAAGGTGATGGTGCAGCGCAGCGGTCGTAGGGCCATCTTGTTCACGGACGATCGCAAGCGCCCGGTTCAGCAGCTCGCGCGCGCGATCGGATGGCGTTGCTTCGTGCAGGGCCAGCTTCTGTAGCGCCCGGACGTGTGTTTCCGTATCGCCTTGGGCATCAGCCAGCTCGACGGCTCGCCGCAGCCACGTCGCCGGCGCATCCTTGGCCGAGCCAATCTCGAAGAGATGCGCCGCGCCCAGTACCGCGCCGCTCGACTGCCCTGGTAATCGGCAGGCAGCCTCGAGGCAGGCCTGCATTCGATCGCTGCCGCCCAGCGCCCCCCAGTGACGCAACGCCTCGAAAGCCTGGGCGGGCTGCAGCGCCGCTTCGAGAAAGCCGGGATCGGTCAACGTGTCGGCAAGCCGGTCTCGCCGGCCGGCCGCTGACCAGTGCCAGCAGGCCAGGCGTAGCGACTCGGCGTCGCCTCGGTTGCCGAAGTGTTCGGCCAGCTGAAGATGAATCGCCTGTCGTCGACCATGATCGGCCAGCCATCGCCGGGCCACCGCATCGCGCGCTTGCCGAGAGGCCAGGGCAAGATGCTGTTCGTGGAGCATGAGGCCAGGCGATTGCAGATCGAAATCGCGCGGAAGCGGCCCCACGAGGGTCTCCAGCGTCTCGATGTCCAGCCCCGCTCGGGACACCCAAAGTCGTTGCAGGAACGGCCCGGCTGCGTCGGATTGCACGAGACTTTGCAGGCTGTGGGACTGCTTCGCCGCCGCTTTCGACTCATCCGGCCAGCCGAAGACAGTCGCCGATCGATCGCGGAACTGTTCGGCGGCCGGGCCGGGTGGCGCGGACACCACAAACGCGACGCGCTGGGGTAACCACTCCGGAAGCCAATCCATGTCGGCGACCAGACCGTCCGAGCTGAGTTCATGCGCGCCTTCGATCACGATCGCGATGCCGCCCCCGGCCGCCGCGCGCGCCAGCCAGTTCGGTAGCGTCTCCTGCATGGCGGTGGGGTCGTTCGGCACCGGATCGGAGAATCGGAACCGAGTGCGCAGATGATTCAGCAATCGCCAGAGGAAGACGTTCGGATCGCGACATTCCTGGCCCAGGCCGGTTGCGTGGAAGAACGTCTGCGGACTATGTCGGCGGGCCGCCGCGAGCAGCCCGGCGGTCGGTTCCACCGAGCCCGGTCCGATCACCAGATTCAATCCATCGACTGGATCGAACGGCGCCTCGTGATCCGAATCGCCGTCTGCCAGCCGTTCAATGGCTGCCTGCATGAGCAGGTCTTCGGGCAACGAAGCTGCATCCGGCATCTGGGAACTCCCTGCATGCTTTGCTGAATTTGCCGATGCGCGCGGCGCACGACGTGTGAATCCTGCGTTGCGGCGCTGAAGGCTACGGCGCGTTCCAGCTCTCGACGCACGGCCGCTGTCGACTCGTGCCGGATTTTTCTGCATCCGGACGCGTCAGCAGGCAACGATATCACGCGAATGGAAGGCGAGTTCGGGACCGGCCAGGCTGCCGCCGCGTTCGACGAACGAGGCCAGCGCAAGTCGGCATCGTCTTGTCGTAGCTCCTTGACGCACAGCGCACATATGTTAAGAAGGGTGCGCGAGGAGGCTGAGTACCCCACAATTCCAATCCGGGAGGGAGGACGTCATGCATCCAGGAATCAGGATTGCGGCCGTTGCCGTCGCGTCCATCGCGCCGTTCTGCACCGCGATGGCGCAAGCGCAGAGCCGTGATGCCGAACCCGATCAGGTACGAAATCTCGGCGAGATCATCGTCAGCGGCCAGCGACCGCGCGTGGTCGAACAGGCCGGGTCGGTCGACGTGGTCACCGCCGAGGACATCGAGCGCTCCGGTGCGCGCACGCTGGTCGAGGCCATCGACCTGCTCCCCGGGCTGAACGTGCGGGTCGGCGGCGACGGCCGTCCGCGCATCGACGTGCGCGGACTGCGGACGCGCAACCTGCTGGTGTTTCTCGACGGCGTGCCGCTGAACTCCACGTTCGACGGCCAGTTCGATCCGGCCGCGATTCCGGTCGAGAACATCGCAGCGGTCAAGGTCACCCGGGGCGGGGCCTCGGTGCTCTACGGCCCCGGCGGCAACGCCGGCGTGATCAACATCATCACCCGAAAGGCCTCCGAGTCCTTGAGCGGATCGTTGAGCCTCGAGCGCGGCTTCGAGCAGTCCGAGCACGCGCGCGGTTTCGTCTCGGGTAGAAGCGGGGACCTCGGGCTGGTGCTCTCCGGTTCCTGGTTCGATCAGGACTATTACGAACTGTCCGACGACTTCTCACCAACGAGCCTGCAGCCGGGCCAGCGACGCGTCAACAGCGACCGCGAGGACGCCGCGCTGTTCGGCAGCCTGACCTGGGATGCCTCCGAGGCGCTGCAGCTAGGCGCCAGCCTGGCCTACCGGGAAGGCGAACTCGGCAAGCCCCCGAGCACGGTGGGTCGCGGCGAGTCCGACTTCGCCCGACGTGTCCGCTTCGAGCGCGCCGATTTCGAGCAGGTCAATCTGCACGTGGCCGCCGACTGGCGGTTGACCGACCGGCTGACCTTCAGGCCGTCGTTTTTCGTCAACGATAGCGACGAGCAGACCGACGGTTTCGACGACCCGGATTTCGACCGCCAGGAAGAACGCGGTTCGTTCAGCGAGGACGCCTCGACCTCGATTGTCGGAACCCAGAATCAACTCTCTCTGGCACCGACGCCCGGCAGTCTGCTGAGCTTTGCCGCCGAGTACCGCGAAGAACAGTGGGACGCGACCGGTTTCACCGTCGAACGCGCTAGCGGCGGCGGTGGCGGTGGCGGTGGTGGCGGCGGTGGCGGCGGTGGCGGCGGTGGCGGCGGTGGGTCGCAGACCACGATCGAGCCGATCGACAGCGATCACGCCATCGACATCTACGCCCTGGCCGCCGAATACGAAGTGGGACGAAATCGTCCGATGTCGTTCGTGTTCGGAATCGGTCAGAACTGGATCGACATTCCCGGGCGCGGGCGCGTCGATGACACCTCGTTCAGCCTGGGCGGCGTCTACGCCCAGCCCGGGCTGCCGGTGCTGCACGCCTCCATCGCACGGAAGATCCGCTTTCCGACGCTGCGCGATCTGTTCGCTGCCGACCGCGGAAATCCCGACCTGAACCCGGAAATCACGATGAACTACGAGCTGGGCGTCGAGCACGCGTTCGACGCGCTCCCGCTGACCGGGAGCCTGACCGTGTTCAGGATCGACGCCGAGGAATTCATCGAACGCATCGATGGCGGGCGCACCCAGAATTTCGAGGAACTTCGCTTTCAGGGCGCCGAGGTTCAGGTGGGTCTCGCGCCGGCGGCCAGCTCGCGATTCGAGCTGAGTTACACGCTGCTGGATTCCGAGAATCGAAGCCCTTCCGCGCCGATCAAGACCCTGCAGAACCGGCCTCGGCACAGGTTCGCGCTTCGTTTCGATCACGACTTCGGCTTCGGCGCCGACCTGGAATTCGAGCTGATTCACAGCCGCGAGAGCTACGTGCTGTCCGGCGGCAACGCCGATCGTCGGCTGGAGCTCGACAACATCACGACCGCAAACGCGGCGCTGTCACAGCCGGTTTGGGACGACAAACTCTGGGTCACCGTTCGAGCGGAGAATCTGTTCGATGCGGACTATGCGGAGAGCTTCGGGTTCGAGCAACGGGGCCGGACGCTGTTCGTCGGCCTGAAGCTGAAATAGACCGGGCAACGCGCTCGCTGGCGGCCGCTTCGCCGGCCATGCGGACTTCTTTCGGGGCTGGGCGGTTGCTCAGTCCCCTTTTTTCAGTTTCCCGGTGCCGTGCCAGACCAGCACCGCGCCGAACGCGCCGACGAATCCGAACGCCAGATGGGTCGTGACCGGCCACAGCAGGCCGGTCGCCAGCGAGTCGAACTCCAGACCCGTGGCTTGCGCAAACAACCAGCGCACCACCGGCCGGCTCGCCCATGCCAGTGCCGCAACCACCGGCAGCAGGATCAACGAGGCTCGCCAATGGCGCGACAGCCTCGGTGCGACGGCAAAGACCAGCCCGCAGATCGGGTAGAGCAGCGGGGCCAAGGCGCCGCCGCCGATGTACCAGGCCGATGCGCCGGCCCCGAGACCGGTAGCCGTGCCGGCCCAGCGATTGCCGGCCATCAGCATGCCCATGGTCATCAGGAACATTGCGTCGAGGCCGTGACGGCCAGGCAGGTTCATCGGATACCGGAAGGTCTGGTGAATCAGGACGATCGATATGCCGAGGCCCAGCAGCACCAGCAGCATCGTCGAGTCCAGCCGATTCGATGTCTCAGTACTGGCGGATAGTTTCTCGGCTGACGAGTTGCCAATCATGGCTTGCCCGGTCGGTTGACTTCTCGACCAAGAGTATCGCACGGCCCCGAATCAGTAAAGCGCGCGGCCAGGGGGCGACGAGCACCCGATCGTCCGGGTCGGGCTTCTGCTCGCTGTGGCTGCGAATCTCTTCGATGCCCGTGTTCTCGAGCAGGTCGCCTGCGCGATGGACGCCGCTCAATTCGCGCACGGCCCGCAACCAGACGAAGCGGCCGTCGTCTCCGGTGCGTCGCAGGCCGACTGCGGCCAGTGCGCCGATGACGCCGATCCGCTCTCCGGTCAGGCCCTCGAGCATGACGCGGTCGGTTGCCGCGGCCAGTTCGTGAGCGGCCGCAAGGGTGAGTACCTCGCGCTTGGCGCGCTGTCCCCACTCGACGATGCCCGGGTCCAACTGCTCCCAGTCGGCGATGCACAGACCCGCGTCCGAGCCCGGCGCAGCCTCGGCCAG
>CAYPZP010000029.1:0-22396 GCA_964415285.1 uncultured Halomonas sp. | reverse complement strand
CAGCCAGCCCGACCACGGCGGCGCGGTCGGCGGCAAAGCGCGCCGCGGCGCGTGCCCAGGGCGAGCGACGACGCAGGCGGGCGGCCGGTTCGAGGCGGGCGTCCGCGCCCGGATTCAGGCCGGCGCCCGGCAGGCTCATGCCGACGCCTCGCGGCCGAGCGAGATTCTCGGATCGACGAGCTTGTAGAGCATGTCGTTGAGCGTGAGGATCACGACGAAACCCACGGCGGTCAGGCCCACGACGGCCTTGAGCACCGGCTGATCGCCCGAGGTGATGGCATCGAAGGTGACCTTGCCGACCCCCGGAATGCCGAAGTAGGTCTCGATCAGCAGGCTGCCGGAAATCACGATCAGCGGGATCGAGAACATGATCCGGGTGATGATCGGGATCATCGCGTTCATCAGCACGCTCTGCCACAGGATCGTGGCCGGCGAAGCGCCGAACGCGCGTGCCGTTCGCACGTGATCGCGGGTCATTTCCTCGACCAGCACGGCGCGGAAGAAGCGCGTGTTGTAGCCCAGCGCCACGAACACCGAGGCCAGCGTCGGCACCGTGACGTAATGCAGGTAGCTGGAAAGATCGTGGACGTTCCAGCCGCGTACTGGGAACCAGCCCAGCACCACGCCGAACAGCACCTGGAACGCGATGATTACGACCAGGAAGCTGATCGACATGCCGACGACGGCGAACGCCATGATCGCCTTGTCCAGCCAGCCGCCGCGATGCCACGCCGCCAGCAGGCCCAGGCCGATGCCGAGCACGTTGCCGAGCACGAAACCGGGCGCGAGCAACGCCAGCGAAATGGGCACCGTGCGCGCCAGGATGCCGCCGACGCGTTCACCCGTGGCGTTGGAGTAGCCGAACTCGAGCGTCGCCAGTTCGACCAGGTAATCGGCATAGCGAACCCAGAACGGACGGTCGTAGCCCAGCGCGGCCCGGACCTGCGCGATCTCCTCGGCGGTCGGATTCTTCGACAGCAACTCGTAGGTCTGGTCGGGCCCGTAATAGACCATCAGCGTGAAGCTGATCAGCGTCACGCCCAGCACCAGCGGAATTCCGCCGGCAAGCTTGCGCAGGACGAAGACCGGAACCTGCATGCGCTCAGCGAGTCCCGGCCGAGCGCATCGGGTCGGGCCGGCCGCGGACCCGGGCCGGGTCGCGATCGACGATCACGAATCCCCGGCCGGATCGGTGCCCAGCGCGGCGCGCGTTCGACGCGCGAGCCGCCAGCCGCTCAATCCGCGCCGCGGGCCACATCGACGAAACGCATGAAGTAACCCGACAGGATTTCGCGGTCCGGCAGCATGATGGCGTCCTTGTTCCACAAGTGAATGCGCGTTCTGGACAGGCCGGAGATCGCGACGCAGTCGTCGATCACCATTCCGTTCATGGCCCGGTACAGCCGCGTTCTTTCGGCGCCCGGCTGCATCGAAAGCGTGCGCTCGTACAGCGCGTCGTATTCCGGGTTGTTGTAATTGAAATTGTTCGACCCCGGCGTCTCGAACGGCCCGTAGAAAAGCTGCAGCGTGTTCTGTGCGTCGGGGTAATCGAGCGTCCAGCCGAGAAAGAACACGTCGAGCTGGCGGTTCTTCAGCGCCCGGCTGAAGTCGCCGAAGGTGGCAAAGGTCTCGGCCCGGATCTTGTCGGAAGGGAAACCGAGTTCGACCATCTTGGCGCGGAACTGCGCGAACATCTGGCGCTGCTGGACCCCGGAAACCAGCCCGTAGCGCAGAACCGGCAGGCTCTCCGCGGTCCAGCCGAATCGCTCGAGCAGGCGCCGCCCCCCGGCCAGGTCCCGCGTGACCGATTCCCGCGACCGATCCGGATCGAATTCGGGCACCACCGGCGGAATCACGCCGGGAAACACCCGGCCGATGCCGAAATAGAACGTATCGTTGCGCGCCTCCCAGTCGTAGGCCATGCGCATCGCGCAACGCAGCGCCCGATTGGCATCGTCGCGCGCCGGGTCCGGGTGGTGACCGAAGCGTTCGTCGGCCATGTTGAATCCGGCGTAGACGAAGCCGGCCTCGAGACCGGCCAGGCCGTGATAGCGCGCCTCGATCTCGGGCCGGAACACGATCGGATCGCGATTGGCCAGCACCGAGTCGACCTGCTCGTTGGGCACCATGACGTTGTCGACTTCACCGCTGGAGAATGCGCTCCAGCGCGCCGCGTTTTCCTGGATGAAATGGATTTCGAGGCGATCGAGAAACGGGTACGTACGCCCATCCAGCTGCTCCAGGCCCAGCCCGGCATGGCGAGCTGCATCGAAGCCCTCCGCGCCCAGATCCAGCGGCGGGCGCTGGAAATGCGGATTGCGTTCGAAGCGCGCGAGCGTGTTGTTGAACGAGACCAGCCGGAACGGGCCCGAGCCGACCGGCTTGACGCCGAACTCCCGGCCATAGTGCTCAACCGCCTCGCGCGGCACCAGCGCAGAGAACGCGGTGGCCAGCGTGTAGACGAGTTGCGGATAGGGGTCGGTCAACCGGATCTCGAGCGTGTGGTCGTCGAGCGCGGTCAGACCCTCGACCGGTTGCTCGTAGTCGGCGCCACGTTCACCCCAGGCATCCAGCCCGCGGATTCTGCCAGCCCACAACCAGGCCCCCTGGGATCGCTGCGCCGGGTCGAAATGGCGCTTGAGCGAATAGATGAAATCGTGCGCGGTCACCGGGCGGCCTCGGCCGTCCGGGAACGCCGGATCGTCCGTGAAGCGCGCGTCCGGGCGAATCCTGAACGTATAGGTCAGGCCGTCGTCGGACACGTCCGGCATGCCGGTGGCGAGATTGGGCGCCAACGCGTACGGCCGCGACAGGTATTCGTAGCGATACAAGGTGTCGAACACGTTGGTGACGACCACGCTGGAATAGATCGTCGCCGCGCGCACCGGGTCCAGCGTGCTGGGCGCGCCGTCCACTGAATGCCGATAGATGCGCTCGTCGGCGGCCGGCGGCTCGGAGCGCTCACCGCAACCGGCCGCGAGGATCAGCGCAAGAGCCGATGCTGCCAGAATTCTGCTTCGCCGTTTCATCGCTGCTCGAATTTGCAACCTGCCGAAAGGGTATCCGAAATCACGAGTCCATCACGTATCGGTCCGATGATTTCGATCATGAATCGAACTCGACAACACAACTGGCGATGAGCGGCGAATCGTTTCCGGCCGCCGCAACGGCGCTGATCCAGGGCGCGAGTCGCGGCATCGGCCTGGCCCTGGTGCGGGCACTGATCGACGACGCGCGGTTCGACCGCGTCATCGCGACCTGCCGCGATCCCGGCGCCGCATCGTCGCTGAGCGCGATCGACAGCGACCGGCTGGCGATCCGCGAACTGGACGTCACCGATGCCGCCTCGGTGCGCCGAGTCGCCGACGAGCTCGCCGAAGCCGGCATCGGGCTGTCGCTGTTGATCAATGTCGCCGGGGTGCTTCATGGCGAGCGCTTCGGACCCGAGAAGCGCTTCGAGGATATCGACGCGGCGGCATTTCGGCAGGTCTACGCGGTCAACGCGATCGGCCCGGCCCTGATGCTGCAGTCCTTTCACGGCCTGATGGCCACCGAGGGCAAGGCGGTTTTCGCCGCGATCTCGGCACGCGTGGGGTCGATCGGCGACAACCGGATCGGTGGCTGGTACGCCTACCGATCGTCGAAGGCGGCGCTGAACCAGGTTCTCAAGACCGCCAGCATCGAATTCGCCCGGCGACGCAAGAACGTGATCGTCGCCGCACTCCATCCCGGCACCACCGATACCGGCCTGTCGGCGCCGTTCCAGGCCAACGTGCCGGAAGGAAAGCTGTTTCCGGTCGAGCGCACCGCCGGCTATCTGCTGTCGGTCATCGACGGGCTCGATCGGGACCACAGCGGGGGGTTCTTCGCCTGGGATGGGCAATCGATCGAGTGGTAGTTGTTGTTGGTTTTTTCGGCGGCGAGCGCAGGGTGCTGGCGAACGCCGACCGAGATGGCGCTCACCGTCCAAATGGTGCGCTCGAGTCCTTGCACGATGGCCCAGCGAGGCAATGGCCTCCGCCGGGCTTGCCGGTTTCACCAAGCCACAAGATCGTCACTTCAAAACCCGGCGGCGAAACTCGCCCAGGTCACCAGGAGCAATTCTCGAGACAGCCGCAGCGACCGAAAAGAAACCGAAAGGCGAAATTACTTCAACAACTTCGCCACCTCGCGAAAACTCGAATGCGCCGCATCTCCCATCAACTCGAACAACACCATCTCCACGTTGCTCGGATGTACCCCGGCCCGCTCCATGCGCCGAATCGCGATGTCGCGATTGAACGCCGAACGCGACGAGGTTGCGTCGGCGATCAGGTGCACCTCGTAGCCTTGTTCGAGCAGGCTCGCCGCAGTCTGCCAGACGCAGACGTGGGTTTCGATGCCGCACAAAAGAACCTGTCGGCGGCCCGACGCTTCGAGCTGCCGACGCAGTTCCGGATCACCGAGGCAGCCGAAGCTGGACTTGGTGCAGGGAGTCAGGCCCGCGAGCGGTTCGCGCAGCTCCTCGACGGTGGGCCCGAGTTTCTCCGGGAGCTGCTCAGCCCAGAGCACGGGCAGGTCGAGCGTCCGGCAGGCGCCAATCAGCACGGCCTGGGAACGAATCATCGCTTCGCTGTCGTGCATCAGGCGGGCCAGCTTTCCCTGCACATCGACGACGATCAGCGCGGCATCGTCCTGCCGCGCGCGCGCCGTGGACCGATCAGCCATCGAACGTCTCCGGGTTTCTGCGAATCGGGATGCTACCAGAGGCGTGAATCAGGCTCGGGCAACCACCCAGGCATCGACGCGCTCGACCCCGGCGCGCTTGAGGATCCGGGCACACTCGTTGAGGGTCGAACCGGTGGTCATCACATCGTCGACGAGGGCGATGTGTTTCGCCCCGGGCGGCAGCCTGTCCAGCCGGAATGCGCCGCGCACGTTGCCGGCGCGCCGCCCCGCCGGCAACTCCGACTGCGTCGCGGTGGAGCGCACGCGCGTCAATGCCGGCATCCAGGGCAGACCCCCGAAGTGCCGCTGGAAGTCGCGACACAGCATTTCGGACTGGTTGAAGCCGCGCTTCCAGTGCCTACGCCAGTTCAGCGGCACCGGCACCATCAACTGCGGACGCGCGACGCCGATTGCCGCGTAGCGCTTTGCCGTTCGACGCGCGATCACGCGTCCCACGGCAAGATCACCGCTGAACTTGAAGCGCTGGATCAGGTGCGCTAGCGGTCTTGCGTATACGAAACCCGTGACCGTCCGGTCGAACGCGGGCGGCGAGACCTGGCACGCACCGCAGGTCTCTATATCGCGCGCCAGGACCGCGCCGCAGCGTCGACAACTGCCGCTGGGAATCGGCAGTTCGGCGGCGCAACCGCCGCAGCAGTCCTCATCGGTGTCGCTGGCCTGACCGCAGATCACGCATACACGCGGCCAGATCCAGCGCGCGGACTTGTCGATCACCGCTGCAGGCGCCAGATTGACAAGTCGGGACCACAATTTCGATACTAGCGCGCTGTCCATGCGGGACATGCTACACGGGCCCCGTTCCTTCGCCATCGGACGAGCCCGGACTCATCGGCGTCGACCCCGACCACCGACAGACTCCAGGAGTGGTTTAAAT
Organism: uncultured Halomonas sp.; assembly: GCA_964415285.1. Lineage (GTDB taxonomy): Bacteria > Pseudomonadota > Gammaproteobacteria > Xanthomonadales > Wenzhouxiangellaceae. Next base: position 16,794 of record CAYPZP010000029.1, on the reverse strand, counting down.
GAGCCAAGCCGACATCACGACGCTGCACGGATGGGCAATGCACGGCGGCCTGTTCGAGGAGCTGGCGAGCGGCTGTCCCGAAGCGCGCTGGCATCGAATGGATCTGCCCGGGCACGGCCTGCGACGAGGCCAACCGTGGCCGGAGCGGGCCGAAGCCCTGCTCGACGACGTGATCGAGCGAGCACCCCCGGGCACCTGGCTGATGGGCTGGTCGCTGGGCGGACTGCTGGCAATCCAGGCTTTTCTTCGCCGGCCCGCCGTCTTCGCGGGTCTGCTGCTGATCGCAGCCAACCCGCGCTTCGCGGCTTCCGACCACTGGCCGCATGGGGCCGACCCCGCGTTGCTCAAGGCCATGGCACTGGAACTGGCCGACAAGCCGGAATCCGCGCTGGTCCGCTTCCTGGCACTGGAGACTCGCGGCTCCGCGAACTCAGGCGAAGCGCTGCGTCGACTCAGAGCACGAGCGCTACAGCACGGACTGCCGGACAAGGCAGCGCTTGTGGCGGGCTTGAAGCATCTGGCCGAGGCCGACGTGACCGCTCGCCTCGGCGAAATCGCGGCGCCCGTGCTGCTGATCGGCGGTCAGCGGGACCGGATGGTGCCGTGGGCCGCGCTGGAAGCCGCACGGGACCGGCTGCCCGACGGTCGGCTGGTGGGCATTCCGGACGCTGCACACGCACCGTTCCTGACCGACCGATCGGCGGTCGCCGGTGCGATGCGCGACTTTATCGCGCAGCGAAGCCCTGCATCGCGCGCGAGCGCGGCATGAACCCGCCGCTGTTCGATCCTGCCGCGACGCGCCGCGGGTTCGCGCGGGCCGCGGCCCGCTATGCCGATCGGGCACGGCTGCAGACGGAGGTCGCGAATCGACTGATGGAGCGACTGGACGGCCTCCGCTTCGAACCGGAGGTCGTGGTCGACGTCGGCAGCGGGCCCGGTATTCAGGCGCGCGCGCTGGCCGAGCGCTACCGTGGCACGCGCGTGATCGCGATCGACTGGGCGCTGCCGATGCTCGAACACGCCGCAGCGCGCAGCGGGCGGTGGCGCAAGCGGTTCGAGCGCGTTGCGGCTGACGCCCACGCGCTGCCGCTGGCCGAATCCAGCGTCGACCTGCTCTACTCGAATCTGATGCTGCACTGGTGCGAGGACCTGCCGGCCCTGCTCAACGCGTTTCGGCGCGCACTCAAGCCCGGCGGCCTGATGCTGGTCTCGACCTTCGGTCCGGACACGCTGAGCGAGCTGCGCCAATCATGGCAGCAGATCGGCGAGCGGGCCAGGGTGAGTCCGTTCGCCGACGTTCAGACCATCGGCGATTCGATGTTGCGAGCCGGATTCGCCGAGCCGGTGCTCGACACCGACTGGATCACCACCACCTATCGCCGCCCGCGCGACCTGCTGCATGAACTCAAGGCCGTCGGTGAGACCTTCGCCGGACCCGGTCGCAGCCGCGGCCTGACGCCGCCTTCGCGAATCGAAGCGCTGCTCGAAGCCTATGCCGGTTTCCGGCTCGATTCGGGACTGTATCCCGCGACCTGGGAAGTCGTCTACGCATCGGCCTGGGCGCCGGCCGAAGGCGCCCCGATCCGCAGTTTTCACGGCGACGAGGCCTCGGTGTCGGTCGCCAGCATCGGACGGCGGCAGCGGCGCTGACCGGTTCGCAGGGCCGCGCGCCGAAATCAGTCGCTCTTGAGTTCGTCGGCGATGTCTTCGTAGCGGATGCAGGCGACCTGGCCGCCGTCGTCCAGCGGCTCCAGCGGCGGCTCGGCGGCGCCACAGCGGTCGATCGCATACGGGCAGCGGGTTCGAAACACGCAGCCGGACGGCGGATCGGTCGGCGACGGCGGCTCGCCGCCCAGGCTGTGACGGGCGCGCTCGCGTTCGGCCACCGGATCGGGAATCGGAACCGACTCGATCAGCGCTCGCGTATACGGGTGCGCCGGCGCGCGATAGATCCGGTCGCGCGAAGCCATTTCCATGACCCGGCCAAGGTACATCACCAGGATCCGGTCGGATACATGTCGAACGACCGATAAATCATGAGCGATGAAGATTAGCGAAAGCTGCAGCTTCTTCTGCAGCTCCTTGAGCAGATTGACGATCTGCGCCTGGATCGAAACGTCCAGCGCACTGACCGGTTCGTCGCAGACGACCAGCCTGGGATTGACCACCAGGGCGCGCGCAATGCCGATGCGCTGGCACTGGCCGCCAGAAAACTCATGCGGGTAGCGGTTGATCAGTTCAGGCGCGATGCCGACCATCTTGAGCATGCCCGAGACGCGCTCGCGCACCTGCATCTTCGACATCGACGGAAAGAAATTCCGGAGCGGTTCGCCGACAATCTGGCCGACCGTCATTCGCGGATCCAGCGAGCCGAACGGATCCTGGAAGATCAACTGCAGTTGACGACGCTTGTCGCGCAACTCGTCTTCGCTCAAGCCGACCAGGTTGTCGCCGAGCCAGACGATTCTCCCGCCCGCCGACTGGACCAGCCCGAGAATGGCGCGCGCCAGCGTCGATTTGCCGCAGCCGGATTCGCCGACGATGCCCAGCGTCTCGGCCGGATACAGATCGAAGCTGACTCGATCGACCGCCTTGAGGGTCCGGTAGTCGTGCCGGAACATCGCCTCGCTGGCATCGATGCGGAAATGCACCGACAGGTCCTCGATCTTCAACACCGGCGAGCGCATCAGCCGGACTCCGGCCCGTCTTCGGGCAGTCGATCGAGCCAGCAGCGCTTGAACCGACCGGCTTCGTCGTCGATCGCTTCCAGCGGCGGATGCTCGGCGCAGGCGTCGAAAGCATACGAGCAGCGAGGCTGGAACGGGCAGCCGGTCGGCAACTCGACCAGGTCCGGCGGATTGCCGGGAATGGCGTTGAGGATGCCCGATTCCTCGCGATCCAGCCGCGGCACCGAATGCAACAGCCCCCGGGTATAGGGGTGCGCCGGTTCGCGGTACAGCGTTTCGACCTCGGCGGTTTCCATCACCTCTCCGGCATACATGACCAGCACCTTGTCGCACAGCCCCGCGATCACGCCCAGGTCGTGGGTGATCAGCATGATCGCGGTCGACGATTGATCCGACAGCTCACCCATCAGCGTGTTGATCTGCGACTGGACCGTGACGTCCAGCGCCGTGGTCGGCTCATCGGCGATCAGCAGGTCCGGCTGGCACAGCAGGCCCATCGCGATCATGATGCGCTGGCACATGCCGCCGGAGAGCTGATGCGGAAACTGGCGCATGCGCTGTTCGGGCTCGCTGATTCCGACCAGCTGAAGCATTTCGCGAGCGCGCTGACGCGCGCGCTTTTTCTTCAGGTTGCGGTGATGCGTCAGCACCTCGACCAGCTGCTCGCCGATGTTGAGATACGGATTCAGCGAACTGACTGGATCCTGGAAGATCATCGAGATCTTCGAGCCCCTGACCCGGCTGAGCTCGCGCGTGGTCATGCCCAGCAATTCCTGGCCGCGGAACTTCACCGACCCTTCCGCGCGGCCGTTCTCGGCCAGCAAGCCCATCATCGCCATCGCTGTCTGCGTCTTGCCCGACCCCGATTCACCGACGACCCCCAGGGTCTGGCCGGGCTCGAGGTCGAAGCTCAAGCCGTTGACCGCGTGCACCACGCCTTCGGGCGTATCGAATCGAACGGTCAGATCGCGGACTTCCAGCAGGGCCACTACCGTTCTCCTTCCTGTCCTCGAGCGTTGGCCGAACCCTGATCGGATGGTCCGCGACCGGCTCCGCGCGGGACCCGGCGTGTACATGCCGAAGCATGAAGAATCCGGATACCGCCGGACGCTGCCTGGAATTCGCGCAATCGACGACTCATCGGTCACGCGGGTCGAGCGCGTCGCGCAGCCCGTCACCCAGGAAGTTGAACGCAAACAGCGTCGCGGCCAGGAACACGGCCGGGAACAACAGCGACCAGGGCGCGGTCTCCAGTTCCTGCGCGCCCTCGTTGACCAGCGCGCCCCAGGAGGTCAGCGGCTCCTGAACGCCCAGACCCAGGAAGCTCAGGAACGACTCAACCAGGATGACCTGGGGGATGGTGAGCGAAACGTAGACCGCGACCACGCCCAGCAGATTGGGAACGATATGGCGCACGATGACCTGCAGCTCGGTCGCACCCGAAACGCGCGCGGCCTCGATGAAATCCTTGTTCTTCAGGCTCAGCGTCTGACCCCGCACGATCCGCGCCATGTCCAGCCAGTTGACCGCCCCGATCGCGACGAAGATGAGAAAGATGTTGCGACCAAACACGACCATCAGCAGGATCACGAAGAACATGAAAGGCAGCGCGTAGATGGCGTCGACGGCGCGCATCATCCAGTTGTCGATCCGCCCGCCCATGTAGCCGGCCACCGCCCCGTAGGACACACCGATCAGCAGCGAGACCAGGGTTGCGATGACGCCGACCAGCAGCGAAATCCGGCCACCGATCATGACCCGCTCGAACAGGTCGCGGCCGAGCGCGTCGGTCCCCATCAGGTGACCGGTTTCGAGCGACGGCGGCGTGGAGTAGTTGTCCCAGTCCGGAATCTCGTGGTCCCAGCCGTTGAGCATGGGGCCGAATGTGACCAGCAACAGGATCGCCAGCAGGATGAACGCCGCGACCAGCGCGGCCCGGTTGCGCTTGAGCCGGTGCCATGCGTCGACATACAGCGAGCGCCCGCGCACCGGACGTCGGTCCAGCGCCTGCTCGAAAACGTCGGCAGCGCCCTGCTCCCTAGCGGCCATTTCGCTCACCGGTCATATCGAATCCTCGGGTCTAGCCACGCGTAGATCAGGTCGACCAGATAGTTCAACACGATGATCAGCAAACCGTAGAAGATCACCACGCCCATGACCAGCGTGTAGTCGCGATTCAGCGCGCCCTGGACGAAGTGGCTGCCGATGCCGGGGATGGTGAAGATGCGCTCGATCACCACCGAGCCGGTCAGAATCGCGGCCGCGGCCGGACCGAGGTAGGAGATCACCGGCAGCATCGCCGGTTTGAGCGCGTGGCGCAGGATCACCTCGCGCTCGGGCACGCCCTTGGCGCGCGCGGTGCGAATGAAGCTCGAATGCAGCGCCTCGATCATCGAGCCACGCGTGATGCGTGCGATGTAGGCCACCATGGGCAGCGCCAGCGCGACCGCCGGCAATACCATGCGGCCGATCGATCCGTCCCAGCCTCCGGCGGGCAGCCAGCCCAGCCCGATCGCGAACAGCAGGATCAGAAGCGGCGCGGCGACGAAGTTCGGTATCGAGATGCCGACCATCGCCACCGACATGGTCAGATAATCGACCAGCGAATTCTGTTTCAACGCGGCCAGGATGCCGATGGTCACGCCGACGACGAATGCCAGCACCAGCGCGATCGCTCCGAGCGTGAACGAAACCGGCGCGCCCTGCGCGATCAGCTGGTTGACGGTCCAGTCGCGGTAATGGAACGACGGCCCGAAGTCCAGCACGAGAATATCGCCGAGATAACGCAGGTACTGGATCACCAGCGGATCGTCGAGCTGGTACTTGGCCTCCAGGTTGGCCTCGATCTCCGGCGGCAAGGCCTTTTCCGAGTCGAACGGCCCGCCCGGCGCGATCCGGATCAGGAAGAACGCCACCGTGATCAGGATCAGCAGCGTGGGAATCGCCGAAGCCAGGCGCTTGAGGGAATAACTCAGCATGCGGCTGGATGGTCCTCGTGAAGTCGCCAGGGCGCGACGGCCTGAAGTGCGGCGTCCCCTCCCCTCGGCTGTCCGAGCCGGCGGCCCCGCGCCGGCGCGCGCGCGATGCGATGGGCGAAGTCACCGATCAGGCGCGCCATTGACGGTCCCCGAACATCCGTTCTTCATGACCCCGGCGCCGGCCCGAGCCGGTTGCAACGCTTGCGCTTCCATTGCCCCGGCGACCACCATCGCGAAGACCGTTTCGAGAAGACCGGGCTCGAGGTCGCGACGAACCGCCAGCGCCTCGTTCACGGCGAGTTTCCCGATCGACTTCAGCCCGTGCCCCATCATCCATCGGCAGCTCCTGACGCGTCCTGGCTCTGTTCGCGGCCTGGCGAATCCGCGAGAGACGGGCCGGTTTCCACCTGCGACTTCGCCTTGACGAAGAACATGTGGTGGCTCGGATGAAAATCCATGACATTGGGCGCCCAACCCTTGAGTAGCGGATTGACCAGCCGCTTGGTCACGTAGGTGTAGACCGGCAACACCACCTGATCGGAGAGCAGCACGCGCTCGGCCTCGACCATCAGGTTCCTGCGCCGTGCGGGAATGCGCTCGGTCGCGATCTGCTCCAGCAGCCGGTCATAGCTCGGATTGTCGTAGCCGGCATCGTTGCGACGGTGCTCGGAGTGGAACAGCTCGAGAAACGTGAAGGCATCCTGGTAGTCGCCGATCCAGCCAGCGCGGAACACCTCGGTGGCGCGGCGCAGGCGGCGATTCTGCAGGAACACCCTGAATTCCTCGTTGATCAGGCGCGTCCGGACCCCAAGCACCTGCTTCCACATCGCCGCGACCGCCACCGCGATCTTGCGATGATTCTCCGAGGTGTTGTAGCGCAACTCGACTTCCAGCTCGCGCGAATCACCGTATCCGGCCTCGGCGAACAACGCACGCGCGACCGTCTCGCGCTGTTGCTGGGACCAGCCCGCGTATTCCGGGATCGGCGGATCGTAGTCCGGCAGACCCTCGGGCACCAGCGTAAAAGTCGGAATCTCGCCGAACTGGGTCACCTTGTCGGTCAGGATTTCGCGGTCGATGGCGAGGTTCAGCGCCTTGCGCAACGACGGGTTTTCCTCGAACGGCGGCCGGGTCAGGTTGAAGGCGAAGAAATACGTCCCGAACCAGGGCGAAACCGACAGCGCCTCGGGCAGGTTGTTGCTGAGCCAGCGAAACTGGTTGCTCGGCACCTGATCGGTCCAGTCCAGGTCGCCGACGCGGAATCGCTGGAACTCGGTATTCTCGTCCTCGATCGGATAGAACACGACGCGCTGGATGATGACCCGCTCGGCACCGTGGTAATGCGGGTTCGCGTCGAGCACCACCCGGGAACGCGGCGCCCATTCGATCAGCCGGAAAGCGCCGTTCGAGACCAGATTGCCCGGCAGCACGAAATCGTCGCCGTGACGCTGCAGCGACAGGCCGTGCACGGGGTAGGTCGACGCGTGCGTCAGCAGGCCGAGGAAATACGGCGTCGGGTCGTCGAGCCGGATCTGCACGGTCCGGTCGTTGAGGGCTTCGACGCCCAGCGCATCCGGCGGCAGCTCGCCTGCGAGAATCGCCTGTGCATTCTCGATGGGCGTCAACATCCGGCCGTAGGGCGCGGCGGTATCGGGATCGACCGATCGCCGGAAGCTGAACACGAAATCCCCGGCCGTCACCGGATCGCCGTTGGACCAGAACCCGTCCGGGCGAAGGTAGAACGTGTAGGTCATTCCATCGCGGCTGATGTCCCACCGTCCCGCCGCGCCGGGAACGATGCGTCCGTCGGCCGCGGTCGTGGTCAGGCCCTCGAACAGGTCGCGCAGGATGTTCGCGGTCGGCACGCCTTCGGCGCGGTGCGGGTCGAGCGTCTGCGGCTCTTCGCCGTTGCCGCGATGCAGGACCTGAGTATCGGCCAGAATCGCCTCGTCGGGCCGGCCGGTCGCGGTGCGTACGACCCCCACAGGCTCGGCGACATCGATCGCCGGCGGCTCCGGCGCCTGTTCCCCGCCGCAGCCGGCCAGGGCGAGCAACAGCAGGCCGAACAGGCTGCGACCGAGTGCCGGGGCGCTATCGACCACCGCGATCCAGCCCGATCCAGCGTGAAAGATGGATGTCCATGGGGTTGTCACGATAGCCCGTCACCTCGGGCCGTACCAGGTGCCTCGAGACATAGTAGTACAGCGGGATGATCGCATTGCGCGACAGCAATCGCTGCTCCGCCTGCCACAGCGTATCGATGCGTGCCGTCCCCTCCAGCGTCTCGGCCCGGTCCAGCAGGCGGTCGAATTCCGGGTCGCGAAGAAACGCATAGTTGAGGGCGCTGGCGGAGTGGAAATTGCCGAGGAAATTGGCCGGGTCGGCCCAGTCGGCGATCCAGCCGCCGCGAACGACTTCGGTGATCCGACCCTGGCGACGATTGGTCACGAACACTTTCCATTCCTCGTTGACCAGCCGCGTCGTGACACCGAGGTGCTGCTTCCACATGGAGGCAACGGCCGAAGCCAGGCGCCGGTGCGCCAGCGAGGAGTTGAATCGCAACTCGACCCGATGGCGCCGATCGAAGCCCGATTCGGCCAGCAGCGCTTGGGCGCGCCGGATCCGCTCCTCGGTGCCGAGTCCGGCATGTTCGTGCCCCCGCTGCGGCCAGCCGCTCAGGCCCGGCGGCACCAGTCGCCATGCCGGCAACTGTCCGGCACCCAGGACCCGCTCGGCAATCAGCTCGCGATCGATGGCCAGCGACAGCGCTTCGCGCAAGCGCGCGTCGTCGGCAAAGGGCGCTCTCGACAGATTGAAGGCGAGATAGAAACTGCCCAGGTATGGTGCGACCCGAAACGCGTCGCCGAACTGCCGGACCAGCCAGTCGTGCCGACCCGGCGGCACCGATTCGGTGATGTGGAGTTCGCCGGCGCGAAATCTCGCCAGCTCCGCCGACGGATCCTCGGTCACATGCCAGACGACCTTGGACAGCCGAACCGATTCGGCCTCGCGGAAGTGTGGATTCGGCGCCAGTTCGAAGCGTGCGCCGGGGACGCGGCGCTCCATGCCGAAAGCGCCGCTGTAGAGATCTCGGCCTTCGGGCCATGGATAGGCGACCGGCAGCGTCAGCAACTCCTCGAACCAGGGCACACGCCGCGCAAGCCGGATCAGCAACCGGTCTTCACCGATCGCGTGAACCGAGTCGACCACATCCAGCCAGCCCGCCGTCGGCGAGGCGGTCGCCGGATCGGCCGCGCGCTCGAAGCCGCGCACGAAATCGGCCGCGACGATCCGGGTGCCGTCGGACCAGCGCGCGGCAGGATCCAGAACGAAGCGCCAGGTTCTTCCGTCTTCCGAAACCTGCCAGCTTCTTGCAATTGCCGGAATCGGCCGTCCCGCGGGATCGCGGGTGAGCAAGCCTTCGTGCAGGTCACGCAACAGGTTGAACGCCGATAGCCCCTGGGCAGCATGCGGATCCAGCGTATCCGGTGCCGGCCCCAGCCCGCGGTGCAGCGTGTCGGCCTCGACATGCGTCGAGAGCAGCACCGCGAGCAGCAGCAACGTCCGGGACATCCAGGCCAGCATGCTGCCGAAGTTTACTCCTGCGGTGTCCGAAACGATAGGCGATAATCCGCCTTTTCCGAGACTGGCTGTCGAATGAGCGAGCCGATTACAAGAGTCCAGCCGCTGATCGACCATCTGGCCGGTGGCTGCAAGCCCAGCGATCAATGGCGTATCGGTACCGAGCACGAGAAGTTCGGTTTCTCGCTCGACGACCTGCAGCCGCTGGCCTACGAAGGTGAACACGGCATCGGCGCACTGCTTGCGGGACTGGCCGAGCGCTACCGGTGGGCGCCGATGGTCGAGAACGGACGCATCATCGGGCTGACGCGCTCGGGCTGTTCGATCACGCTGGAACCCGGCGGCCAGTTGGAGCTGTCCGGCGATCTGCTCGACAACCTGCACGAGACCTGCAACGAGGTCAATTCGCACCTCGCCGAGGTCCGGTCTGTGGCCGAACCGATGGGACTGGGATTTGTCGGGCTGGGCTTTCATCCCAGCGCCCGCCGCGACCAGATCCCGTGGATGCCGAAACAGCGCTACCGGATCATGCGCGCCCACATGCCGCGCGTCGGTTCGCTCGGGCTGGACATGATGACCCGGACTTGCACCGTTCAGGTCAATCTCGATTTTTCGTCCGAATCCGACATGATCGACAAACTCCGCGCATCGCTGGCACTGCAACCGATCGCCACGGCGCTGTTCGCCAACTCCCCTTTCGTCGAGGGCAGACCGTCGGGCTTCCTGAGCTACCGCAGCCATATCTGGACCGACACCGACCCGCGACGCACCGGGCAGTTGCCGTTTGTCTTCGATGCGGATTTCGGCTTCGAGCGCTACGTCGAGTGGATGCTCGATGTGCCGATGTATTTCGTCATGCGCGACGGGCACATGATCGATGCCTCCGGACAGTCTTTCCGGGATTTCCTGGCCGGACGGCTGCCCGCGCTGCCCGGCGAGTATCCGACCCTGGCCGACTGGGAGGACCATCTGACCACCGCGTTTCCGGAAGTCCGGCTCAAACGATTCCTGGAAATGCGCGGCGCCGACGGCGGTCCGTGGAAACGGCTGTGCGCCCTGCCGGCTCTGTGGGTCGGCGCGCTCTACGATTCCGACAGTCTCCAGGGTTGCCTCGACCTGAGCCGCGACTGGAGTACCGCTGATCTTGCCGGATTGCGCGACGACGTCTCGCGCCACGGACTGAAAGCGAAAATCGGCGGACGCGAGGTCCGCGACGTCGCGCGCGACCTGCTGGGCCTGGCACACCGCGGGCTGTCACGCCGCGCCCGACTCGGCGCGGCGGGCGACGACGAAACCGGCTTCCTGCAACCGCTGCAGCGGATCGTCGAAACCGGCCGGACGCCGGCCGAGGAACTGCTGGCGCGGTATCACGGGGAATGGGGAGAGAGCCTGGTGCCGTTGTTCAAGGAGCAGGCGTACTATTGACGATTGCACCGAGTCCCGGCAGGGATCTCGGCGCAATCAACTAAAACGGCAACTTCAACGCCGGATTGACCGCCAGCATCGCCTCGCGGAACTGCTGCTGGATGCGCGCCAGCGCGTCCTGGTCGCTGCCCTCGAAACGCACGACCAGCACCGGCGTCGTGTTCGACGCACGCACCAGCCCGAAGCCATCCGGGAAGTCTGCCCGTACGCCGTCGATATCGTTGATTTCGGCGTTCTCGAAGCGCGCCTGTTGCTTGAATTCCTCGACGAACGGATGCGGTTCGCCTTCCTTCATTTCGACCTTGAGTTCGGGCGTACTGAAGGCCTTGGGCAGGCTGCCGAGGATCTGGCCCGATGCGCGCGTGTCGGCGGCCAGGATTTCGAGCAGACGGGCGGCTGCGTACATGCCGTCGTCGAAGCCGTACCAGCGTTCGCCGAAGAAGAAGTGACCGCTCATCTCGCCGGCCAGCGGCGCCTTCTCGCGCTTGAGCTGGGCCTTGATGAACGAATGCCCGGTGCGCGCCATGACCGGATTCCCGCCGGCCGATTCGATCTCCCCGGCCAGCAGGCTCGAGCACTTGACGTCGAAGATCACCGGTTCGCCGGGGCAACGCGAAAGCACGTCGCGCGCGAACAGCATCATCAGTCGATCCGGGTAGACGATCTCACCGTCCGGCGCCACCACGCCCAATCGATCGCCGTCGCCGTCGAAGGCCACGCCGACGTCGGCGTCGAAGTTGCGAACGCAGAGTTTCAGGTCCTCGAGCGTGCTCGGGTCGCCTGGATCGGGATGGTGATTCGGGAAGGTGCCGTCGACTTCGGCATACAGCGGAATCACGTCGGCGCCGATGGCCTCGAGAAGGCGCGGGGCGATGGCGCCGGCGATGCCGTTACCGCAGTCTGCCACGACCTTGATCGGCTTCTCGAGCTGGATGTCGCTGGCAATCCGGTCGACATACTGCGAGGCGATCGCGTGCGACGTGACTTCGCCTTGACCCGAGACCAGCCGGCCCTGCTTGAGGCGCTGGTGCAGCCCGGTGATCCGGTCGCCGGACAGCGTCTCGCCGCCGAGCACGATCTTGAACCCGTTGTAGTCCGGCGGATTGTGGCTACCAGTCACCATGACGCCGGAACCGCCGCCGATTTCCTGGGCGGCGTAATACAGCACCGGCGTCGGCACCGCGCCCACATCGACCACGTCCAGCCCCGATGCCATCAGGCCGCGGGTGAGGGCTGCCAGCAGTTCGGCTCCTGAAAGGCGTCCATCCCTGGCAACGGCAATCCGGTCCAGCCCCCGGTCGCGCGCTTCCGAGCCGACGGCTCGACCGATCGCGTCGGCCACTTCGGCGTTCAGCGTGTCGCCGACGACGCCGCGGATGTCGTAGGCCCGGAAAATCGATGCCGTCGGAACCAGCAGCTCAGCCGCTGCGTCGACGGGTCGCTGTGCCGACGCCTGCTCGGATGCAGGTTCGGTCGGGTGGTCGGTACCCGGATACTCGAGGCCGGTCATGGGTTCGCTCTCACTGTCCTGTGCTTCGATGGTGGCCTCTCTCGGCGGCGGTGCCTGTGCGGTTTCAGGTTCGGGTTCGGGTTCGGGTTCAGATTCGGGCTCGGGTTCGGGCTCGAGCGCATCCGGCGGTGCCGGCGCGACAGGCGGCGCCTCGTCTTCATCGGGAGCCGGCGCGTGTTCCGGTTTCGGCGCGCCCGCCCGGCGGTCGGTACCCGCGGACGAAGCGTGCTTCGATCTGGATCGGGTTCGCCGGACGATCAGAGCGCCGAGAATCAAGGTCAACGCCCCGACGATAAGGAATCCGGCCAATTGCGGGATCGACAAGGGCCCGATCCGCATCGACTTGTACCAGCCGAGCTGAAGCAGGGAGCCGTCGATCGCAACCGCCTTCTCGGCCACGCCGGACCTCCCGCCGTAGGTTTCCAGCGGTGTGGTTTCTCCGCCCATGACTTGAAACAGCCGCATCGCGTCGACGCTCGGGGGCAGCTTCACGCTGTTGCTCAGGGCGCTGACCGGAAGCGTCAGCAGCGCAACGGAGGGCGCCTCCGACTCCGGCTCGACCGGCTGGACGACGGCCAGGTACTCATCGGCGGTTCCGGCGAAATGAACCTGGGCGGGCACCTCGCGGCCGGCGTCGGCCTGCAGCAGCATGTCCAGCGCGGCGAAGCCGCCGCCGGGCAGATTGGATAGATCGACCTCCTCGACGGCGCCATCGGCAACGACGATGCTCAGCACGTTCGCGACGTCGCGCTCTCGCAGCGCGGCAATCAGTCGGTCCCGCCCGGCGGTACCCGATCGGGCAGCTTCGATGAACGTGTCGCTGGTCAGCGCGGCACGGATTTCCGCGATCCGGCGCTCGAGCCTTTCGGCCTGGCCAATCGCCTCGGCTTCGGCCTGCTGCATTTCGAGGCGGGTCTGCAATCCGCTCCAGAACAGCAGGCCGGCCAGGATCATGACCGCCAGGCCCGTGCCGACCAGGACCAGGCCCATCAGCCGCGAAAACAGCCAGGCACGGCCGCCGCTCTTGAAGAAGTCCAGCATGCCCATCCCCTTGTCTCAATCCGTCCCGGTGTGGCCGAAGCCGCCGCCGGCGCGCACCGAATCGGCAAACGCATCGACCGTGCGCAGCTTCACCTGCACCACCGGCAAGACCACGAGCTGAGCGATCCGCTGCCCGGGTTCGATCCGTATCGTATCGCTCCCGCGGTTCCAGCACGGCATCTTGACCGGCCCCTGATAATCACTGTCGATCAACCCCACGAGGTTGCCCAGCACCAGGCCCTGTTTGTACCCCAGACCGGAGCGCGGTAGCAACACCGCTGCAAGCGACGGGTCCGCGAGATGAATAGCGAGCCCCGAAGGCACGAGCGCGGTATCGCCCGGCTGCAGTTCGATCGGCGCGTCGATCGCGGCGCGCAGATCCATCCCCGCCGAGCCCTGGGTGGCATATTCGGGCAAGGGCCAGTCGCGACCGATGCGATCGTCCAGCACGCGTACTTCGAGCTCCCTCATGATCGCTTTTCCTGGATCTGCGTTGCAATGATGTCGACCAGCTGCCGCGCCAGCACGGTTTTCGGTGCGCGCGCCAGTTGCCACCGGTCGTCCGGCGAAAGTACCACCAGTTCATTGTCGCTGCGGTCGAATCCTGCGTCGTGGCCGACCCGATTGGCCGCGATCAGGTCCAGCCGGCGGCCCTCGAGCTTGCCGCGGGCCCGGGCCTCGAGGTCCTCGGTTTCGGCGGCGAATCCCACCGTGAACGGTCGTGGATCCGATGCCGCCACACGACCCAGGATGTCCGGGTTGGGGACCAGTTCGAGCTGAATCGATTCACGGCTTCGCTTGATCTTGGCGCCGGCAGATTCTGCCGGACGGTAGTCGGCAACCGCGGCGACGCCGACGAAGCCGTCGCTGGGAAGCCGTTGTTCGACGGCGCGACGCATCTGCTCGGCGGTAAGCACATCGGTGCGCACCACGCCGGGTGGGGTGGCAAGGCCCACCGGCCCGGACACCAGATCAACGGCGGCGCCGGCCTCGGCGAGCGCCGCGGCCACGGCGAATCCCATGCGCCCCGAAGAACGGTTGCCGATGAACCGGACTGGATCGAGCGGCTCGTGGGTCGGCCCGGCGGTGACCACGAAACGCATGCCGGCCAATCGACGACCCGAGGAAATCACCGTTGCCGCAATCTCGTCGGGTTCGAGCATGCGGCCGTAGCCCTCCTCACCGCAGGCCTGACTGCCGGAACCGGGACCCAGCATGCGGACGCCGCGCGCAGCCAGCGTGGCGAGGTTGGCCTGAACCGCGGCGTGGTCCCACATGACCCGGTTCATCGCCGGCGCCAGCCAGACGCGGGCGCCAGTCGCCAGAACCGTGGTCGTGACCAGATCATCGGCCATGCCGCCGGCCATCCGGGCAATCAGGTCTGCCGTGGCCGGGGCAATGACGAGGTCGTCGGCCCAGCGCGCCAGCTCGATATGCCCCATGCCGGCCTCTGCGTCGGCATCCAGCAGCGTGTCGCGAACGCGGTGTCCGCTGACCGCCTGCAGCGTCAGCGGGCCGATGAAATGACGGGCGCCGGCGGTCATCATCACGCGCACGTCCGCGCCGCGCTCGCGCAGACGGCGCACCAGCTCGGGTGCCTTATAGGCGGCGATGCCGGCCGATACGCCGACCAGCACGCGTCGCGAATGTCCGGATTCCGGTTCGGACTCGCCCATTTTCCTACCCGTTTCGGAGCGTTTTGCCGATGGTCGACCCGTACCGAACGCCAGCAGAATGTCGCCAGCGAACTGGATCGATGGAGCGATTGTATGCGAATCAACGATTGGCCACTCAGCGAGCGCCCGCGGGAACGGCTGCTGGAACACGGCCCGACCAGCCTCAGCGACGCCGAGTTGCTGGCGATCCTGTTGCGCATCGGCGCCCGTGGACGCTCGGCGCTGGACCTTTCTCGCCACCTGATCGCCGAATTCGGCGGATTGCGCGGACTGCTGGAGGCCGGACGCGACGAACTGTGCGCGCAGCCTGGCCTCGGGCCGGCCAAGTATGCGCAGATCCACGCCGCCCTGGAACTCGCCCGCCGCCATCTGAAAGCCAGGCTGCAGCGAGGCGAGGCGCTGACCAGCCCGGACGCGACCCGGCGCTTCCTGTCCGCCGAACTGCGACACCGCCCGCACGAAGTGTTCTGCGCGCTGCTGCTGGACACGCGCCACAGGGTGATTTCGTTCGAGCCCCTGTTCACGGGCACCATCGACGCCGCCCACGTGCATCCGCGAGTCGTCGTCGAGCGCGCCCTGTCGCGCCAGGCCGCGGCCGTCATCGTCGCCCACAACCACCCTTCCGGCGTCGCCGAGCCCAGCCAGGCCGACCTCGCCATCACCCGGCGCCTGCGCGACGCGCTCGGGCTGGTCGACATCCGCCTGCTGGATCATTTCATCGTCGGCGACGGGGAAGTCGTTTCGCTGGCGGAAAGGGGGTTGGTCTGAAGGTTCCCGGGTTCCGGGAAAGCGACCCGCGCAGCGACGCGGAGCCATTCCACTTCGGCTGTCACGGCGCAGGCATGCGGGGCTGCGGGCGGGTCAGGTCTCGCTTCGGCAAGAACAATCGGGCCGGCCTCGCCCGGGCCAAGCCGGGGCTCCCGGCAAGGGCGCCGTCGCGCGCCTGCCGAGACCTTCCGAGGGTGTCCGGGAAATCCCTGCACCGTCCTGCGGGAAACCCGTTCGAGATGAACGAAGCGGTCTGCCGAGCGATCGAAGCGGACTCCGAATCCGATCGCGCAATCGATCAGCGCGAACGCCGTGCCGAATCCGGAACGGCATCAGCGGCATCCGCCCAGGCGTCGTGGTCGATGTCCAGGTCCGGGAATTTCTTCGGATCGAAGACCGGGTATTCCTGCGTGCGCCGCTGCTCGTCGTAGTCGCGCATGACGCGGAACGCAACCGGGACCAGCAGCGCCAGCGCCGCGATATTCGCCAGCGCGGCGAACGCCATGGTCAGATCGGCGAAGGCGAAGACCGTCGACAGGTCCTGCAGCGAGCCCCACAGGATCAGCGCCAGCACCACGGCGCGGAAGCCGTTGAACAGGCGCTTGTTCTCCTCGCTGAAGTAGTTGAGGCTGTTCTCGCCGAGATAGTAGTTGTAGAGGATCGAGCTGAAGGCGAACAGCATCAGCGCGACCGAGACGAACGAGCGACCCCACGGCCCGACATGGTCGGCCAGTGCGGCCTGCGTCATGACCACGCCGTCGACGGCGTTCTCCGCGCCCGGCACGTAGACCGACGACATGACGATGATGAACGCCGTGGACGAGCAGATGATGACCGTGTCGATGAACACGCTGAACGCCTGCACGATGCCTTGATTGACTGGATGCGGCACCCACGCAACGGCGGCGACGTTGGGACCGCTGCCCAGCCCCGCCTCGTTCGAGAACAGGCCTCTGCGCGCGCCCATCGCGATCGCCGCGCCGATGCCGCCGCCGATGGCCGGGTCCAGACCGAAGGCGCCCTGGACGATGATCGCCAGCGCACCCGGAACCGCCTCGATATTCAGCGCCAGGACCACCAGGGCGATCAGGATGTAGCTCACCGCCATCAGCGGCACAATGACTTCG
>CAYPZP010000028.1:0-22447 GCA_964415285.1 uncultured Halomonas sp. | reverse complement strand
CCCGGCACAGGTCCGTGATTCACTCCGCTACGCGCTTCATTTCATCGAGATTCCTCCGGAACTTCGATGCCGTGATTCGCGGCGCAGGTCCGCGGATCGCACCGCCTTCCGCCTAGTTCGAGTCGCCTTCGCCGCCGCCTTTCTCGGCCTCCTCGGCCACTCGGATCTTCTCGGCGTGTGGCGTGTTGATCATGCCTTCGGCGCCGGACTTGAGCGGCTTGGGTTCCTTGCCCTGGGCCTTGAGCTCTTCTTTCTTGCGCTCCTGGATGTAGCCCAGGTTGTTCTTGTACACACTGGCGATCTTGTCGACGCCGCCGGACGAAAGGTAGCCTTCGTTGCCGGCGGTGATAAACGTGGCGTAGATGCCCGATGCGGCCATGAGCGCGGCCGAGACGATCTTGACGTCCTGGCCTTCCTGCTTGGCCAGGTCGTTGGCCAGGTCGATGAAGGCGGCGGTGGCGCGACTGTGCGCTTCAAGCTGCTTTTGCTGTTCTTCGTTCATGGACATTCCGTGTTTGATTCGATTCGAACGGCCGAACGGCCGCGTGATGGGCAACGCCACACGGGGCCGGGATCAACCGCGCGGCGCGACGAAGCGACAGGGCATCATTCGCCTTGCAGCGCCGAGGTGAGGTGCGAGTAGCCGCCGGCGTTGACCAGGCCGCCGAAGCCTCGCGCTTCCAGCGCCTCGATGGCACTGGCCACGCGCCGGCCGGAACGACAGTAGAGGATCACGGCACGATCCTTGCTCTCGCCGATCAGCGCCGCGATTGCGTCGATCTCGGTATGCAGGATGTTGACCGCGCCTTCGACCAGACCCGTCTGGGCGATCTCGTCAGGCCGACGCAGGTCGATCACCGGAGCACCCTTTGCGACCAGGGCCGCGGCCAGTGCGGGATAGATTTGCGGCCCGGCTTCGGGCTGGGCCTGCTCCTGCGCGCTGGCGGCACCGGCCAGCCAGAGCGTAGCGGCGAACCAAAAGGCGAATCCACGCTGGACCATCGAAAATTCTCGTTTGCGGCTCATCGGTCTATGATAAAGCTCACGTCGACGCCCGTGTCACGCTCGCCGGAGGTGGCGCGCACGCCCCATCGCTGCGACAGTTCATATCGGGCCGCCAGCACGTTGCCGCTATCGAACAAGCCGACGCCGTAGCTCACGAACAGCTTGGGCAGGACCCAGAATCCGACGCTGAAGGCGCCCTGGCCGGCGGCGTGATCGAACTCGGCGCCGGTGAGGATGTAGGCCAGGGCTTTCTCTCGACTGGTCGGCGGATCGGTAAACAGGTTGATTTCCGGATCCCGGGCCGGACCGCGGATCAACACCCCGGCTTGCTTGACCTGCGGATCGCCGAAGATCTCGCGGACCGCCTGGATCTCGAGCACCGGGTTGTCGACCGGGTTGCCGGTGAACAATACATCGCCCTGGGTCACCTCGAGGTTCTGCCCGTAGGCGCTGTAGGAGCCGTCGACCAGATGGAGCGAACCACGTGCCGACGGCACGACGTCGCCGGGCGGCCACTGCAGGTCCAGCTCGCCTTCGATGCGGGTATCCATTCCGGCCGCGGTCATGCGCACGTCGTCGCTCAGCGACAGTGCGACGCTGCCGACGATGTCGCGCATCGGCACCGGCTCGGCGTCGTCGCCGGATTCCGAACCGCGACCGGTCACGACCACATCCTGCGACGCGCCGACCGGCTGGGTGCTGCCCGGCGGCAGGCCCAGCCGCGCCCGATCGATCGCCAGCTTGCCCTCGATCTCGAGGCGTTCGGGCGAATAGCCGAGCTGCAGGTCCGGCGACAGCGTCAACTGCAACCAGTCGACGTCGAAGAGCTCGAGCCGCTCCCCGATCAGCGAGATCCGACCCTGCCAGCCGCCGGCAGCCGCCAGATCCAGCGCGCCATCGATCGAGGCCTCGCCTTCGCCGGCCACGAAGCGGCCGTCCAGCGTACCGCCGGTTTCGGTGCCCTCGACGACCAGCGACAGTTGCTCCACCCGCGATCCCAGCGGCGCATGAAAGAAGCTGCCGTCCCGGATCGCGACCCGGCCATCGAAGCCCAGCGACTCAAGCGGCCCCTGGAGTTCGAACCGTCCCTCCAGCGATCCGGCCATCTCGTCGAGCTGCGGCACGAGTCGGTTCAGCACCGCCAGGTTGGGCAGATCGAGATTGGCCTCGGCATCCAGCCGCATCGCCGCCGGGTCGCTGAGATCGGGAATGCGCGCCTCGGCGATCAGCTCGGTGCGACTTTCGAGCCGCAGCGCCAGGTCCGCACTCACGGCCCGCGGCTCGGGCGAGTCCAGGCCCAGGCTGGCGCCTCGAATCACCAGCAGGTCGTCGTCGGCACCGAGCATCCGCACCGCGCCGGGGCCGAGTCGAAGCTCGGCGTCCAGGTCGCGCACGCCGCCGGCGTCCCAGCCCAGCCGGGCCACGCCGCGTAACCGGCTGCCGAGCGTGAATACCGGGTCGATGGGCAACAGCAGCAGATCGATCGGCACCGAGTTGAACGCCACCGCAACCTCTCCATCTTCGCCGGCGCGCAGCCGGTTCAGGCACAGCCTTCCGCTTCCCTCCGGCGTCCACAGGCACGCGGCACCGGCGGTCACCTCGCCGTCGCGAAACTGGATCGGCAGGTTCTGATCGAGCTGCCATTGACCCAGCGGGGTTTCGGCGAACGACAGGTTCCGAACCGCGCCGGACCAACCCTCCGTGGCCCTGAGACACCCGGCCAGATGCCCGGTGAGCATGAAATCCATGTTCGCGCGCATGCCGCTGAAGCCCGCCTCCAGCGTGTGCGCGCGGCAGTTCCCGGTCAGCGAAAGCCGAAGCTGGTCGAGCCGCTCCCACGGGTTGAGGTCGACATCCGAGGCTTCGAGCCGGGCGTCCACGCTCGGGCTTTCGCCCCAGTGTGCGGTGCCGTTCGATTGCATCGCGTCCAGACGTTTGTCGCTCCATCCCATGCCGTCGCTCTGAAGCGTCCACTCGATGCGCCGGCCCCATGGTTCGAACGTTGCATCGCCGCTCAATTGGCCGGTCAGACCGGGCCATAGCTGGCCCAGTCGCCCGGCGGCCAGCACAAGCTGCCAATCCGATCCGTCGCGGGTATCGAGCTCGATGCCGTTGGCGCCCAGCGACAGTTCGATGTCGGCGCGTTCGACCCGGTCACCGGCCACCCGCAGCGCACCTGATCCGGCCAGCGGCTGATTCCGCAGCGTGCCCTCCAGGCTGCGAATCTCGACGCCGATCGACGGCGGATTCAGCGCGGCCAGCATCAGGCCGATATCGCCGTCGACCGCGCCGGGCAGTTGCGGGACCACCGCGCCCGGATTCAACCCGTCCAACACCAGATCCAGTTCGGCCGACGGCGCGCCCGCATAGCCGATCCGGCCGGTCAGGGCGACGCTGCCGGCAGCTTCGAGCCGCACCCGACCGGTGCGGATCCAGGCCTGCTCGGAATCGCCGTCGGCCTGCAGTTCGACGCGCGCGGCAGGCTGATCGGGCACGGCCAGCCAGGCCTCGACCTCGGCGCGCCACTCGTCCAGCGTTCCGCTGCCCTCGAAGCGGCCGGATTCACTCGAGAACAGGGGCTCGGGGGCGGGCGCTCCGGATGCCGCGGCAGCCCCCGGCAGCGGCGGCCAGGTCAGGGCCTCCCATTCCAGCGCCACCTCCAGCGCCTGGTCCCGGACATCGAAACGCCCGTTTCCATTGACCGTCAGCGGCGCCGGCGGTGCGCGCAACGCCAGATTCTCGAGTTTCAGCTCACCGCCGTCGTAGGCGGCATCGAATTCTCCCGAAACGGCCGCCTGGGCCGGCCAGTCGGGATACAGCGGCGTGAAATCCAGCCCGCTCAAGCGCACGCTGGCGCTGGCGCGGACCGGGTCGGCGAAAACCGCCTCACCGGTCACGCCGACGACGCCGTCGAGCAGCGCGAACTCGCCGCGCTCGATCCGCAGCGAATCCGCCGAGCCGGCGGCGGCGACCGAAACGTCGACCGCGGGCTGATCGGGCCATAGAACCCGGCCGTTCAGGTCGGCGGACCAGTCCTGGCGCGATCCGTCGGCCTCGATGCGCAACTCTTCGAGAACGCCGGCGAAACCGGGCCAGCCTTCCAGCCCGCCCGACGCCGTGATCCGCCCCTCCAGCGCTGCAATATCGGGCAGCCCGCGCACCTCGGCGCGCGCTTCGGCCGTCAACGGCCCGGCGCCTTTGGCCTCGAGGCTCAGACCATCCAGCGGACCGCGCAGTTCGATCTGCAGGCGCTGCGATCGAGACGGTTCGAGCTGCCAATCCAGGGTCGTGCTCAGGTCGGCGCGCCAGGGCGCCGACAACCCCAGCCGACCTTCCGCCGAGGCCCGGTACGGCGACATCGCCACCGACAGCGCCCGGATCCGCAGCGCTTCGGCATAGCTCGCCGACAGTTCGATTCGCTCGATCTCGATCGATTTCGCGCCCGGCTCAGCCGCGGCAGCGGTGATCGACAACCCGTCGATGACCAGCGACTCGACGTCGACGGGCAGCGGCGCGGAGTAGTCGCCGGGCCGGAACGGTTCGCCGGCGGGTTCGTCTTCAGCGCCCGGCGGCAAGGTCACGACGACGCGGCGCAGGTGCAGACGCTCGACGTTGACGGCCAGCGGGAACCAATCGATGTCGACCGCCAGATCCAGCGCATCGGCGCGGACCGCCAGGCCGGCTTGAACGAACCGGACATCGGCCAACGACAGCCCCGAGGACAAGCCGCCTTCGAGGTCGCGATATTCGAGGGTTTCGACACGCGACTGTGCCTGGCCAAGCAGGAACCGTGCGCCGCCGGCCGTGGCGGTGAGCCACCACCAGCCCGCGGCCACCACCAGCAGCAGTGCGGCGAACACGATCGCGGCGATTCGAAGCAACCGTTTCACAGCAGTTTGGTCCCGATCGTGAAGTGGATTCGAAAGCTCTCATCGTCCAGCGCGCGCGCGAAATCCAGCTGCACCGGCCCGATCACCGTATACCAGCGCAGCCCGACGCCGGCGCCGCGCTTGAGTTCGGGCTCGGCGAAGTCGTTGAACGCATTACCGACATCGTAGAACGCCGCGGCCGAGAAATCTCCGAAGAGTTTGTATTCGTATTCGATCGAGCCGACCAGCAGGTGGTTGGCGCCGTTGCGGTTGGTCGAAAGCGCCTCGAACGCATAGCCGCGCACCGTGCGGTCGCCGCCGGTCTCGAAGCGGAACAGTTCCGGTAGCTCGGTGATATCGAGTTCGAGCCGTCGCGGATCATCCGGAATTTCGAGCTGGAGCGTCGTGGTTTCGGCCTCGGTATAGCCCAGTTCGCCGCGCAGCAGCAGCTTGTGGCGCGGCAGGAAGTGCCAGTGCCAGCGGCCGGTCACGTAGCCCTGCAGGAAACTGGTGTCCGAGCCCAGGGAGTCCAGCGATCCCAGGATATGCGTTCGCGCGTACAGCCCGTGCTGCTCGAAGCCGTCGCCCTCCAGCCGGAACAGCTCCCACTCGCCGCCGACGGCCACGGTGTTGGTGTCGGTATCGAGAAACGGTCGAATCGCCGGGTTGTTGTCCAGCAGCGCCGCCTGCTCCGGGCTCAGCGAACCGGCCGAAAACGCGTCGAATTGCTCGTTCAGGAAAGTCACGAACAGGCGCTCGGTCAACGGCTCGAACGCATCCAGCAAGGGCCGCTCGCGTAACCGGCCGGCAGTGAACTGGACCTGGTTGCGGCTGCCGCCGAACGATTCGAATACCGGCTCGATCCGGTCCTGGTCCTCGAAGCGGAAGCGATCGTTCTCGCGCTTGAGCAGCAATTCGCCGGTCAGGAAATTACCCGGCTGGCTGCCGAACGGATGCTGGTAATCGGTGCGGAGAACGAATTCGCTATCGGTCTGCTGCGCGCCGAAACGCATGTCCAGCCGATCGCCGCGCTCGGACAGGTAGTGGCGCGTCCAGCCAAGCTGCATGCGCGCGCCGGTGTCGGTGCCGAATCCGGCCAGCACGCGATAGGTATTCGGCTCGCGTCGATCGAGTTCGTAGGTCAGGTCGACTTCATCGGTTTCGGGTCGGCGATGCTGGGAGACGATGACCTGGTCGAAATACCCGGTCCGGACCAGCACTTCACGCTGGCGGTCCAGTGCATCGGCGGTGTAGGGCTGGCCGCGATCGACCACGGTCAGCGCGCGCATCAGGCCTTCGTTGAAGCCGCCCTGGCTGGCGTCGACCCGGCCGAAGGTATAGCGCGCACCGGCGTCGAAATCGACGCGGATATCGGCCTGGTTGATCGCCGGGTCGACCCGGATCAGGCGCTCGGCGAAACCGGCCTCGAAAAACCCGTGCGCCCGGGCGATCTGCTCGAGCCGGGTCAGCGATTCGGAATACGGTGCGTGCCGCAGCACATCGCCCTCGCGCAACGGCCAGGCGGCGAGCCACTCGCGGAAAGCAGGCAGGTCGGCAGCGGTTTCGCTGACCGTCAGATCCAGGGCCTGGACACGCACCGGTTCACCGGTCTCGATGTCGACCCGCGCTCGCCACGCTGCGCCCGGCTGCTGCGGCTCCTCCAGCCGCACGCCCACGTCAGCGCTGTAGAAACCGAAAGGCTCCAGCGCGCGCCGCGCCTGTTCGTCGGCCTCGAGCGACATCCGGCGCAGCCGCCAGACCGAAACCTGTTCCAGGTGCTCGGCCCCGACCAGCGACAGCGATGCCCGGACGTTGGCGAGCATGTCGCCTTCGACGCCGGAGATTTCCGTTGACACGGTTTGCGCGCGCGCTGCAGGCGAGAGCAGCAACGCGATCAGCAAGAACAGCGCGAGCGCTCGTGGTTGTACCGCCATGATGCAACTCTAACGCCACAAGCGCGGCAGATGGACGCAGGTTCGTGAAGATTCCGCTAAGAAACCCGAGACGCTTTCGAATGGACCCGCAGTTTCGGAGCACCGGGTCGGGTCAAACGGCAACCAGATGATCGCGATCGAGCTGACGCAATCCCACCGCCTCGGCCAGGTGCGTCGTGGTAATCGCTTCACTGGCGTCGAGATCGGCGATCGTGCGCGCGAGCTTGACGATGCGCTGGTGGGCCCGCGCCGACAGGTGGAGCCGTTCGCAGGCGGCCTCGAGCATGCGTTCACCCGAAGCGTCGAGCCGGCAGTGTCGGCGCACGCCGGCGGCGTCCAGCCGCGCGTTGATCGCCGGTCGCCGGGCCTGGACCGAGCGCGCCGCGATCACGCGTTCGCGCACCGGGGCGCTGGCCTCGCCGGGCGGAAAGCGGCCGAACTTCTGGCGCGGCACTTCGACGTGCAGGTCGATGCGGTCCAGTAGCGGACCCGAAACCCGCGATCGGTAGCGCATGATCTGGTCGGGCGAGCAGCGGCAGCGCCCGGACTCGTCGCCGGCATAACCGCAGGGGCACGGGTTCATGGCCGAGACCATCTGGAAACGCGCCGGAAATTCGGCCTGGTGCGCGGCGCGCGAAATGACGATGCGTCCGGACTCCAGCGGCTCGCGCAATACCTCGAGCACGCGGCGATCGAATTCGGGCAGCTCATCGAGAAACAGCACGCCATGGTGGGCCAGCGACACCTCGCCCGGTCTCGGGCGCGTGCCGCCGCCGACCAGCGCCACGCCGCTGGCGGTGTGATGGGGGCTGCGGAAAGGACGCTGCCGCCAGCGCGCCGGATCCAGCGCATGCCCGCACACCGAAGCGATCGCCGCGTTCTGCAGGGCTTCCTCTTCGCTCATTTCCGGCAGGATGCCGGGCAGGCGGGAGGCCAGCAGCGTCTTGCCGGTACCGGGCGGACCGATCATCAGCAGGTTGTGACCACCGGCCGCGGCGATCTCGAGCGCGCGCCGCGCGCGCGCCTGGCCGCGCACGTCGGCGAGGTCGGGCAGGTCGGCTGCGATCGATGTCCGGATCCGCGCCGGCGCGTCCAGCGACGAGGCACCGGATAGGGCGGCACCGACCCCGGCGAGATCGTCGGCAAGCCGGCAGTCGCAGTCGCCGACCAGACCGGCCTCGTCGGCGTTGTCGCGCGGCAGCACCAGGGTGCGACCGAACGCGCGCGCACCGAGGATTGCCGGCAGACAGCCGGGGATGCCGCGAACTTCACCGGCCAGCGACAATTCGCCGAGGAACTCGTAGTCTGCCAGTCCGTCGACCCGGAGCTGGTTCGAAGCCACCAGGATGCCGAGCGCGATCGGCAGATCAAATCGGCCGCCGTCCTTGGGCAGGTCGGCCGGCGCCAGCGAGACCGTGATGCGTCGCTGCGGCAACTGGAATCCGGAGTTGGCGATCGCGGCACGCACACGATCGCGCGATTCGCGCACGGCCGTTTCGGGCAGGCCGACGATGTTGAAGCTCGGCAGACCGCCAGCCAGGTGAACTTCGGCGCGCACCGGCGGCGCTTCGACGCCGAGCTGGGCGCGGGTGTAGACGACGGCGAGATTCATGACTCCGGGTTCCGGCGGCAACCAGAACCCAGTCTGGCCGCAGCCGCTGCGGCGCGCGTCGGGAAGCCAGCGCTTCGGCGGGTAGGAAAACGTCGTATCCGGGGGTCGGCGAATTGCCTACCCGGATTCAGCGCAGGAACGCAGGCCGTACCGCGATTCTCCGGTGCCACTCGGCAACGCAGGCGTGGCTTCCCAGGTCGGACTGCGTCACGCGCAGCCCGAAATCCACGACCACGCAAGCGTCGATATCGGCGACCGTGAATTCTTCGGTAGCGATGAACTCGCGATGCGCTAGCCGTGCATCCAGATCGTCAAGGAAATGACCGAAGCGTAGCTTGCCGCGGGTCGCCAGTTCGGCAATCTGCGCCACCGGGCGCCGACCGGGTACGGCGTGGTCGCGCATGCCCTCGACCGCATTTCGGAATGCCTCGGCCGCGGCCAGCAGACCGTTGTGCTCGATCCACATGACCCACTGGGTGACCGTCGCCCGCGCCAGCGCATCCTCACCGCCCAGCAGCGGCGGCCCGTCGAAGCGCTCCTCGAGGTACTGCCGGATGGCCACGCTGTTCCACAGGCAGGTGCCGTCATCGAGCTCCAGCACCGGCACGGTGCACTCGGGACTCTTGGCCTGGAAGGCGTCGTTGAGGTGCTCGCCTCTTCGAAGGTCGATCTCGACCGTATCCAGCTCGATGCCTCGCTCGGCCAGGTACAGCGTCACGCGGCGCGGGCTGGGTGCTCCGGTACAGGTATACAGGCGCATTTCGTCTCCGTCGAATTCGGGTTACCGGTCCGATCCGTCCTGCTCGGCGAGTTCCTTTTCGATTTGCTCCAGCTTTTCGCGGGTGCGCTCCAGCACGCGCTTCTGGATCTCGAACTCCTCGCGAGTGACCAAGTCCATGCGTGCCAGCTGCGCCTCCAGAATCGGCCGAAAACGCGCCTCGATATCGGCGCCGGCCTTCTTCCAGTCCGACGGCAATGCATCGGCCAGTTTCCGCGTGATTTCGTCGAGAGTCTTCAGGTCGGGTCGCATGATCGGTTCCGGTTGATTACACTCGTTTCGAAGTGTGCCACAGCCCCGGACCCGCGCCATGAAAATGATCACCGCCATCATCAAGCCGTTCAAACTCGACGACGTCCGCGACGCGCTGGGAGACGCCGGCATCACCGGCATGACCGTCAGCGAGGTCAAGGGCTTCGGCCGCCAGAAGGGCCACACCGAACTGTATCGCGGCGCCGAGTACGTGGTCGATTTCCTGCCCAAGCTCAAGCTCGAGATCGCGGTGCCGGCCGATCGGGTCGAGCGCGTCGTCGAGATCATCCTCGAGACCGCGGCATCGGGACGCATCGGCGACGGCAAGATCTTCGTCACCGACATCGAGCGGGCGGTGAGGATACGGACCGGCGAAGAAGGCGACCAGGCTCTATAGCAAGGGCCGCGTGTTTTCGGCCAGGCAACGACTCGTCGGCGAAGTGATTTCTGTGGGAGCGGACTCCGATCCGCGACAGCCCGAAGCCATCGGCATCCGGACCACCATCGATGGCCCGGCGATCGAGTCGGTCGGCTTAGCGCAGCGTAAGCCGACAGGCCACCTCGACATCAACCCGTCGGGGATGCGGCCCCGACCAACCGTCAATCAGCGCCTCGCCCTGTCATTCTTTCGTCGCGGCCTCCAGGCTGCGACGGGTCGGACCATCGACCCCCGGCAGCGCGCCCAACGGGCAAGCCGCCAGCAACGTCAGGTCGGGGGTTTCGGCCGTCGATCATTGAATCCCGACACGCGGTGTTTCCGGCCTCGCGACGAACGCCGCGCCGTCGTTTTTCCGCCACGCGCACCGCAGGAAAGAGAAACGTTTATTCGAATCATTCCCATTCGCCAAGGGCATGAATTCGCTCGACATTCGATCGGTTATCCTATGCGCGATTTCAAGCCATCAGGAGCAGCGCCATGAAGGGTGACGCCAAAGTCATCGAGTTTCTCAACACCGTGCTCAAGAACGAGCTCACGGCCATCAATCAGTATTTTCTGCACTCCCGCATGCTCGAGGACTGGGGCCTGGATACGCTGGGCAAGAAGGAATACCAGGAATCGATCGAAGAGATGGAGCACGCCGATGAGCTGATCCAGCGCATCCTGTTCCTCGAAGGACTGCCCAATCTGCAGGACCTGGGCAAGCTGCGAATCGGCGAGACGGTCGCCGAAATCCTCGACTGCGACCTGAAACTGGAACACCAGGCGATCCCGGATCTACGCGATGCCATCCAGCACTGCGAGGAAATTCGCGACTACGTTTCCCGCGACCTGTTCGAGAAGATTCTGAGCGACGAGGAAGAACACGTCGACTGGCTGGAAACGCAGATCGAGTTGATGAACAAGGTCGGTGAGCAGAACTACATCCAGTCGCAGATGAAGACCGGCGAATAAACCCGCCGACTTGTTACAGTAAGGGCGCCGGAGCCGATTGAGCTCCGGCGCCCTTTTTTTATGGAACCCCGATCGACCATGCTCACCTCACGCACTGTCCTGCTCGTCGTTACGCTGCTGCTGCTCGCTGCCTGCCAACCGGCTCCGCCGCCCGGCGAACAGGCCGTCGCGCCGGGTCCCGACCCGCACAGCTTTTCCAACCACGATGAGGTCCGCGTCGAGCACCTGACGCTGGACCTGACGGCCGACTTCGACGCCCGCATCCTGTCGGGGCACGTGGCGCTGGCGCTGGAGCGCAGCGAAGCGGCCGAACGGCTGGTGCTCGATACCTGGAAACTCGAAATCGACGACGTCAACGGCGTCGAAGACGACGGTACGCTGACGCCGCTGTCGTGGCGGCTGGCCGAATCCGACCCGGAGCGCGGCTACCTCGGCTCGGCGCTGGTCATCGCGCTGGAGCCGGATGTCGATACCGTCCGCATCGACTACGCCAGCTCCCCCGATGCCTACGGGCTGCAGTGGTTGGACAGTGAACAGACCACCAGCGGCGAGCCGTTCCTGTATTCGCAGTCGCAGCCGATCTTCGCCCGCACCTGGGTGCCGCTGCAGGACACGCCCTCGGTGCGCTATACCTTCGATGCCGAGGTCCGGGTACCCGACGGGCTGATGGCGGTGATGGGCGCGGCCGGCAACCCGACCGAGTCAGACGACAGCGGCATCTACCGATTCAACATGCCGCAGCCGATTCCGTCGTACCTGATGGCGATTGCCGCCGGCAGGCTCGCGTTCGAGCCGACCGGACCGCGATCGGGGGTCTACGCCGAACCGTCGCGGCTGGACGCGGCGGCCGAAGAGTTCTCCGAGCTCGAGGCGATGATCGACGCCGGCGAAGCGCTGTACGGCCCGTACCGCTGGGAGCGCTACGACCTGCTGATCCTGCCGCCCAGCTTTCCGTTCGGCGGCATGGAAAACCCGCGCCTGTCGTTCATCACGCCGACGGTGATCGCCGGCGACAAGTCGCTGACCGCGCTGATCGCCCACGAGCTGGCGCATTCGTGGTCGGGCAACCTCGTCACCAACGCCGCGTGGCAGGACCTGTGGCTGAACGAAGGGTTCACCACGTATTTCGAGAACCGGATCATGGCGCAGATCTACGGGACCGAACGGGCGCAAATGGAAGCTTCGCTCGACGCCGCCGGGCTGATCGAGGAACTGAAGGGGCTGTCCGACGACGAGCAGGTGTTGGCGCGCGATCTGGCCGCGCGGGACCCCGAGCAGGCGTTCAACGGCGTGCCCTACGACAAGGGCCGGCTGTTCCTGGTCTGGCTCGAGGACCGCTTCGGCCGCGAGACTTTCGACGCGTTCCTGCGCGAGTATTTCGATGCGTTCGCGTTCGAGTCCATCGACACCGCGACGTTCACCGCCTACCTCGAAGACACGCTGCTCGCACGCGACCCCGACGCGGTGACGATGGAGCAGGTGCGCGAGTGGATCCACGCCCCGGGCCTGCCGGAATACGCCGTCGTGCCGACCTCCAATGCGTTCGAGATCGTCGACGAATGGCGACGCCGCTGGCTCGACGGCGAAATCGAGCTGGCCGCGATTCCGGCCGAGACCTGGACCGTCAGCCAGTGGCGGCATTTCCTGACCGGCCTCGAATCCGCGCTCGACGCCGAGCGCATGACGGCGCTGGACGAGGCGTTCGGCCTGACTCAGACCGGCAACGTCGAGATCCTGTACCTGTGGCTGGTGCGCGCGATCGAGACCCGCTACGAGCCGGGCATCGAGCGGCTCGAGGATTTCCTGCTCGAGGTCGGGCGCAACAAGTTCACGCGCCCGCTCTACCAGGAACTCGCCGCCACCGACTGGGGACGGGACTGGGCGATCGAGATCTACCAGCGCGCCCGGCCCGCGTACCACCCGATGACGCGCCAGGCCGCCGAGCGCGCGCTGGGGCTCGAAACCGGGGACTGAGGCAAGGCCGGTTCTTCAAACCGCGGAAGAGCGGCTTCCCGCAACCCGCGATGAATCGCGTCGCGTGTTCAGCGCGTGCGCCTCTGCAACAATCCCCTTGCGCACGCACCTCGGCATGGAGTCGACGCGATGTCGGCTCCGCTCATTCGAAGCCGTTGATGAACAGAGCGTCCTGGTCGCCGAAAGTCGCCACCACGCGACGGTTCGCGTCCATCGTGACCAGGCAGGCTGCCGCGACGCCGCCGCAGCTGCCGCCCCAGCCGAAGAAGCGCCCATCCACCGACGGCGTAGCGGATAGTTCGACTTCTGCACCATTGGCGAAGTCGAACCGGCAACTCGCGTCCGGGCAATCGATGCCCGGAGGACTGCTGGTAACGCGACCGAGCGCGGGATCGTCAAGCAGGACCTCGAGCCGGAAGGTCGCCGGCGGCGCTTCGATCGCGCCGATGTCGCAACGCGCCTCGCCGTCGCCGTCGCCGTCGATCGGACGACCGACTCCGCGTTGATCAGAGGGCCGGCAATCGGCGGGCGACTCGCCCACGGAGGGACTGGCGCGATCGACAGCCGGGCTCGTAGGTAACGGCATGCGAGTCGGCATCGCGATCGGCAGTCCGTCGACCAGGACCGGCGCACCGTTGTCGGCCGGCGGACCCAGCAGCGGCGCGATCACGGTTCCGCCCGAGGTGCCGTCGCCGATCTGGTCGCCGGGCCCTTCGGTGATGGTGCAGCCGGCAGGATTTCCGACGATGGTGTGACCGATCGATTCCAGTGCTCCGCGACAGTCCGAATCGCTTCCGCTCGCGGTGAGGTTGCCCGCAATCAAGGTATTCGCACTACGGAAACGGATTCCGGGATCGTCGAAAAGGAACAGACCGCCGCCGATTTGCGTGCTGCCGTCGACCAGGTTTCCGGCGATCGTGACGTGAGAAAGATCGATGTAACCGCTGGCGCCGGCAAAGTCGAACATCCCGATCGCGCCGCCTTGGGCAAAATCGGGACCGATCGCGGAATTGCCGGAGAACGTCGAATTCTCGATTCGGGTACCGTCGCTGGTGCCTACGAGCGTCAATGCACCCCCAATCGCCACGGCCGAAACGGCAACCGTCGCGTTTTCGTCGATCTCCGCCACGTTGTCGAGGAACGAGCTCGATTGAATCGATACGGCGTTGTTCAAGCTGTAGACCGCCCCGCCCAGGGAGTTCGTTCCGGAGGAGTCGAACGAAGCGTTGTTCCGGAACAGGCTGCGTTCGATGACGAGATGACCATTGCCGGCGTAGATTGCGCCGCCGGCAGCAGACTGCCCACCGGACGCGGTGTTTCCGATGAAAACCGAGTCGCGCACGGTAACCGTGGCGCCGACACTCATATTTGCAGACAGACCGCCGGCAAGAGCCTGCGCACCGCTTTCGACTCGATTATCCAGAAACAGCGAGTTTTCGACCACCAGCTCCCATGGCCCGTCGGCGGCGACGAACGACAGCGCCCCTCCGGACGCGGCGGCCGAATTCGCAACGAAGGCGCTGTTTCGAACCGTGACGTCGGAGGAGAACGACTCGACTGCGCCGCCGCGCTGGACGCCACCGCCTCCGAGAAGGGCAACACGCTCGATGATCACAGGAACATTGATGACCGTGAATATGCGGTCGCCGAGGCCGGTCGCATCGATCAACGTGCGCGCCGCGGCCGGATCGAACGCGTCGGGATCGAGGTCAGCGAATCCGTTGCCCGAAACCGTCAGCGCGTCGGTGATCACGAGGCTGCCGCCAGCCGGTCCCGACAAGATCAACTGAATCGGAGTGCCGTCGGTGGCCGCGTCGAATTCGATCCGATCCGCACCGGAGCCGGCCGGACAATCGACCGATCCGGATTGATCGTCGTTGTTCGCGTTGATGATCGCTTCGCGCAGCGAACAGCCCTCGCCGTTCATGATCGCGTCGACGGACGTGGTGACGGTCAGCGTTTCTCCGGATGCGGACGACGGCCATGCCAGTGCCAGCAGCAAGGCGAGGGTGAAAACAGAAGTACGTTCAAGAGCCATCGATACCTCCAGCCGACCGATGATCGGCCCTGCGCCAGTCGCGCAACCTCCCGGCAGTCTATCTCGCGCATGCCCCGATTCGCCACTCGTTGATCCGCGGCGCTTCTGAATGCGTACAATATCGGTCCTGAATCGAGAGCCGTATTCGCAATGTTCAGCCAGTCCTACGCCCCGGTGAAATTCGAGCGCGAAGCCAGCGTCGCGCTGATCCCCGAAGGCCAGATGGTCGAGCTGCCCGCCGGTACCACCGGCTACCTGACCCAGTCGCTGGGCGGCAGCTTCACCGTCTACGTCGACGGCCGCCTGTTCCGGCTCGGCGGCGACGACGCCGACGCGATCGGCCGCGAGCCGCCGCCGAGGCCCGAACTGCCAGAGAACGCGACCGACAAGGATATCGAGGAGCTGGTCTGGAAACAGCTCAAGACCGTCTACGACCCCGAAATCCCGATCAACGTCGTCGATCTGGGGCTGATCTACGACTGCGACATCCACAAGACCGACGACGGCACGCGCGAGGTCGAGATTCGGATGACGCTGACCGCGCCCGGCTGCGGCATGGGCGACTTCCTCGTCGACGACGTGCGCTCGCGCCTGCTGATCATCCCTTCCATCGAGCGCGTCGACGTCGCGCTGGTGTTCGACCCGCCGTGGAATCAGGACATGATGAGCGAGTCGGCACGGCTCGAAACCGGAATGTTCTGACCCACCGTGTGAAACCGACCCGGCACGCCGGTCCAGGGCCCTGGACCGATTCGATCGGCTTTCCGCTGTCGCGCCACGGCCGGCCCTGGCTCGCCGCGGTGGCCGGCGCGGGCGCCGTGGTCGAACTGCTCGGCAACCTGCCGATCCCGTTTTCCTGGCTGCTGGCCCTGATCCTTCGCGTCGCGTTGTGGATCGCCGTCTATCGCATTGCCAGCGAGATCCTGCTGTCGGCCGCCGAAGGCGACTCCGGCGCGCCGGGAACGGGGCACACGGAATCCGCCGACGGGCTGGCGTTTCGGCAGATCGGCTTGTGGCTGATCGCGACCGCGGTGGTCGTGCTGGGGGCCGCCCATGCCGGCGCGCCCGGCGCCGTCGGCGTCAGCATCGCGATCGCGACGGTGCTGCCAGCGGCGACGATCATCCTGACGCTCAGCCGCAGTCTTTCCGAAGCGCTGATTCCGACGCAGTGGGCGCGCCTGGCCGCGCGCATGGGCTGGCGCGAATACGCCCGCCTGTTCGGGCTGCTGGTGCTCGCCTCGTTCGTCTACATCGGCATCGAAACCGGTCTGCGATGGATCGACACCGGGTCCGGCATCCGCAACGTGGTGCAGCTGGGATACTGGGCCTGGGCCGTATTCGCCTGGTTCCACCTGGCCGGCCGCACCGTGCACCGGCGGCGCGCCGAGCTGAACCTGGTCGAGCCGGACACGCAGCCGGACCGGCCGCCGGAGCGTTTCACGCGCGATGCGGACACGCTATGGCGGCAGATCCGCGAGCGCGGCGGGACGCTGGAAATGCATGCCGAGCTGGCGCGCCAGCTCGAACGCTCGGCACACCGCGACACGCGCCTGGCGCATGCGCAGATCCATCTGCCGGCCTTGCTGTTGTCCTTCGAGCGCCCCGACGAGGCGCTGGACCGCGCCGAGCGCATGCTGTCGATCGATCCGGATTTCTGCCTGGAACGCCCGCCGCACATGCGCGCGCTGATCGATGCGGCGATCCGGCGCGAAGCACCGCGGCTGGCCGCACGGCTGTGCCGCAACTACCTGGCGCGGTTTCCGGGATCGGCCTGGGCCGACGCGGTCCGGCTCACCGGATGCGAAGCCCTGGCCTCGGATCAGTCCACGTTACGGCCGCTCGGAGAACGCTGGTTTCGCGAACTCATGACCCGCGATCTCGGCGATGAAGAGCGTCGCCGCCTCCAGCAGGTCGCGACCGCCTACCTCGGCACCGAAATGCCGCCGCAATAACCGGGGTTCGGGAACCGCGCGATCAGCGCCCGAAAAGCTTGCCGGCCATTCCCATCAGGCCCTCGGCGCCGCCGAGTGCTTCCAGCGTGCCGCCGGTCGAGGCCTTGTCGATCATCTCGGGTACCGCGCCCTGCAATCCCTCGACGGCCGTGGACTCTTCCAGGCCGAGCTGGCTGGCGAACTGCTGGATGCGGCCCGAGCCGAACAGGCTCATCAACTGGCCCGCATCGATGCCGGCGTTGCCGCCGTCGCCCAGCCACGACTGGGCCATCGCCGCCAGCCCGCCGCCCTGCATCTGGCCGATCAGCGCGCTGAAGTCGACGGTCTTGCCTTCCCCGGGCATCAGGCCGGCCAGCGCATCCATGATCTTCTCGACCGATAGCGAACCGGCCAGTTGCTGGCCGACCTGCGACTGGAACGCTTCGGCACCGATCTTGAGAATTTGTTCGACATTCATGGTTTCGTTTTCCCTGTGGATGAACTCGCTGTTTGTGATGGCACAGCCCGACGGGCGGCCTGCGGATCAGATTACCGCGTTCCGTGGGCGCGGTTGTCGATTCG
This sequence comes from uncultured Halomonas sp., assembly GCA_964415285.1. GTDB lineage: Bacteria > Pseudomonadota > Gammaproteobacteria > Xanthomonadales > Wenzhouxiangellaceae. The sequence continues at coordinate 5,079 of CAYPZP010000028.1, read as the reverse complement.
TCCGAGCTTTCCATCGGCGCCGACGACGACCGCCCGCGCCACGCCCAGTCGCGCTGCGACCGAACGCCAGCGCTCGGATCCGGCCACGACCAGCGCCGTGGCGGCGGCGTCGGCCAGCAGCGGATCGGACGCGACCACCGTGGCCTGCATCACCTCATCGACCGGGCGGGCGGTGGCCGGGTCGAGCAGATGCGCGTAGCGCGCGCCGTCGAACTCGCCATAGCGGTAATCGTTGCCCGAGGTGAACACGGCCAGCGGTCGCTCGACGGTGAGCGTTTCCAGCACGCCGCCGCCGGGGTCGCGGATCGCGACGCGCCACGGCCCGCTGCCTGCGCCGCAGACCAGCACGTCGCCGCCGGCGTTGACCAGCGCCGATTCGATGCCGTGCCCAAGGATCGTCCGGCACGCCTCGCGCACCGCGTAGCCCTTGGCCAGGCCGCTGAAGTCGAGGCGAACCGCCGGGTTGGCCGACGCGACGCGAAGCCCGTCGAGTTCGAGGTCGCGCATCGACGGGCGCGCGAAGACCAGCGCGTCGATCTCGGCATCCGAAGGCGGCGGCTCGGTGATCGGGTAATCCGAGGTGTGGAACCCCCACAGCGACACGGCCCGGCCGATCGCCGGGTTGAACGCGCCCTCGCTGGCGCGCTCCAGCCGCTGCCCGACCCGGATCAGCTCGGCGATCGCCGGCGTGGTCCGGATCGAGCGGCCCGCGGCCAGCGCCGCATTGAGCGCCATCAGATCGCCGTCTTCCCAGGGATGCAGCTCGCGGTGCAGACGCTGCAGCAGCGCGCCGGTGTCCCGGAACGCCGCCGCGGTCTTGGCCGCGTCGGCATCCCGAACGACGATCTCGACGCGCGTGCCGAAGACCGCGTACTCGGCGCGCTGCGCCCGCTCTCCCGAACCGCAGCCGACCAGCATCGCGGCGAGCAACGCCGCGCACAGCCTTCGAAACGGGCGGCGCAACCGGCGGCGAGACGGCGCGCTAGCCGCGCCAGCCCAGCTCGATGAACGCGCGCCGGTCGGCGGCGTTGAAGCCGAACAGGGGCTGATAATCGCGATCGGCGAGGTTGTCAACGCGCAGCTCCAGGTTCCAGTGCTCGCGCCAGCGGTAGCCGGCGCGCAGGTTGACCAGCGTATACGAAGCCAGCCGCACCCCGCCGACGTCGAGCCGATCGCCGGTGTGCACCAGCTCGCCGCCGAAGCGCCATTCGGAACTCGGCTGCCAGTCCAGCGCCCAGCTGCCCTTGAAGCCGGCCCGGCGCAGCAGGTCGCGGCCGGCGTCGCGGTCGCGCGGATCCTGCCAGGTCAGCTGCAGGTCGCTCGTCCAGTCGTCGCGGCGGAACGCGTGGGTCAGCTCCAGGCCGCGAATGCGCGCCTCGTTGACGTTGACGGCCTGGAAATCAGTGCCGGAGAAATCGATCAGGTCGTCGATCCAGTTGCTGTAGGCCGAAAGCGTCAGCCGCTGCCGGGGTCCGGGGCGAAAGTCGATGCCGACCTCGGCCGACCAGGCGCGCTCCGGCTCCAGCTCCGGATTGCCCGCGAACAGGCCGCCGAAGCCGGGCGAGAACAGCTGGCTGAAGGTCGGGGCGCGGAACGCGCGGCCGGTGCTGGCGAACATCCGCCAGGCCGAAGCCGGGCGCCAGTCCAGCGCCGCGTTGCCGGTCAGCTCGGTGCCGAAGGTCTCGTCGTCGTCGACGCGCAGGCTGAATTCGTAGCCGAGTTGGCCGGCGCCGCCCTCGAGGCCGCTGAACAGCCCGAGGTTCGTCCGGGTTTCGTCCCATTGCCCCCGGCTGGCGCCGGACTCGCGCCAGGCATCCAGCCCGATCAGCCAGCGCGCGCGCTCGCCGATCGAGCGCTCGGCCAGCCAGTCGCCCTGCAGGCGCCGGGTCACGACCTCGTTGAGGCCGAACGCGGTCTCGGTCTCGAGCCGGTCGCGCAGCGTCGCCAGCCCCGCCTGCCAGGTCCACGGACCCGCGCTTTCGCGCCGGTAGTCGAAGCGCCACGACCAGTTGTCGAAGTCGCTGACGCCCTGGTCGAACTCGGTCTCGCCGCTGGCCAGCCGGCCACGCCACGTCAGTTCCCCACCGCCCAGGTCGATCGCGCCACCGGTGGCCGCCGACCGATTCTCGAAGCCGTCGTCGTCCGGGGCGTAGGCGAAGCCGTTTGGGTTCTGCGCCGAGAATCCGTCGACGCGACGCGCCGACAGGGTCAGGTCCAGGCGCAGGGGTTGGCTTTGGTCACCCAGCGCCGCCACGGCACGGCGGTCGTTGTCGCTGCCGTAGCGAAGCGCGGCGCTCGCGCCCTGCGGTTTGCGGGTGAAGATCTGGATCACGCCGCCGATCGCGTCCGAGCCCCAGCGCGCCGCGCGCGGCCCGCGCACGATCTCGATGCGCTCGATCAGCGCCGGGTCGAGAATTTCCCAGGTGAACGCCCCGGTGCCGCTGGCCGCCATGCGCACGCCGTCGACGAGGACCAGCACGTGGTTGGAGTTGGTGCCGCGGAGAAACAGGCTGGTCTGGCCGCCCGGGCCGCCGTTGCGGGCCAGGTCCACGCCGGCCTGCAGCCGCAGCAGTTCGAGCAGGTCGGCCGCGCCGCTGCGCTCGATCTCGGCGCGCGTGATGACCGACACGCTGGCCGGCACGCGATCGAGCGGCTGCGAAGCGCGGTTCGCGGTGACCACGAACGGCTCGTCGCGCCAGGCCGTTTCGGCAACCAGCGGTTGCCATACCGAAGCGAAGGAAAGTCCGGCCACAGCGGCCAGAAAAAGGGATCGGGTCTGCATTGAATACGACTCCCGGCGCACGCCCGCGCCATCGGGCCGCGGGAGACGGGAGTGGACGAACACGAAGCGGGGAGCCCGGGATCGCATCGCCCTGCGCGCCCACCGCGGCAGTCAGATCACGCACAAGGCCGGTCTCCTGGCTCCCGACAGGCATCAAGCCGGACCCGATCCCTTCCCGCACGATTGAGTCTGCGTGCAGTGGTTGACGACCGAAGGTCCTGCATCCGATCGAATCGAATGCATGCCGGTTACAGTTGCGGGGGCAGCGCCGGAATTTGCCCCGAAAGGCAGCACCGGCTTCCCGTTTCACCCGATCCGCGGACGACAACGCCGCGATACGGGCACCTCATGCAACAAACGCCCCGGAACGCCCGGAGCTTGACGGAAGTATACAGAACGTGAAGGCGCGAGGCTCGCCGGGCGGCGCTCGCGCAAGCTCAATCGATCAGGACTCGGCTGGACTGGTGGGCCATGCGGATGATTCGGTAACGCTCAGCCGCCTCACAAGCGCCAGCGCAGGAGCCAATCATCCAGGCCGAGACTGGCCAGGACCACCCCGACAACAAGACCTGCAGGCAGGCCAAGACGCCGCATCAGCGGTTTCTTCCGCGCCGTCTTGGCTTTCCGTGCGGGCCGTATTCCACTGGGGAAGAGCTTTTCACCCAGTCGATCATGCAAGAACACGATAAGGAATAATGCAGCGGCCAACATCAAAAGATTGAACACCGCAACCCAGGCTCCCGTGAACATCAATTGAATCAGGCCGTTGACTGCCACCCCAAGAAAAATGCCAATGACGACGTTCACTGCAAAACTGGCCCAATGACCCGCCTGCGTCAGGAGTGCGGCGGCACGCTGATCACGTAACTCCGAAGCCTGTTTTTCGAGCTTGTCACTCGGTTTGACTCGCAGCCACACGACCAGCGCGATGACAGCGCAAAAGAAGACCGAGGCGATGACGAGATCGATTGTGTCGATCATCGGATCAGGCATTTTCCAGTCCATGAACGCCCTGCGTGTTTCAGATAGAACCGATCAGGTGCCGTTCGGAGAGATGATGACACACAGGACAGACTGCAACAGTTGCGCCTTGTCAGGTACTGCTTGGGCGTCTTGCGGTTACTTCGATTTCAATCTTCATCTCGTTGCGAAAAAGGCCAGCCTCGATCATCATTGCCGCCGGCCGGATCTGGCCGAGATACTTGTTCAACACGGGCCAGCACGGCTCGAAATCCGATTTATCGGGAAGAACGTAGGTAACGCGTACAACGTCGGACATTTCGCTACCGGCCTCACGCAATGCCGCTTCTATGTTCCTGAAGCATTGCTCGGCTTGTTCGACTACATTGTCCGAGATTGTCATGGTGTCGTAATCGTAGCCCGTTGTTCCGGACACGAAAACATGGTCCCCATCAACCACGGCCCTTGAGTAGCCGACCTTCGCCTCGAATTCCGAACCACTTGAAATCAGCTTTCGGCTCATGGCGTTTCCTAAAGGAATCTCTGAACAAGTCTCAGGCGGGCGCCACGGCGCCTCTGCGGGAGGCTCCGGCTCGGCTTCGGCGAGCGCGGTTTGGTTGTTCCAAATAAGCGAGCCCAGACGTGCCGGAGACCCCGCAAAGGCCCGTCCCATCCGGGATTCGCCGGAGAAGCCACATCTCGCACGTGACGCGACTCGGCCGTAGCTACGGCTCCTGTAACTCGTCGCGGCGCGCTCGAGCGGCTGTTGCTCGGCATTTGTATATGCAGGATCAGTCTGTCACTTTCTCGATTAACGCCTCGGCATTCAGCACGGCCGCCTGCCGTTCAACGAGCTTTCCATCACCGTTGAAGAACAACAGATCCGTGGAGCGTGCCTGATATTCATTCTTGAAATCATCGGTCGTTGGATCTCCCGCTCGGACGAGCAGGAAATTGGCTTGTTCGCCGATCATCTCGCGCGCGCTTTTCATCTCGGTGGCTTGTTGGTTGCTGACGACCAGGTTCGGGTCGTAGATGAAAACCACCGAGCTCTGGCCGTTACCAATCATTTCCAGGTCCGTGGAAATCGGTTTAGGAATAAACGCCCAAGCCACGAGAATCAAAGCAATGATCGATGATATGACCCAAAAATTTACGTTCTTAAACAGTTTCATCTAATTGAATCTCCGGTTAATTCAACAGAGTCGCCACATGACCGGTTCGGAATTCTGCTGCGGCACCGCCTATTCTGCCAACAAGAGCTGGCGAGCTGCGCAGAACAGGTTGCACCGACTGCAGCAATTCCTGGTTGGAAATCGTGCCTGAGCTTATCTGGC
>CAYPZP010000027.1:0-24031 GCA_964415285.1 uncultured Halomonas sp. | reverse complement strand
CCCATCAGCCGTCTAGGGCTGTCCGGGGACAACCTGCTGAGACTGCACACCTAGCGTGCTGGCCTGAGTAATTCCTCGATCTCGTCACGCCGGGCCATCCCGTCGCGGTAGCCCAGTTCGATCAGTTCCCGGCAGAATTCGGCTTCGAACAACAGGTAGCTGGGCAACCGGCCCGGTCCCCAGGCGCCGACGCCGCGCAGCAGGGTCTTGACGCTGGCCGGCACCCGGTGCATGTGCCGGGTGGCGACTTCACGAAGATCGACGCTGGGCTGGATCAGCAGCGCCCGGACCGGCCGCAGTCCGGTCTCGGCTCGCCGATCGTCTGGCACCTGGCGCAACGTCCGGTTGATCCGCTCGAGACGCGCCAGGTCGTTGTTCAGATAGTCCATGAAAATCACGTCGAGCAGGTAGCCGCCGATCTCGCCGAGCGATGGGTAGCTTCCGCACTGTGCGGGTTCGGGGTCCTGCAGTTCGTCTCGTGTGCCGATGATCAGCAGGCGATCGGCCCCCATGTGGATCGGCGGGCTGAGCGGTGTCGTGTGACGCATTCCGCCGTCGCCGAAGTACTCGTTGCCGATTTGCTGCGCCGGAAACAGCAGCGGCAGTGCCGCGCTTGCCAGGAGATGCACGGCTTCGATCCTGGTTCGCACGCCGGCACGCCGGTATCGGTGCCACTCGCCGATCTCGTCGCGCCCCTGGAAGAACGTGACTGCGCGCGCGGTCGCGTAACCCGAGGCCGTGACCATCAGTGCATCCAGGTGTCCGTCGCCGATCGCTCGCTCGATACCGTCGGTGTCGAGTTCGCTCTCGAGCAGACGCCCCAGCGGCCGGTTGTCGAGCAGCGACCGGGGATTGGCGACCCCCAGCCCGCCCAGGGTCATCGATGCGAGCCAGTGCAGGCCGGTTCCGAGATTGTGCAGCCAGCCGGTGCGGTAGATGTGGTGGCAGTGGAAGTTGCTCCAGAACTGGCCGAGTCTCTCGGCGCCGAACGCGAAGTTTCCGGCGTGGCTGGCCATGACCGCGGCGTTGATGGCGCCGGCCGACGTGCCGGCGATGATCCGGAACGGCGAGGCGGGGCCCGGCAGGTATTCGGCCACGGCCTGGAGCACGCCCACCTGGTAGGCGCCGCGAGCGCCGCCGCCGGGCAGCATCAGCCCCGCTTTCGGGGCAGGCGGACTCATGTTGTCGCTCGATTCATGCACCTGTGATGACCGGGACCGGATCATCGGCGCCGACCGTGCAGGGCATGGGCGGCCGGCGGGGTTTGCGGATCATCCGGTCACTGCTGTTTCGGATGGATTTCGCAAGCTCAGCCGCCGCTGAGAACGATGGACTCGAATCCGTTGTCCTTCAGTTCGCGTCGCGCCCCGTCGGCTGCGCGTGCCGTGTCGAAAGGACCCAGGCGGACCCGGTGCCAGTCCTGGCCGTTGACGCTGACCTGCTGGATGCGGGCGACCATTCCGAGCATCGCCAGTCGTGCCTTCAGTGCCTCGGCGTCTTCGGCGGTGCGGAACGAACCGACCTGGATCAGGTAGCTGCCGCCGGCCGGCGTGGCCGGTTGCTCGGGGTTGTCGCGCGCGCGCTGTTCGATTTCCCGGTTGGGCACGACGACCTCGATTTCGGGCAACACGGTGAAGAAGTCGTAGCGCTCGTCGCGCGCGCCGTCGGCTCCTCCGGGCGCCTCGACGATAGCCGGTTCCTCGCGGCCGCTGGGAATCCGCGCTTCGGTTTCGTCGCCGCGGGGCAGATAGCCGCCCAGCCAGGCCAGCAGCGCCAGACCGAGGCCGCAGGCCACCCCGGCGACGAAGCTGAACAAGCCGACCGAAGCGCCGGATCGTCCCCTGCGGGCCTGCCGACGCGCCATTACATCTGCTCCGGTGCCTGCACACCGATCAATTCGAGCCCGCCGCGAATCACGGCGCGCACGGCCTGCACCAGGTTGAGGCGGGCGTTGCGCAGATCGTCGTCTTCATCGACCAGGATGGCCAGTGCGTTGTAGTAGGCATGGAATTGCCCGGCCAGTTCGTGGAGGTAGTGCGCGACGTCGTGCGGTGCTCGCCTCCGTGCCGCTGCATCGATGACTTCGGGCCACCGCCCCAACGCGCGCATCAGCCGGCGTTCATGGTCTTCGGTGAGACGCTTGAGCGCTGCGTCGCCGATTGCCGGGTTGTGCTTGAGGCCGCGGCCGTCGAGCTGCCGGAAGATGCTGTGGATGCGCGCGTGGGCGTACTGGATGTAGAAGACCGGGTTCTCGTTGGCCTTGGACTTGGCGAGGTCGAGATCGAAGTCCAGGTGCTGGTCGTGCGAACGCATGACGTAGAAGTAGCGAGCGGCGCCGTTGCCGACTTCCTCGCGCAGTTCGCGCAGCGTCGTGAACTCGCCGGACCGGGTCGACATCTGCACTTTCGTACCGCCCCGATACAGGACCGCGAACTGCACCAGCGGGAACTCCAGCCGCTCCGGATCTTCGCCAAGCCCGCGAGCCGCCGCCTTCAGGCGCGGCACGTAGCCGTGATGGTCGGCCCCGAAGACGTAGATCAGCTTTCCCTGGCAGCGTTCGAGCTTGTCGAGCAGATAGGCGATGTCCGAGGCGAAGTACGTCGTGCGGCCGTTCTCGCGAACGACGACCCGGTCCTTGTCGTCGCCCAGTTCCGAGGAACGAAACCAGCGTGCGCCGCTTTCCGTGTAGAGCCAGCCGCCGTCCTCGAGCCGCTTCAGTGCGCGTTCCAGCGCGCCGGACTGCTCGAGCTCGCGCTCGGAGAACCAGCGATCGAACTCGACGCCGAACTCACCGAGGTCGCTGCGGATATCATCCAGCATCGCCTCCAGCGCGATCTCGAAGCAAGAACCGTAGCCCGGCTCTCCCAGCAGCTCTCGCGCCCGGCGCACCAGCGCGTCGATGTGCGCTTCGCGGTCGCCGTCCTCGGAACCGTCCGGCGGCAGGCCGTCGGCCACCACCCGCCACGGATGGCGCAGCTTGTCGCCGTGACGGCTCCGCACGCTGCGGGCGATGTCGTAGATGTAGTCGCCGCGGTAGCCATTGTCGGGGAAGCGCGTCGACTCACCGCACAACTCCAGATAGCGCAGCCAGACCGAGGCGGCCAGGATGTCCATCTGCCGGCCGTGGTCGTTGACGTAGTACTCGCGCGAAACCGGGTGACCGGCGGCCGCCAGGATGGCGGACAGCGACGCGCCGTACGCCGCGCCCCGGCCGTGACCGACGTGCAGCGGGCCGGTCGGATTGGCGCTGACGTACTCGGCGAGAATCTCGTCGCGCTCCCCCGGGCTCCGGTGACCGTAGGCGGTCCCGGCCTCGAGCACCTCGCGCACCACGGTACGAAGATGATGGTCGCTGGCGAAGAAGTTCAGGAAGCCGGGGCCCGCGATCTCGACTCGCTCGACGCGCTTGGACGCGGGCAGTCGATCGGAGACCAGTTCGGCGATTTCCCGCGGTTTGCGACCGACCTGGCGCGCCAGCACCAGCGCGATGTTGCAGGCATAGTCGCCGTGCGAGCTGTCGCGCGGACGATCGACCTGGAATTCGGGTTCGATCTCGCGGGGCAGCTGGCCGTCGCGCTTGAGATAGCCAAGCGCCTGGTGGATCAATTCTTCTACGTGCGCACGCATCGTCGGGGAAGGGTCGCGAAAAGCCGGAGCAATAGGAAGCCGGTATTGTACCGGTCGGGTTCACGGGCCGGGCGGTCGTGATGCATCCGGCGCCAGGCGCTCGACCTGGCCGCCGGAAACGTGAACCAGCGGCGCGACATCGTTATCCACAAAAGCTGTGGACAATGTTGTGGGAAACTGGAGTTATCGCGGGCGAAGCCTCCTCCCTTGCGATGGGTGTGCGGATTGAGCAATCTCTGACCGCTCCTTAAAATACTTTATTAATCAACGAGATAAATTCCTATCATGACGTGTTATATGGAATATTTCGGGCAAGGCGCTGTTTTCTTGCGCTCTGATGACATTGTGTATAAGCGCCTGGTCGCTTCGGCTTTCGTTCGAGGTGAATCGTGACCGATTACGCGCGTTCTCCGGGCGTGCGCGGATTCGGCGAGGCGCAGCCGGAGCGCGGGCAGCGCGTGTGGATCGACCCGGCCGCGACGGTGATCGGCGCGGTGCGGCTCGGCGACGATTCCTCGGTCTGGCCGGGCGTCGTGCTGCGCGGCGACGTCAATCGCATCGAAATCGGTGCGCGCAGCAATATCCAGGATGCAAGCGTCGGGCACGTCACCCATGATGGCCCTTACACGCCGGCCGGCGGCATCCCGCTGATCGTCGGCGAGGACGTGACCGTCGGGCACGCCGCGCTGCTGCACGCCTGCACCGTCGGCGATCGATGCTTGGTGGGAATGGGCTCGCTGATTCTCGACGGAGCGACGCTCGAGGCCGACGTGATGCTGGGTGCCGGCAGCCTGGTCGCGCCGGGAAAGACGCTGAACTCGGGCTGGCTGTATCGCGGTCGACCGGCCCAGGCGGTGCGCCGGCTCGGCGAGGACGAACTGGAGATGCTGCGCTACTCGGCAGCGCATTATGTGCGGTTGAAGGACGCTTACCGGGCGCAAGGGGCGATTTGAGGGGTCGTGCCAGTTTGATCGAACTTCTTGACCTTTGCGGCTTGAATGAGAGATACTAGCGGGCTAGCCGGGGTGTAGCGCAGCCTGGTAGCGCAACTGCTTTGGGAGCAGTAGGTCGCAGGTTCGAATCCTGCCACCCCGACCACGAGCGTCGAGCGAAGTCACATCGCTCGGGCCGGCCCGGGAACGGTTTCCGGAATTCGGTCAGCGTCGGGTCGGAGCAGGGTTCGAAGCGTCCGGGCGGCTGCAGCAGGGTTCTTGCGCCTGTAGCTCAACCGGATAGAGCATCGGCCTTCTAAGCCGACGGTTGCAGGTTCGAGTCCTGCCAGGCGCGCCAAACGCCTCGGAGTCGGTCGGTGCCGGGTGGTCCGACGGACGACGGTTACAATGGTGGACGTAGCTCAGGGGTAGAGCACTGGATTGTGGCTCCAGCGGTCGTGGGTTCAAATCCCATCGTCCACCCCAAATTCGGATTCGGCCGGACGGCCGGGTCCGGGATCGGTGCCGCCAGCGCAGTCGCGCGGCGGAATCGTTTTCGCAGTCGACGGGCCGTTAGCTCAACTGGCAGAGCAGTGGACTCTTAATCCATCGGTTGTAGGTTCGAGTCCTACACGGCCCACCAAATCTCCAGCTTCGGGCAAGTCGGCCGGCATTCGCCGCCGCGGACCGAGCGCCCCGGTTGGAGCCGCCACAGACCCTGGCCATTCATTCAGAGTTCAAGGACGAGCGCAATCCAATGCAGGTATCGATGGAAAAAACCGGCGACCTGGGCCGCCGCCTGACGGTCGACGTGCCGGCCGAGAAGATCGACGAGAAGGTTTCGGGCCGACTCGCTGAGTTGCGCGGTCAGGTTCGCCTCAAGGGGTTTCGCCCGGGCAAGGTGCCGCTGAACGTGATCCGGCAGCGCTATGGAGCCCAGGTGCGCCAGGAAGTGCTCCAGGAGGCCATGCAGGGCGCCCTGCAGGAAGCGATCGAAGCACAGGAATTACGGGTGGCCGGCGTCTCCAGCGTCAGCCCGCAGGAAGGCGAGTCGGGCGAGGAAGGACAGTTCCGTTTCGTCGCCGAGGTCGAGGTGTTTCCCGAGATTCCGGAGATCGATGCTTCCGGCATCGAGATCGAACGGCCGGTGGTCGAGGTCGTCGACCAGGATGTCGACGACATGATCCAGACCTTGCGCGAGCAGCGACGAAACTGGTCGGAGGCCGCGCGGCCCGCTGCTGAGGGCGATCGCGTTTCGATCCAGTTCCACGCCGTGGCCGGCGACGACCGGATTCCGGAAAGCGGCGAATCGACGCTTCAGCCGGTGGTCGGCAGCGGCGCGCTGTTCGACGAATTCGACCAGGCGCTCATCGGGCTGGAGTCGGGCGCCGAAAAGTCCGTCGAGCTGGAGTTTCCCGAGGATTTCGGCAATCCGGACCTGGCCGGGAAAAAGGCCGAGGTCAACCTGCGCGTCACCGCGGTCGAAGCCTCCGACATGCCGGAAGCCGACGATGCGTTCGCCGCTGCGTTCGGAATCGAAGGCGGCATGGAACAGATGCGCGCCGATGTGCGTCGAAACCTCGAGCGTGAACTGCGGGGCGCGCGGGTCAGCCGCCTCAAGAAACGGGTCACCGATGCGCTCGCTGAACGCTATTCGGAATTCAGCCTGCCCGATGCCGCGGTCAACCAGGAGCTGCAGCAGATGCAGGCCCAGCTCAAGCAGCAGTACGGCGACCAGATCAGCCTGCCCGAAGATCAGCTGCGGCCCGGCGCCGAGCGCCGCGTCCGGCTCGGCTTTCTGCTGGCCGAGATCGCTCGCCAGCACGATATGACCGTGGACCCGGAGCGGGTTCAGGCTCAGATCGGTGAAATCGCCGACACCTACGACAATCCCGCCGAAGTCATCGAGCTGTATCGGCAGAATCCGCAGATGATGAGCCAGATCGAGAATTCGGTGCTCGAGGAGCAGGTCGTCGACTGGGTGCTGGCGCATGCCAGCGTCAGCGACCGGGAAATGTCATTCAAGGAACTGATGGACTCGCAATGAACGAACAGGCGCTCAATCTGGTCCCGATGGTCGTCGAGCAATCGGCGCGCGGCGAACGGGCCTACGATATCTATTCCCGCCTTCTGAAGGAACGGGTGATCTTCATCGTTGGCCCGATCGAGGACTACTCGGCCAATCTCATCGTCGCCCAGCTGCTGTACCTGGAAAGCGAGAACCCGGAGAAGGACATCAACGTCTACATCAACTCTCCCGGTGGATCGGTGACCGCCGGCATGGCGATCTACGACACCATGCAATTCGTCCGTCCCGATGTCTCGACCATGTGCGTCGGCCAGGCGGCGAGCATGGGCGCGCTGCTGCTGGCGGCCGGCGCCAGGGGCAAGCGATACGCGCTGCCGCATTCGCGGGTCATGATCCACCAGCCGCTGGGCGGATTCCAGGGCCAGGCATCGGATATCGACATTCACGCGCGCGAAATCCTCAAGCTGAAGGATCAGCTCAACCGAATCCTCCAGCACCATACGGGGCAGGACCTCGCGACCATCGAGCAGGACACCGATCGGGACAAGTTTCTGTCGGCCGGCGAAGCCCGCGACTACGGGCTGCTCGACGACGTGCTCGAAAGCCGCGATCAGGAATCCGACGACGCTTGAGGGCCGGCGGGCTGTCGGGCCCGCCTGACGCGTCGGCGGATCTGACGGCAAGACCCGGGGCTGCGTATCCGCGGCGTTCCGGTCGACCGCAGCCCCTGCACGCAGCGACGGTGTGAGCACGGCCCTGCGGGTCGCGCGCCCGCGCTTCGGCGTGCCGCGGGTTGACGCCGCGCCTGCCGTTTTGGGTTACCATTCTCCGAAAGCTAAGGTCGAAGCGCCCCCTGATGAGCGAAACCTCCAGCGACAACAAGGTCTTGTACTGCTCGTTCTGCGGCAAGAGCCAGCACGAGGTCCGCAAGCTGATCGCCGGACCCAGCGTCTACATCTGCGACGAATGCGTCGAGCTGTGCAACGACATCATCCGCGAGGAGCTCGAAGAGGCCAGCATGGCCGAGCGGGAACGGCTGCCCACGCCTCGCGAAATCCACGATTTTCTCAACCAGTACGTGATCGGCCAGCCCCAGGCCAAGCGCGTGCTGTCGGTCGCCGTCTACAACCACTACAAGCGCCTCGAATCCCACAAGCATCGCGAGGACGTGGAGCTGGCCAAGAGTAACATCCTGCTGATCGGTCCGACCGGCTCCGGCAAGACCTTGCTGGCGGAAACCCTGGCGCGCATGCTCAATGTCCCGTTCACGATCGCCGATGCGACGACGCTGACCGAGGCCGGTTACGTCGGTGAAGACGTCGAGAACATCATCCAGAAGCTCTTGCAGAAATGCGACTACGACGTCGACAAGGCGCAGACCGGGATCGTCTACATCGACGAGATCGACAAGATTTCGCGCAAGGCCGAGAATCCGTCGATTACCCGGGACGTTTCCGGCGAGGGCGTGCAGCAGGCGCTACTCAAGCTGATCGAGGGAACCATGGCGTCGGTGCCGCCCCAGGGCGGGCGCAAGCACCCGCAGCAGGAATTCCTGCAGGTCGACACGCGCAACATCCTGTTCATCGTGGGCGGGGCATTCGCCGGCCTCGACAAGGTCATCCAGGATCGTTCGGAAGCGGCCGGCATCGGGTTCCGCGCCCAAGTCAAGGGCAAGAGCGAAAGCAATCCATCGGAACTGATCGCCACGGTCGAGCCCGAGGATCTGATCCACTACGGGCTGATTCCGGAGTTCGTCGGCCGCCTGCCGGTGGTCGCGACGCTGCGCGAACTCGACGAGGATGCGCTGGTCCAGATCCTGGTCGAGCCGAAGAACGCGGTGGTCAAGCAGTTCAAGAAGCTGTTCGAGATGGAGCACTGCGAACTCGAGGTGCGCGACGATGCGTTGCGCGCCATCGCGCGTAAGGCCATGGCGCGCAAGACCGGGGCACGCGGGCTTCGCACCATCATGGAAAACGTGCTGCTCGACAGCATGTACGAGCTGCCGTCGACGGAGAACGTCGTCAAGATCGTCGTCGATGAGGCGGTGATCAACGGCGAGGCCGAGCCCTACATGATCTACGAGGGCAACAAGCGGGCTTCGGGCGATTCCTGAGCTCCCCACGCCGCAGGCTCCCGCCACGGCGTTCTTGAATCGCGCTTCCGCCGCGCCAATATCCTGCCCTGAACCCCAGAATCCGGTGACTCGCGTCGCCGCAGAAGAGACTTGATGGCAACTTCCAAATCTCCCGACCTTCCCGTCGAATCCACGCGCCAGCCGACACCGGTGCTGAGTTTGCGCGACGTGGTCGTGTATCCCCACATGGTCATTCCGCTGTTCGTCGGCCGCGAGCGCTCGGTCAATGCGCTCGACGAGGCGATGAACGTGGACAAGCGGATCCTGCTGATCACGCAGAAGAGCCCGGAAACCGAAGAGCCGGCCGCCGACGATCTGTATCGCTTCGGCACGCTGGCGACGATCCTGCAGATGCTCCGGCTGCCCGACGGCACGACCAAGGTGCTGGTCGAGGGCGTCGAGCGCGTCGAAGTCAAATCGCTGAATGAAGACGCCGGTTACCTGGCCGGCGAGTGGCGGGCGGTGCCGGCCTCGGAGGACAAGGACGAAGAGGCGCTGGAGGTCACCGCGCGCAGCCTGCTCAGCCTGTTCGAGCAGTACGTGAAGCTCAGCCGGAAGATTCCGGCCGAATTGTTGACGACGCTTTCGGGCATACACGACCGTTCGCGTCAGGCCGACACGATTGCAGCGCACCTCGGTATCCGCATCGAGGACAAGCAGCAGATTCTCGAGACGGCGGATCTGCGCGAGCGCATGGAGCGCTTGATGGCGTTGATCGAGGGCGAGATCGACGTGCTCAAGCTCGAGAAGCGGATTCGCGGACGCGTCAAGACGCAGATGGAAAAGAGCCAGCGCGAGTACTACCTCAACGAGCAGATGAAGGCCATCCAGAAGGAGCTGGGCGATCTCGACGAGTCCGGCAACGACATGGGCGATCTGGAAAAACGGATCGCAGAGGCCGGTATGCCCGCCGAGGCGCTGGAAAAGGCGCAGAGCGAATTCAACAAGCTCAAGATGATGTCGCCGATGTCGGCCGAAGCCACGGTCGTGCGCAACTACCTCGACTGGATGCTGGCTGTGCCGTGGAAGAAGCGCAGCAAGGTCAGCCACGATCTGAAGGCCGCCGAGGACATTCTGGAGACCGATCACTACGGACTCGAGCGCGTAAAGGAACGGATTCTCGAGTACCTGGCGGTACAAAAGCGCGTCAAGAAGCTCAAGGGCCCGATCCTCTGCCTGGTGGGTCCACCGGGTGTCGGCAAGACCTCGCTGGGTCGCTCGATCGCGCGCGCGACGGGCCGGAAGTTCATCCGCATGAGCCTCGGCGGCGTTCGCGACGAGGCCGAAATCCGCGGCCATCGCCGAACCTACATCGGGTCGATGCCGGGCCGGGTGGTGCAGAACATGTCCAAGGTCGGGACCCGCAACCCGTTGTTCATGCTCGATGAGCTCGACAAGATGAGCATGGATTTCCGCGGCGACCCGTCATCTGCGTTGCTCGAGGTGCTGGACCCGGAGCAGAACAACTCGTTTTCCGATCACTACCTGGAGGTCGACTACGACCTGTCCGAGGTGATGTTCCTTGCCACCGCCAATTCGCTGAATATTCCCGCGCCGCTGCTCGATCGGATGGAGATCATCCGGATTCCCGGCTATACCGAGGACGAGAAGCTCAATATCGCCCGGCGCTATCTGCTGCCGAAGCAGATGAAGCAGCACGGGCTCAAGGAAAGCGAATTGACGGTCAGCGATACGGCGATCGTCGATGTGATCCGGTACTACACGCGCGAGGCGGGCGTGCGCAACGTCGAGCGCGAGCTCGCGAAGCTCTGCCGCAAGGTGGTCAAGGAACTGAGCCTGGACAAGAAGCTGAAGCGGCGCCAGATCACCACGCGCAACCTGGACAAGTACCTGGGCGTGCGCCGTTATCGCTTCGGTCGCGCCGAGGAGCGCAACGAGATCGGCCAGGTTACCGGGCTGGCGTGGACCGAAGTCGGCGGCGAATTGCTGCAGATCGAGGCCAACGCGGTGCCCGGGAAAGGAAAGCTCACCCAGACCGGGCAGCTCGGCGAAGTGATGCAGGAGTCGGTTCAGGCGGCGCTGTCGGTGGTCCGTTCGCGCGCCGACGCGCTGGGCGTGGATCCGGAATTTCACCAGAACCGCGATCTTCACATTCACGTTCCTGAGGGCGCGACGCCGAAGGATGGCCCGAGCGCGGGCATCGCGATGGTGACCGCGCTGGTCTCGGTGCTGACCGGAATCGCCATCCGGGCCGACGTGGCCATGACCGGTGAAATCACCCTCCGGGGCCGGGTACTTCCGATCGGCGGGCTGAAGGAGAAGCTGCTGGCCGCGCTGCGCGGCAGAATCCGTACGGTATTGATTCCGCAGGAAAATGCCAAGGATCTGGTCGAAATTCCCGACCGCATCAAGAAGGATCTCGAGATCCGGCCGGTGGAGTGGATCGACCAGGTGCTGGACCTCGCCCTGGAGTCCCCTCCGGACGGTGAACCGATCGCCGCGGCTGCCGGCGGGAAAGGCGAGTCCAGCGACCAGGTGACCCGCGCGCACTGAGTCTGGATTCCGATCTCGATCCGGCGCCCGCAGCCCGGGCGCCGGAGAGACTGATTCCAGAGTTTTCGGCTATACTTGTGACTGCTAGCGCCGTTGCGGGCTGCAGGCCCTGCGGTTTCCCGTGCATTCGCGTTCGAACGAGCATTCAGCGCATGACGGTCGGCTGGTTGATGTGCCCGGACCGGTGAGATACCATCTTCGGTTGCGGGGGAGCGGGAAGAGGGAAACCCCAACCTTCGGCATCGAAATCCAAGGGGTGTCGCACTCGAATAAAATCAACGTTTTTTGGAGCAAAACAGACTATGAACAAATCAGAACTCATTGACGCCATTGCCGATCAGGCGGACCTGTCCAAGGCCGACGCAGGACGGGCGCTGGACGCTTTCACCGGGACCATCAGCAAGGCGCTCAAGAAGGGTGACACCGTTTCCCTGATTGGTTTCGGCACGTTCTCGGTCAAGAAGCGCGCCGCACGCACCGGCCGCAATCCGGCCACCGGCGAAGCGATCAAGATCAAGGCTTCGAAATCTCCGGCATTCAAGGCTGGTAAAGCGTTCAAGGACGCGATAAAATAACGGGCTTGATTGCCCGGGTGCTTAGCTCAGTTGGGAGAGCATCGCCCTTACAAGGCGAGGGTCGGCGGTTCGAGCCCGTCAGCACCCACCAGAAGTATCAGGAGTGGTAGTTCAGTTGGTTAGAATACCGGCCTGTCACGCCGGGGGTCGCGGGTTCGAGTCCCGTCCACTCCGCCATCGATCGGATCGGGGCGCCTGACGGCGCCCCGAACTGTTTTCGGGCCCCTTTTTCGGAACGGAACAGCCTGCGCAGGACAAGAGTTTTATGTTGCAAGCCATTCGTGACCGGGTCACCGGCATTGTCGCGATCTTCATTCTCGGCCTTCTTGCCGTGCCGTTCGTGTTTTTCGGGTTGGATAGCTATATCCAGAACGTGCCGGAAAATGCGATCGCGCAGGTCGGCGACTCGGAAATCACGGTCTCTGAATTCGAGACCGATTTCGCGCGGGAACGCCAGCGGCGTCGCCAGCAGCAGGGCGAAGCCTACGACGAACTCGCATTCAACAGCCCCCAGTCCCGGCGGCAATTTCTCGAAGGCATGATCGATCGCGAACTGCTGCTGCAGCATGCGCGCGATCTCGGCATGAGCATCAGCCCGAACACCATGGCCGAGATCATCCGAGACGTGCCCGCGTTCCAGATCGACGGCCGGTTCGATCCGCAGATCTATGCGACTCAGCTCTCGGCCAGCGGCCAGACGCCGGCCGCGTTCGAGCGCGACCTTGCCGCGGATCTGCTGGTTCAGGCAGTTCCCGCCAGCGTATCCGGTTCGGTGGTCGTCACCGAACGCGACATCGATCGGTGGCTGCAGGTCCAGCTCGAGACCCGTCGGATCACGCACGCAACGATCCAGACCCAGCCGTTTCGCGAGCAGGTCGAGATCGGCGATGCGGAGATCGAGTCCTTCTACGCCGAAAACTCCGGGCAGTTCATGCGCCCGGAACAGATCAGCGTTGAATATCTGGTGCTCGACACGAACGAGATGGTCGAATCGGCCGAGCTCGACGACGAGGAGCTTCGCCAGCGTTACGAGTCGACCCAGTCGCGATTCATGACCGCCGAGCGCCGGCGCGCGTCGCATATCCTGATCACTGCCGGCTCCGAGCGAAGCGAAGACGAGGCGCGGGAATTGGCGCAGTCCCTTCGCGAGCGGATCGATGCCGGGGAGGACTTCGCGGCACTGGCGAGCGAGTTTTCCGACGACCCCGGTTCGGCTTCGCAAGGCGGAGACTTGGGATGGATCGAGCCCGACGTCATGATGCCGGCTTTCGAGGAAGCGCTCTATGAACTCTCCATCGGAGAGGTCGCCGGGCCGATCAAAACCGATTTCGGCTGGCACATCATCGAACTCAAGGATGTCGAGCAGCCGCGCGGCCAGAGCTTCGAAGAGGCCCGGGCGGAAATCGCCGAGGAAATCCGCGCCGAGCGCGCCGACGACTTGTACGTCGAGCTTCGCGAGCGGCTGATCGACCTGGTCTACGCCGACCCGACCGGCCTCCCGGCAATCGCCGAAGACCTCGACCTCGGGCTGGAAACGGCAGGCCCGTTCTCCCGCTTCAACGCCGAGGGCGTGCTGGCCGAGCGGCAGGTGCTCGAAGCGGCATTTTCGGACATGGTGCTGCTGGATCGAGAAGCATCGGAGCCGATCGAAGTCGGACGCAACCGTGCCGTCGTGGTTCGGGTGACCGAGCACCAGCCTTCGGAGCCGCGCCCGATCGAAGCGGTCCGCGGCGAGATTCGCGATCGCCTCGAGCGTGAGGCCGCGCGCGACGCGGCACGGGCGTACGTGACCGAATTGATGACCCGCGTCGAGCAGGGGGATGTCGGCCTCGAGCAGGTTCTCGAAGAAGCGGAGTTGGCGCCCGAGACCACCGAGGCAACCCGCCGTAGCTTCGAGCTGGGCAGTTCGGTCCTGGAAGAACTCTTCCGTCTGCCGCGCCCGGTCCCCGACCAGCCGCTGCTTCGCGTGATTCCCGACGGTCAGAACTGGATGCTGGTGCGCCTGGAATCGGTCGAAGTCGGCGACCCGGCCGAAGCCGACGATGCCCAGCGTGAGAGCGCGCGGCAACAGATCGCGATCGGGCGCTCGTCGCGTGAATTCGACGGCTTGCTGCAGTGGCTGCGCGCCAACACCGAGATCAACGTGGTCGCCGATCGGCTCTAGGTGTGATGTGCCGGACGTTGGCAGCACCCGTGCCATCGCGCGCCTTGTCCGAATCACCAAGAACGAAAAGACCCAGGCGAGCTCTGGACAACCCTGCGCCCACGCAGGGTTGTCCAGAAATTGCCAACCGACCGCCTACTCCAGTCCTGCCATGCCCACGATGTTGTATCCGGCGTCGACGTAGGTAATCTCGCCGGTAATGCCGGCGGCCAGATCCGAACAGAGAAACGCAGCGGT
Source organism: uncultured Halomonas sp. (assembly GCA_964415285.1). GTDB lineage: Bacteria > Pseudomonadota > Gammaproteobacteria > Xanthomonadales > Wenzhouxiangellaceae. Next base: position 9,819 of record CAYPZP010000027.1, on the reverse strand, counting down.
GTTGCCGACGTCTTCGGTCGTGACGCTGCGCCGCAGCGGTGCCGTCGTTTCCACGTGCTCGAGCATGGACCGGAACTTCGAGATGCCGGCGGCAGCCAGCGTCTTGATCGGTCCTGCCGAGATGGCGTTGACGCGGATTCCCTCCGGACCCAATCCGTGTGCGAGGTAGCGGACCGACGACTCCAACGAGGCCTTGGCCAGTCCCATGACGTTGTAGCTGGGCATGGCACGCACCGCACCGAGGTAGCTCAGCGTCAGCAATGCGCCGTTGCGGCCCCGCATCAGCGGTCGCGCGCCCTTGGCCAGCGCGGCGAAGCTGTAGCTGGAAATGTCGTGCGCGATCCGGAACCCTTCGCGCGTGACCGCGTCGGCGAACTCGCCCTCGATCTGGTCGCGCGGCGCGAAGCCGACGGCATGCACCACGATGTCGAGTTCGCCCCATGCCTCGGTGAGTCGGCCGAACACCGCGTCAATCTGGTCATCTTCGGCCACGTCCAGCGGCAGCACCAGCTTCGAGCCGGTCTGCTCGGCGATCTTGTCGACCCGGGTCTTGAGCTTTTCGTTCTGGTAGGTGAAAGCGAGTTCCGCTCCCTCGCGGTGCATCGCCTCGGCGATTCCCCAGGCAATCGAACGCGGACTGGCAACGCCGACGATCAGCGCGCGTTTTCCTTGAAGCATTGGCATGGGTGCAGTCCTCATATCGTGGTTGGCAGTGGCGCTCGATTCTACTGCCTGCCCGAAGCGCAGGTGCCGCGGAGAACCGGCGCTTCGATCCAGCTCGCCGGACGATTCGAATGAACCGGGAGGTTCCTCGCAGCCGGACGGCGCCGGCGATCCGGCCTTGCGTCCCGAACCACGGCACCCGTCCGGCGGGTCGTTGTGACCGCGAATCAGCGCTGCCGATCGAAGCGATTTCCAGCTCACGGACGACCGGTCGAATTGTGGCGCCCCGGGCAGGAGTCGAACCTGCGACCTACCGCTTAGGAGGCGGTTGCTCTATCCTCTGAGCTACCGGGGCGTATCCGGCCTCGTTCGCTGGATGGTAGCAAACCCACGCGGGGTCTTATCGCGAGCTGCCCGAAAAGTCCAGCAGCTCGCCGCGCCAGCCGTCCAGCCAGTCGCATTTCCCGCCCTGCAGCAATCGCGTCAGGTCGCGTCGGCTGGCCAGCAGCGGTGGCTCGACGCCGAGGGACTCGGCGACCTGGCGCACGTGCGCTTGCATGGACTTGAGCTCTTGTCGTTGCGCGGCGCTCAACGGATTCAGTTCCGCGGGTCGGGAAAACTCGCCTGACGCGGGTTCCTCCAGCAGCGTTTGAATCGGCTGCCGATCGGACTTCGACAAGCCGCGCGCCTGGCGGACGATGGCTTCGAAGCCTTCCGAATCCGGTCGGACCAGTTCGATCAGCGCCTCGTCGCGGACCACGAATCCGCGCGGCAGGTTGCGCTTGCGCGCCTGCCGGTCGCGCCAGCGTACCAGCCGGTCGAGTCGTTCCAGCTGCTCATCGTCCAGCCCGGCCGCGCCGCGCATTCTCGCCAGGGGACTGTCGGTTCCGCCGTCGCGCCATACGATGCGTTCGCAATCCTCGATCAGCCACGCCATTCGACCGACTTCCTCGAGCCGTCGGATCAACGCATCGTGCATGGCGGGCAGGCCGATGACGTCGTGCGCGGCGTAGGCGACCCAGGCTTCCGGCAGGGGCCGCCTCAGCCAGTTGTTTCGACCCAGCCCGCCGGGAAACTCGATCCCGAGCAGATCCTGCGCCAGGACCTCGTAGCGCACCTGGAGCGGCCACCCCAGCAGAGCGGCCGCCCGTTGGGTGTCGAAAAGCGGACTCGGCGCGGCCGGCTGGCCGGCGAGCAGGTCGATGACCTCAAGATCCTCACCGGTGCTGTGAAGAATCTTCGTGATCGAGTCCGAACCCGCCAATTCCGCCACCATGCTGCGGAAACCCGGGTCGTCGGCCAGCGCAACCGGGTCGACGATCCAGACCAGCTCGCCGTCGCTGAGTTGGAGCAGCCCCGGGTAAGGGTAGTAGGTCCGCTCTCGCACGAACTCGGTATCGAGGCCCAGCGCGTCGGTGGCCAGGATTCGATCTCGGTGCGCATCCAGTGCGGCGGCGTCGGATATCAGCCGGATATCGGGTTTGAGCATCAGTTTCTCTGGAAGAAGGTGCCGTGACCTTGTGACCGTGGGACGGATCAGTTATTTTTGCCTCAAGGGAGAGTAACCGAATCATGCAGCGCCCGAGCGGTTCGCCCGGTATCCAATCCGTTATTTCACGTCGAGAACAGGTCGCCAACTGATGAAGTCCTGGTTGTCTTTCATGGCTATCGCCCTGCTGCTGAGTTGGTTCCCCTGTGCCGTCGGCGCCCAGGATCCGGCGCAGCAGTCATCGGCTGCCGATGACCGCGAAACCGATACCGACGCCCGTTCGGTGCGTCGATTCGGCGACGTGATCGGATCCGGGTCGTCGGATTTCTCAATGGACATTCCTGAAATTCAGGCGCCGGCCCAGCCGATTGCCGACCAGCCGGAGGTCGCGCTGCCCGATCCGGCGATGGACGCGCGTTTGCAGAATATTCTCGCGAGCCGCGCGTTCGAGCCGGACAACCCGGAGCTGGCGCAGGCGCTTTCGACGCTGCTGGATGAGGTGGAGGCTCAGGCCGGACGGGCACTGGCGGCAGGTGACCTCGAGTTGGCGACGCGTCTGGTCGAGGTGATCGACGCGTTCGATGACGAGCGCGATATCGTCGCCCGGGTCGCGGCCGAGCGCGAGCGCCGGGCCGAGGTCGATCAGCTGCTTTCCGAGGCTGCCGCGGCGCTGGAATCCGGAAGTCTGCTGGAGCCTCGCGACGCGTCGGCCCGGGCCTTGTATGAGCGCGTGCTGGAAATCGACGCCGACAACGAAGCGGCGGGCGAGGGACTGGAAGCGGTGGGCGAAGCGGTTCTGGCCGCAGCCGATGCGCTGCTGGTCGGCGGCAACCTCGAGGATGCCGAGATCCTGCTGCAGGATGCCGAAGCGCTCGATATCGAATCGCGGGAGATCGAGGCGCGTCGTGAGCGCATCGCGGCGGCCCTTGAAGATCGCCAGCGCTCCCTGGTCGGGCAGACGCGTGAGGCCATCGATGAGGGCGATTTCGACCGGGCCGAGACGCGGCTGAACGAGTTGATCGGCATGGGCGCCGAAGGCGCGCTGGTTGCCGAACTCCGAGCGCAGCTCGAGGATGCCGAACGATACGGCGGTTTGGAGCCGGGGCAGGTGTTCCAGGAAGAACTGTCAGGCATCGACGCCTCCGGCCCGGTAATGGTTGTCGTGCCGGCCGGCAGCTTCATGATGGGATCACCGGAAAGTGAAGAGGGGCGATCCGACAATGAAGGGCCGCGATTTCGGGTGACCTTCGACCGCGGGTTCGCGCTGGCGCGCAATGAGGTCACCGTGGGCCAGTTTCGACGTTTCGTCGAAGCGACCGGATACGAAACCGACGCCGAACGCGCCGGCGAGTCGCGTCTCTACATGCGAGGTTCGGGACGGATCACGGAACGCCGCAGGATTACCTGGGAGGATGACTTCGTGGGCGAACCTGCCGTCGAGGACGTTCCGGTCCTGCACGTTTCCTGGAACGACGCCGCGGCCTATGCCGAGTGGCTGGCCGAGCGCACCGATCGTCCGTACCGGCTGCCGACCGAAGCGGAGTTCGAGTACGCGCTGCGTGCCGGATCCCAGGCGCTGTACTGGTGGGGCGACGAGGCTCCCGGCGAGGTGGTGGAAAATGTCACCGGCGATGAGGACGGATTCGATAACGACCGGCGCTGGAACGAGGCCTTCCGGCGCTACGGCGACGGTTACTGGGGCCCGGCGCCGGCGGCGAGTATGCAGGCCAATCCCTTCGGCCTGTTCGACATGGGGGGCAACGTCATGGAATGGGTCGCCGACTGCTGGCACGACAGCTACGTCCGGGCTCCCAATGACGGCAGCGCCTGGGTCAATCCCGGCTGCGACCGACGCGTGATTCGCGGTGCTTCGTGGAGCAGTACGCCCGAGATGAGCCGCTCGGCCTACCGTCTGTCCAGCCGGACGGCTGCGACCGATGCGCGCGTCGGCTTCCGGGTCGCCAGAGACCTGTAGTGCACTAGCGCGTCCAGGTGACCGCCGCGTCGAACCGATCCGGCCGCGCCCGGGCCGGTGCCGCCGATCGCACGACCGCGCGCCGAAAAAGCCTCTCAGGAGTTGTTGTGCGATCCCGAAGGCCGCGGGAGCTGACTCTGCAGGATGGTGCCGGGGGCGGGAATCGAACCCGCACTCTGTTGCCAGAACCGGATTTTGAGTCCGGCGCGTCTACCAGTTCCGCCACCCCGGCGCAGGGGACTTGCTGGGCAGGAAGCGTATTTTCGCGTCAATCGGCGCGCTTGTAAAGAAATGTCTCGGCGCGGGACGAAGAAACCGGAGTCGTTTCCTCAGGCTGCGTCGAGCGCCAGATTCCTTGATTCGCGGTGATGCCAGTCTCCTTCGACAGGCCGGAACACCGAGCAGCAGTTCATTTCGCCGGAATAGATATGGATGGTGATCGCGGTGCTGGTGGTCGAGGGATTGCGGATGGTGTGGTACTCGTGCGGCGGAATCAGGCTGCCGGCGCTGCCGATGCCGGCGCGCATCGTCGTTCTCGGCTCGAGGCGGTAGCGCTCCGAGTCCCGATCGGTCAATTCGAACTGCGTGACCTCGATGCAGCCGTCCCAGACGGCCTCAACGCACCACATGCCGGAATGGTCGTGCACCGGCGTGCCCTGTCCCGGGCCCCAGGTCATGGCCATGATCGTGTAGCCGCGGGAGGGATCCTTGTGGATCAGCCGTCGTCCGTAGTGGTCGCCCGGGCATTCGTACACCGCGTCGGGCAGGTCGAGCTTGTGTTCGTCCATCATCGCGTACAGCACGTTGCGCACGCATTCGGTGATGGTGTAGGCGCAATCGCCGTCGACGACCGCGTCGAGGCGTCGGATCAGGTCGGCCTTGCCGCTGAATTCGAGCGTCACCCGAGCCACTCCGATATCGGTGGACCAAACCGGCTCGAGTCTACCAGAAATGCATCGTGGCCCTGCTCGGAAGGCAGTTCGACGAAATCGATGTCCGCCTCGACGGCTTCCAGCGCCGCGGCGAGCTCGCGCTGCTGCCAGAGCGGGAACAGGATATCCGAGGCGACTCCCATGACAAGGGCCTTGCCGGTGAAACTGCGACGAAACAGCGCGCGCAGCCCCTTGTCGGTGTCGCAGGCGTCGAAGCAGTCCATGGCCCGGGATAGGTACAGGTAGCAGCACGGGTCGAACTGGCCGACGAATTTCCGAGCGTGCGTTTCCAGGTAAGACTCCACTTCGAAGCGCATGCCGAACAGGGTTGCGGGAAAGTAGTCCTGGTGCTTGCGACCGAAGCGCTTCTGCCATTCGGGAGCCGAACGATACGAGATCATCCCGAGCTTGCGGGCGATGCGCATGCCGACCTCGGGCCACTGGTCCTCGCTGTAGGTGCCGTCGCGGAAGTTCCGGTCGGTGACGATCGCTTCTCGCTGCAGTGAGCGGATCGCGATCGCGAACGGGCTTGCCGAACAGGCCGTGGAGATCAGCGCCAGGCGGTCGGTGCTGTTCGGGAAATGCTTGATCCACGCCAGCGCCGTGAAGCCGCCCATGGACGGGCCGACCACCGCATGAAGGTGCTCGATGCCGAGGTGATCGACGACCAGCTGCGTGGCGCGCGCGACATCATCGAGCGTCAGTTCCGGGAATTTGAGGCGCCAGGGCTTTCCGGTTTCCGGATTGATGCTGGCGGGACCGGTCGATCCCTTGCAGGAACCCAGCGAATTGACGCACAGGACGAAGAACCGGTCGGTGTCGATGGGCTTGCCCGATCCGATCATGCCTTCCCACCAGCCGGGTTCCGGATCCGGGATGGACGAGGCCGCATGCGCGCCCGGCGACAGGCCCGTGAACAGCAGTACTGCATTGGAACGGGCGTCGTTCAACTCACCCCAGCTTTCCCAGGCCAGCTGCACGCCCGGCAGCTTCTCTCCGCGATACAGCGCGAAGGGTTCGCGGCGGACAAAGTATTTGGTCGAGGGACCCATCGCGACATGATAACGCCGAACGCGGTTCCAGCGCCTGCGCCGCAGGCGGCGCACCGGGTCCGGAACCGGCCACGGAATACTGCGAACGGCGTTGCGTCGGGCGTGTTAAGAAGGAAAGGCCCCGCTTCCGTCGGACGACGGTATCGAGCAATCAAGATGCAGGGGGCAAAACGGACCGACGCGCGGGGCGCGCCGGTCGAACGTACAAAGACCTCAGAAGCGGAAGCCGATCTGGGCGCTGTAGACGAACGGATCGATATCCGTATCCAGCGTGCTGGTAAAGATCGTTTCGGAACCGTCCGGCGCGAAGGTCTGGGTCCTCAGCGTGGCGTCGACGTCGATCATGATGTAGCGCACGTTGAAGTTCCAGAACCAGTTGTCGTTAAAGTCGACATCGAAACCGGCCTGGAATGCAGCGCCGAACGAATCGTCGATGCTCAGGTTCGTATCGCCGCCGCTGAAGTTGGCGCCGAGCGCGCCGTTGGCGGTGGCCACGACTCCTTCGTGCAGACCAGCGTTGGTCGAGTCGTCGAAGAACAGCGTGTAGTTCAGGCCGGCACCGACATATGGCCGGAAGGTCTGACCGGGGGCGAAGTGATACTGAAGGCTCAGCGTCGGCGGCAGGTGCTTGGTATCGCCGATTTCGCCCAGAGCGCTGAGTGCGCCGGCGCCATCGATTTCATGTTCGAACGGCGTCGATGCGAGCAGCTCGACTCCCCAGTTGGGAGACAGGAAGTAGGTGAGATCGAACACGATGCCGAACTTGTCGTCGACGTCGATGTTGAAATCATTCAGGCGAGTGCCCTCGAACACGAGGTCATCGTCACCGGTGTCCGGAGCCACGAGGCCCGTTCCGATGCGGAACTGCCAGTCGCCGGCTTCCTGTGCGACGGCCGGAGCGGTGAACATTGCAGCGGCCAGCGCGGCCGCCAGGAGATTGCGAGTGGAAACGGTTTTCATTATTGGAAAGCCTCCGTCCATATGAAGGTGTACGCCATCGTATCGGGGTCCGGCGCGCAGGGAGTTGACTGGGGTCAAAATCGGCCTTCATCGGCTGCCGATTTGCACCCGATATTCTCCCGAACCTTGTCAACGAAAAGTCGCTGCCCATGACCCGCTTGTTTCTTGTCGTTGGCGACCAGCTCAGCCACGATCTGGCGTCGATCCGGGAGGCCGAAGCCGGTCGCGATCACGTGTTGATGGCCGAGCTGGCCGAAGAGGCTGAATACGTCCGGCACCATGTCCAGAAGATCGCCCTGATCTTCTCGGCCATGCGCCATTTCGCGGCCGAACTCGAGCAGCGCGGGCATCGCGTCTTCTATCGCCGGTTCGACCCCGATTCGCCGGTTCGATCATTTTGCGATGCGGTGATCGAACACTGCGAAGCCCACCGAATCGACGAGATCGTGGTGACCCGACCGGGGGAATGGCGCGTGCTGGAGGCATTTCGCACGCTGGAGAGTCGTCTGGACATTCCGGTCCGGATGCTGGAAGACCGACGCTTCGTCTCCACGCCCGCCGAATTCGCAGACTGGGCCGGGCGGCGCAAGAATCTGCGCATGGAGTTCTTCTACCGGGAAATGCGACGTCGCACCGGCTTGCTGATGGAAGGCGAGGATCCGGTCGGCGGCCAGTGGAACTTCGACGCCGACAACCGGAAGAAATGGAAGGGCGAGCCGGCCAGCGCCTGCCCGATGCGCTTTTCGCCGGATGCGGCCACGCAACAGGTCCTGGACTGCGTGGCGACGCATTTCGACGGCTTCGGAACGCTGGAGGGCTTCGATTACGCGGTCACCCGCTCGGATGCGCGTCGCGCGCTCGCGCATTTCGTTCGTTCTGCGCTGCCGTGGTTCGGCGACTTCCAGGATGCGCTGCCCGACGATGAGGTCTACCTCTTTCACAGCCGATTGTCGGCGTACCTGAACATCGGGCTGCTGGAGCCGCTCGAGGTTTGCCGGGCGGTCGAGCAGGCCTGGCGCGAGGATCGGGTGCCGTTGAACGCGGCCGAGGGCTACATTCGGCAGGTCATCGGCTGGCGCGAGTTCATCCGCGGCGTGTACTGGCTGAAGATGCCGGATTACGCCGAGCAGGATTGCCTCGGGCACGATCAGCCGCTGCCGGCCTGGTACTGGACCGGAGAGACGTCGATGCGCTGCGTCTCGCGCGCCATCGATGCAACGCGTCGGCACGCCTATGCCCACCATATCCAGCGCTTGATGGTCACCGGCAACTTCGCGCTGCTGCTCGGCGTTCGCACCGAGGAAATCTGCGACTGGTACCTCGCCGTATACGCCGACGCGTTCGACTGGGTCGAGCGGCCGAACACCACCGGGATGGTGATGTTCGCCGACGGTGGCCTGTTCGCGTCCAAACCCTACGCAGCCAGCGGCAAGTACATCCAGCGCATGGGCGACCACTGCGCCCGCTGTCGATACTCGGTCACCCAGCGCACCGGCGAGGACGCCTGCCCGTTCAACGCCTTGTACTGGGACTTCCTGATGCGCCATCGCGATCGGCTGGCGGGCAACCCGAGGATGCGAATGATGTATCGCAACGTCGAGCGCCTGGAACCCGCCGAGAAAGCCGCGATCACCCTCCGCGCAAACTGGATCCGGGACCATATCGACGAGGTTTGACGTCCAAGCCCAAGGCCCAAGGCCCAAGGCCCAAGGCCCAAGGCCCAAGGCCCAAGGCCCAAGGCGAAAGGCGAAAGGCGAAAGGCAAGGGCGGCGTCACGATTTCCCGGAAACCGAACAGTCGGGTTCTCGCGGAATCGCTCATTGAGAACCGTGCTCTGTTGACCTTCCTTTGCGCCTTCGCGGCTTCGCGCGAGATGCTCTTCCCGGAAACCGGAAACCGTCGGTTTCAGAAGTTCTCGAGCTGGGTGGTGCCGATGCCGTGATCGGGCAGCAGCACCGGGATGCCTCGGTCGACGACGTAGACGACCTTGCCGTCGCGGGTGATCAGTGCCTCGGTGATCTTGTCACCGACTTCGGCGCCGTCGACGTAGAGCAGCCGACCCTGGTCGATTTCCTCGTTGAGTTTGCGCACCCGGGCCTTTTCCAGCGGGCGCAAGGGTTCGTGGCTGACCGGGCAGCACAGGATGTCGAGTAGAGAGGTCGGAATGGTCATGACGGGATTCTACCGTGCGATCTCCGCCTTCTGCTAACATCATCGGCACGCCCCACGTGAAGGGAACGCCGACATGCCAGCCACGCCCCGGGTCGGCATCGTGATGGGTTCGAAAAGCGACTGGCCGACGCTCGGCCGGGCCGCCGAGTTGCTCGACGAATTGCAGATCCCCTATCACGCCGAAGTCGTATCCGCTCATCGCACTCCCGAAAAGATGCTCGAGTTCGCGTCCTCGGCACGCGATCGCGGTTTCGAAGTGCTGATCGCCGGCGCCGGCGGCGCCGCCCACTTGCCGGGCATGATCGCCTCGATGACCGAGCTGCCGGTGCTGGGCGTGCCGGTGAAGAGCAGCGCGCTGAGCGGCCTGGATTCGTTGTTGTCCATCGTCCAGATGCCGCGTGGGGTGCCGGTGGGCACGCTGGCGATCGGCCCGTCCGGTGCGGCCAACGCCGCGCTGCTGGCGGTCTCCATCCTCGGCGCTTCCGGCTCGGGTGTCGCCGCTCGCTGCCGCGGCTGGCGCGAGCAGCAGACGCGCGCCGTGCTCGGGCGTCCGGAACCCGAGCGCAACGGGGCATC
>CAYPZP010000026.1:0-24380 GCA_964415285.1 uncultured Halomonas sp. | reverse complement strand
GCCGGGTTCCAAAGTGGTCACCGACTACCTCGAGGCCGCCGAGCTCGACGACGACCTGGAAGCGCTGGGCTTCTACACGGTCGGCTACGGCTGCACCACCTGCATCGGCAATTCCGGCCCGCTGCCGGAACCGATCGAGAAGGCGGTTCGCGAGCACGAACTCGTGGTCGCCTCGGTGCTGTCGGGCAACCGCAACTTCGAAGGCCGCATTCACGCCGAGGTCCGCACCAACTATCTCGCTTCGCCGCCGCTGGTCGTGGCGTACGCCATCGCCGGGCGCATGGATCTCGATCTGACGACCGAGCCGTTGGGACAGGACGACGACGGCAACGACGTATTCCTCAAGGACATCTGGCCCGACGCACACGAGCTGCACGACTTCATCCAGACCACCGTGACCCAGGAGAGCTACGCGCGCAACTACGCCAGCGTGTTCGAGGGCGACGATCGCTGGAAGGCCATGGATACGCCGACCGGCGAGATGTTCGCGTGGTCCGACGACTCGACCTACGTGCAGAATCCACCCTACTTCGAGGGCATGACCATGGACCTGCCCGAGATCGGCGCCATCGAGGGCGCGCGCTGCCTGGCGCGCCTCGGCGATTCGGTCACCACCGACCACATCTCGCCGGCCGGCGCGATCAAGCCGGACTCTCCGGCCGGACACTACCTGCAGGAGCGCGGGGTCTCGCCGGCCGACTTCAACAGCTACGGCTCACGGCGCGGCAACCACCAGGTCATGATGCGCGGCACCTTTGCCAACGTCCGCATCAAGAACGAGATGGCCGAGGGCACCGAGGGCGGCTTCACCACCCACGTGCCGTCCGGCAAGGTAATGCCGATCTACGATGCGGCGATGGAGTACAAGGAAGAAGGCACGCCGCTGATCGTCATCGCCGGCAAGGAATACGGCACCGGCTCGTCGCGAGACTGGGCAGCCAAGGGCACGGTGCTACTCGGCGTGCAGGCCGTGATCACCGAGTCGTTCGAGCGCATCCACCGCTCCAACCTGGTCGGCATGGGCGTTCTGCCACTGAACTTCGTCGACGGCGAATCACGCGATTCGCTGGGCCTGACTGGCTTCGAGACCTATCGGATCGAGGATCTCGACATCGGCAACTCGAGCGAGGCGACGGTGGTCGCGACCGACGACGATGGCAAGGAAACGAAGTTCAAGGTGCGCGTGCGTCTGGACACGCCCAAGGAAGTCCAGTACTACAAGCACGGCGGCATCCTGCACTACGTGCTGCGGCAGCTTGCCGGAACCGACCCGGCCGACGCCAAGGCGGCTTGATCGCCGGTTGTCGTTTGATCGATTCGCTCCGGATCGTCAAGCAGCGAAGAGGCCCGCCGTTCGGCGGGCCTCTTCGTTTTCTGAAAAGTCAGGACCAGAGCCAGATTCGAGACCGGTTTCGCAGCGCGGGCTGCGGGCGGCTTCTCCTGGAACGTCAGAGACCTGACTTCAAGACCCGAACTTCAAGAACAACTTCCTTACGCCCGCAAGCGCGAAGCGCGGGGCGAAACGCCGTTGACCTTGATTTTCCAGACCAACCACTTCGCTTCGATCAGCAATTTCTAAAGTCAGAATCGAAAGTCAAAGGCGGTTTCGCCGCGCGGGCTGCGCCCGCTTTCTGGCGAGGCACTTTGACCAGCCGCGGCCGGTCCGGCCGCGGCTCTCTACAAATGCCCTACGGCGTCTTGTCCGGATCCGGCGGCTTCGGCAGGAATGCCGGCCGCTGGGCCTCGACGCGCTCGAGCACCTCGGCGATGCCGCGGTCGAGCTGCGCGTCGGCGTCGGAGGTCGGGTCGTTCTCGACCTCGATATCCGGTTCGACGCCGTCGCCTTCGATGATCCAGCCCTTGCCGGGCTGGCCCAGGCCGAATTCGGGCACGAACACGCTACCGCCGTCGATCAGCGGGCCGTGGCCGGTGATGCCGACAACGCCGCCCCAGCTGCGCTTGCCGATCAGCGGGCCGAGCCCGGCCTCGCGGAAGAAGTACGGAAAGATGTCGCCGTCCGACGCCGAGGTCTCGCTGATCAGCGACACCATCGGCCCGTTGAAGGCCTGTTGCGGATAGGTTCCGACCCATTCGCTGTGGGCGCGGTAGCCGAACGCCAGCGGGTCCTTCATCAGGCGCTGGAGGATCATCGACGAAACGTTGCCGCCGCCGTTGCCGCGCACGTCGACGATCAATCCCTGCTTGCGGACCTGAGGGTAGAACCACTTGATGAATTCGTAGATGCCGTCGGCGCCCATGTCCGGGATGTGCAGGTAGCCGACCCGGCCATCGGTGCGCTCGTCGACGTAAGCGCGGTTCTTCTGCACCCAGTCCAGGTAGACCAGCGCGCTTTCCGAGGACAGCGGCTCGACCAGAACCCGCCGGGAGCCTTCTTCGCGGGGCCGGTCGTTGACGGTCAACTCCACCGGCTGCGAACCGCGGTCGGTGAGCAGCGCGTACGGGTTGACGGCGGTAGTCAGCGCGCGTCCGTCGATCGCCAGCACGTAGTCGCCTTCGGAGATTCCGACGCCGACCTCGGTCAACGGCGAGCGGTATTTCGGCTCCTCGTTGTGCCCCGCGAAAATGCGGGCGATGCGGTATCGGCCGCTTTCGGTATCGGCCTCGAAACGCGCGCCCAACAGGTCGGCCGACGAACGCGCCGGCGCCTGCAGGTCGCCGCCGGCAACGTAGGCGTGACCGACGTTGAGCTCGGCGATCATTTCGCCGATCAGGTAATTCAGGTCCTCGCGCGTCGAGACGTGCTCGACCAGCGGACGATAGCGATCGCGCAAGGCCGGCCAGTCGTAGCCGTGCATGTTGCGCACATAGAAATAGTCGCGGAAGCGGCGCCACACCTCGTCGAACACCACTTCCCACTCGACCGCCGGAGCTCGATGCACGATCAGGTTGCCGGTGTCGACGCTCTTCGAATCGTCCTTGCCCAGCTCGTAGCGCTTGTAGGCGCCGCCCTGGCGCGCGATGACGAAACGTCCATCGGCGCTGAGCGCAGGTGACGCAATGCCCTCGGCGACGGTGTCGGACGCTCTCGATTCCAGGTCCAGCGCCATCAGCGTCGTCTCGACATCGCTGCCGCGACCGTAGTAGAACGGCCCGCCGACGACGTAGAGCAGGTGCGAATCGGTCAGCGCGATGCCGGAAATGTTGTCCGGATCGATCGGAACCCGGATGACGCGATCGGAAAGCCCGTCGAAATCGACACGCACCACGACCTCGTCGTCACCGTTGCCGTTGCCGTCGCCGTTATTGGCATCATCGTCGTCGTCCCCGACGCCGGTTTCGTCGTTGCGCGGCGCGAACGGGTTAGGCGAGTCTTCGGCCAGGGCAAACGCGAATACGCCGTTCTCGCGATCGACCGCGTAATTCCACTCGAACGAGCCGATCTGCGGTGCGAACTCGCGGCTGCTGATGAAGAACAGATGCTCACCGTCGCGACCGAATGCGGGCGCGAAGGCGGAAAAGAAACCGTCGCCCAGGCGCGTCACCTCGTCGTCGGCACGCGACCACAAAAACAGGCTGGGCAGGCCGTTGTCGTCGCGACGGCTCCAGGCCAGCCACGCTGAGTCCGGCGCCCAGACGTAGTCGCCGGTGGCTTCGAAGGGGCTGTCGGAAACCAGGTCGCGGTCGCCGTCGAGGTCGACGACGTGAATCCGGCCCTGATGGTCATGAAACGCGATGCGCTGGCTGTCCGGCGACCACACCGGGTGGTACAAGCGGGCCTCGAGGCCCGACGTCAGCGCGCGCGCAGCGCCGCCGTCTGCGGGCACCACGTAGAGCTGTTCCTCGCCGCTGCGGTCGCTGATGAAGGCCACGTGCCGACCGTCGGGCGACCAGGCCGCCTCGCGGTCGTGCGCGTCGCCGCGCTGCGTCAGGTTGCGCGTCACGCCGTGTTCGATCGGCAACGTGAACACGTCGCCGCGTGCCGTGGCCAGCATGCGCTGTCCGTCGGGCGCCGGCGCGAAGTCCTCGACCTGGTCGGCGACCTCGATTTGCCGTGGAATCCGGCGCACGCCGTCGTCCGGGACCCGGATCCGGAGCTGGCGCTCGACGCCTGCGCCGGCGTCGTACAAGCCGATGCGCCCGGCGATCTCGTAGACGATGCGCTGACCCCCGTCGCCGCTGGCCCACTTGATGTCCCAGTCATCGTGCTCGGTCAACTGCTCGCCGGTCCCGCTCGCCTCGTCGAAGCGGAACAGCTCGAGTGTGCCGTCGCGGTCGGAGACGTAGAACAAGCCGGCTTGAAGCCAGACCGGATCGCGCTCGGTGCGCACGTGCTCGGTAATCTGGCGCGCGGTACCGTCCTGGAGATCGTAGATGAACAGGTTCTGCGCCCAGCCGCCCTGGTAGCGTTTCCAGGTCCGGAAATCGCGAAACAGCGGCGAGTACAGAATCTTCTTCCCGTCGGGCGAAAAGTCGCCGGAGCCGGCACGCGGCATCGGCAATGCCGTCGGCAGGCCGCCGTCGACGGCGACCCGGTACAGCCGACGGTTATCGAAATGATCGCGGCCGGAGCGGAACAACACCGCGGATCCGTCCGGGGTCCAGCCGAACACCTGGTGATCGGTACCCCAGCGCGCCGGCAGCGGGCCGGCGGTCGGGTAGAAGGTCAGCTGCCGGGGCTCACCGCCGGCGGCCGGAATGACGTAGACCTGTTCGTCGCCGCGGTACTGCCCGGTGAACGCGATCCAGTCGCCGTCCGGCGAGAACTTCGGATACAGCTCGAGACCCGGATGCGAGGTCAGGCGTCGCGCCGGCGCATCGCCATCGATCACCGCCGACCACAGATCCCCGGCATAGCTGAACACGACCCGTTCGCCGTGCAGGTCGGGATAGCGCAGAAGGCGGGTATCGTCGTCGCCGTTTTCGGCGATCGACGCGTTCGAACCGGTCGCTGCAACCGCGGCGACCAGGAGCCAGCAGAACATCTTCATGCGGGGAAACTCCGGGAAACAATTTCCCAGAGTAACGGAAACCGGTCCACGACGACTGACCCGATAGTCATGTCATCCCCATCGCCGGTCTGCCCCGGGTGCGCGCTCCGGGGCTCCTGGCAAACCCCGGAACGAGCCCGGCCGATCGGCTCAGCGCCAGCCGGCCCGGTCGGCCACCCGCACGGCTTCGGGGTTGCTGCTTCCCAGTGCGCTGACCGAAACCGGATCGAGCTTGATCTGCGACAGGTCCGGCAGCAACTCGTGGCGCTCGACGCCGGCAACGACCGGATACTCGTAGTTGCCGCCCGCGAACAGCGTCTGCGCTTCCTCGGAGGCGAGAAACTCGAGGAACTTCACCGCGTTGTCGTAGTTGGGTGCGCCGTCGACAATCCCGGCCCCGCCGACGTTGACGTGCGCGCCGCGGCCGTCCTGGTTCGGGAAGATCACGCCGATCCGCTCGGCGACGCGGCGATCCTCGGCGTCGTCGGATTCAAGCAGGCGATGGTAGTAATAGTCGTTGGCCACCGCGACGTCGCACTCGCCGGCCGCCAGGCCCCGGAGCTGGTCGGTGTCGCCGCCCTGCGGCGGACGCGCCAGGTTGGAAACCAGGCCCCTGACCCATTCCGTGGCCTGTTCGCTGCCGTGCGCTTCGATCATCGAAGCCAGCAGCGACTGGTTGTAGATGTTGTTCGACGACCGGATGCAGATCGCACCCTCGAGCGATGGATCGGCAAGATCCTCGTAGCGCTGAATTCGATCCGGGTCGAATCGCTCCTTGCTGTAGAAGATCAGGCGCAGGCGCTGGCTGAAACCGAACCACAAACCATCGGGGTGACGCAGGTTGGACGGAATCCGGCGCTCCAGAAGCTCGGACTCGGTCGGCTGGAAGACACCGGCTTCCTCGGCGCGCCATAACCGGCCGGCGTCGACGGTGATCAATACGTCGGCCGGACTCGCCGCGCCTTCGCGCTTGATGCGCTCGACCAGCTGGTCGGAGCTGCCCTCGAGGACGCGGACCTCGATGCCGCTGCGCTCGGTAAAGGCGTCGTAGATGAATTGATCGACGTCGTAATGACGCGCGGAATAGATGTTGACCTCGCCTTCGGCCAGCGCCGTAGCCGGCGACAACAGCATTCCGGCGGCAAGGGACAGGACGGACAGAACGATTTTCATGGACAGGAACCCTCCGGAAATTCTCTGATGGTAATGGCAATCATTATTATTTACAATATTGGGGACGAGCGCGCGGGTTTTCCAGGCCCGACCACCACGATCCGGCCTCTCTTACAATCGTGGACGACCCGCGTCGAAGCATGCCCAATAAACCCGAACAGGACCTGAATCGCCGGTGCACAGCCTCGAATCGATGAACATGACCCAGCCGGCGCAGACTGCGCCGCGGGCCCGGCCCGGGACCGACCCCTCGGCGGTTCTGCAACTGGAGCGAATCACGCACGATTTCGGCAATCTGCGCGCGGTCGACGACGTTTCGCTGAGCGTGCGCGTCGGCGAGGTCGTCTGCCTGCTCGGGCCCTCGGGCTGCGGCAAGTCGACCCTGCTGCGCATCGCCGCCAGCCTCGAGGAACTGCAGCAGGGTCGCGTGCTGATCGACGGCCGCGACATGCGTACCCGCTCGGGACGGCCGGTGCCGCCCGAGCGCCGCAGCGTCGGCCTGATGTTCCAGGACTCGGCACTGTTTCCGCACCTCAGCGTGCTGGACAACGTCGCCTTCGGCCTCGATCGCCTGCCGACGCGCCGGCGCAAGACGCGCGCCATGGAAATGCTCGATCAACTCGGCATGGCCGAATACGCCGAGCGCTTTCCGCATCGTCTCTCGGGCGGGCAGCAGCAGCGCGTTGCGCTGGCTCGGGCGCTGGCGCCGGAACCCAGGCTCATGCTGCTCGACGAACCGTTTTCCGCACTCGATGCCCGGCTTCGCGGACGCATCCGCGACGACACGCTGCACCTGCTCAAGGAAGCCGGCGCCGGCACGCTGCTGGTCACCCACGATCCCGAGGAAGCCATGTTCATGGCCGACCGGATCGCCTTGATGCGCGACGGCCGCATCCTGCAGACCGGCACGCCGGTGGAGTTGTACTGCAATCCGGCCAGCCCGTTCGTCGCTTCGTTCTTCGGCGACGTGAATCGACTCGAAGGCACGGTACGCGACGGACGGGTGGAAACCGCGATCGGCAGCTTCGATGCCGGCGGACTCCCCGACGCCACCCCGGCCTGCGTGCTGATCCGGCCCGAAGCCATCGGCGTGCGCGTCACCGGTCCCGCCGACCGCGCCCACGTGCGCAGCCACGTCGTCATGTCACGGCTGCTCGGACGCAGCAGCATGCTGCACCTGTGCATCCATGATCGAGACGACCGCGAACATCACCTGCACTCGACGATGCCCGGCGTGTTTCTGCCCGGTGAGGACCAGCCGGTCGAACTCGATGTCGACCCCAACCGGGCCTTCGTTTATCCGGCCGACGCTGACTGACCCGGGCGCGCGCTACGCATTGCGCGGCTCAGCAGAATTACCGGCAGGATGCCGACCGCGACGATCGCCAGCGACGAGGTCGAAGCCTGCGCCAGGCGCTCGTCGGAGGCCAGCTCGAACGACCGTACCGCCAGCGTGTCGAAATCGAACGGACGCAGGATGATCGTCGCCGGCAGTTCCTTCATCACGTCGACGAACACCAGCAGCGCGGCGGCCAGCAGGCTCGATCGCATTACCGGCAGATGCACGCGCGTGAGCGTCCGCGCCGCGGTCTGGCCGAGCGTCCGGGCGGCGGCGTCCATGTTCGGCGTCACGCGGCCCAGACTGGCTTCGACGGTGTTGAACGAGACCGCCAGGAATCGCACGACGTAGGCGTACACCAGCGCGATCATCGTGCCGGTCAGGATCAGGCCGGGAGTCAATCCGAAGTATTCACGACCGACCCAGTTGATCTGCTGGTCCAGCCAGCCCAGCGGGATCAGCACGCCCACGGCAATCACCGAACCCGGTACCGCGTAGCCGACCGAAGCCAGCCGGGCCGCCGCGCGCGTGGTCGGACGCGAGCGCAGCCGCACGCCGTAGCCGACCAGCACGGCCAGCGCCACGGCGACCACCGCCGAGACCCCGGCGAGCTGCAGAGAATTCCACGCAAACTCGACGAACCGGGAACCGAACAGCGGATCGCCGACCTCGAAGTGCATCTTCAGCAAGACGCCGGCCGGCACGAGGAACCCGGCCAGCACCGGCAGCGCACAGGCCGCGGTCGCCAGCGCGCCGCGCGCGCGCCCGAGTTGGTACTGGGGCAGTTCCCGATAGCGGCCGGTGGCGTGGTGAAAGCGCGCGTCGCTGCGCGACCAGCGCTCCAGCAACAGCAGGATCAGCACGAACGACAGCAGGCAGGCGGCCAGCTGCGCCGCCGCCACCGGCTCGCCCAGGCCGAACCAGGTCCGGTAGATGCCGGTGGTGAAGGTATCGACGCCGAAGAACTGGACCGCTCCGAAGTCGTTGAGCGCCTCCATCAGCGCCAGCGCCACGCCGCCGACGATGGCCGGTCGCGCCAGCGGCACCGCGACGCCGGAGAACAGCCGCCACGGGCCGCGACCCAGCGTACGCCCGACCTCCAGCGCGCACACCGACTGCTCGGTGAAGGCCGCACGCGATAGCAGGTAGACGTACGGATACAGCACCAGCGACATCACCGCCACGGCCCCGCCCAGCGACCGGATTTCGGGAAAGAAATAGTCGTCGCGCCCCCACTCGAACCAGTCGCGCAGCGCCGTCTGCACCGGACCGGTGAACTGCAACAGGTCGGTGTAGGCGTAGGCGATCACGTACGTCGGTACCGCCAGCGGCAGCAGCAGCGCCCACTCGAACAGCCGGCGGCCCGGAAAGCGGCACATCACGACCAGCCAGGCGCTGCCCACGCCGAGGACCAGCGTGCCCGTGCCGACGCCCAGGATCAGGCCCAGCGTATTGAGCACATAGCGGTCGAGCACGGTTTCGACCAGATGGCCCCAGACCGCCCCGGACGGCACCAGCACGTGCACCAGTACTGTCGCCACGGGCAGCGCCACCAGGCCGGCGACGGTCAACGTGAGCAGCGTCCAGCCGTCGGGCAGCCGCAGCCGACTTGTACGCGACTCCGCGCGTTGCGGCACCATCACGGCATGCTTCGCTTCTCGATGAATCGGGCCATCGATGCGGCTACGGCCGGAGCTTCGGAATCCGGCCCGGCGTCCAGGGCGCGACGCCGGCCAGTTCCTGCTCCAGTTCGTCCAGCGCTTCGGCGGCCTCGGCCAGGCGCGTCTGCACCTCGTCGAACTGCCGGCGCGCGATCTCCAGCGAGCTCGCCTGGTTGCCTGTGACCGCCGCCCGGGCGTTCCAGTGCGCCCAGGCGAACATGCCGACCCGGGTCGACAGCGGCATCGGCCGCGGTTCGTTGGCGCCGGCCCTGACCGAATCACCGTTGAGAAGCTGTCGAGTGTCGTCCAGACGCGCATCGATGGCATCCAGACGCTGACGCTGGGCCTCGTCGGCCTCGGGGGTCTCGCGAAGCGCGACCTCGAGATGCGCAACCCGCTCATCGAGTTCGGCCAGCGCCCGTCCGGCGCCCTGCACCGCCCGGCTGAGGTCCGAGGCCGCGAGCATCGTTTCCTCGTGCACGGCCGGCGAATCGGGCCGGAACTGGCCGCGATCGAGCGACCGGACTTCGAACGCGACCGGCTCGTTCAACGCCTCCAGCTCGCCGCGAACCCGCTTGAACAGCTGCACGCGATAGCGGCCCGGCGCGACCAGCACGCCCTGGGGATCGGAATCCCACGGCGCGCGGAATCCGCCGGAAGAGAGATCGACCGGGTCCGGCGCCGGGTGACGCAGATCCCAGGCCACGCGGTGCAGGCCCTTGACGTGCGGGCCGACGATGCGCCGGACGACCTGGCCTTGCGCATCGGAAATCTCGAGCATCACGGCCGGCGCGTCTTCGCGCTGCTCCTGCTGCAGTCGCTCCCAGCTCGGATACGAATTGTCCTCGTAGGCTTCCAGCCGCCCGGTCTCGGCCCGGCGGCGCTGCTCGCGCAGCGTTTCGTAGCCGTCACGCAGGTGGTAGGTGAACACCGCGCCGAACGGCGGGTTGTCGGCGAGGTAGTAGGTCTCGCCCTGGAATCCCTTGGGTCCGAATCCCCAGACGTCGTCCTCGACGTAAAGCCAGGGATCGCGGATCGGGAACAGCGTGGCCTCGGACTCGACGACCTCAGAGGCCGGCGTGCGGAGCGCGCGGTAGTCGTCGAGGATGCGAATGCCGCGTCCGAAGGTCGCGATCACCAGGTCGTTCTCGCGACGCTGGATCTCGAGATCGCGCACCGCGATGGTCGGCATCCCGGCCTTGAGCTGCACCCACTCCTCGCCGCCGTCCTGGCTGAAGAACACGCCGAACTCGGTGCCGACGAACAGCAGATCGGGATCGACGTGATCCTGGACCATGGTGTGCACCGGGCCGCGCTGCGGCAGATCGCCGGCGATGGAGCGCCACGAGCGGCCGCGGTTCGTGCTCTTGTAGACATACGGCCGGTAATCGCCGCGCTTGTGGTTGTCGAAGGTCGCGAATACGGTATCGGCGTCGTGCAGCGAAGCCTCGACGTCGCTGACGTAGGTCATTTCCGGGACGCCGCGGAAGTCGTCCTCACGGCGCCAGTTGCCGCCGTCATCTTCGCTGACCTGGATCAGGCCGTCGTCGGTCCCGGCGTAGATCAGACCCTCGACCAGCGGGCTTTCGGACAAGCCGATGATCGAGCCGTACATCGACGTGGAGTCGTTCTTGGCCACCGCGTTGACGCTCCAGACGCGGCCCATGACCTCAATCTGGTTCCGATCGAGCTCGCGCGTCAGGTCCGGGCTGAACTTGCGCCAGGTCGCACCGCCGTCATCGGAGCGGAAGATTCGCTCGGCGGCGTAATACAGGCGCTTTCGATCGTGCGGGCTGATGATGAACGCCGAATTCCAGTTCCATTGGTAGTTGTCTTCCTCGGCGTCCGGCATCGGCGTGATCAGCACGCGCTCGAAGCTCTGCCGGTCGAAGCGCGCCAGCATGCCGTACTGGAGCTGTGAATAGACGGTATCGGGGTTTTCCGGGTCGATCCGGGCCTTGAAGCCGTCGCCGCCCAGCGTGACGAACCAGTCGCTGTTGGCGATGCCCTGGGTCTTGGTCGTGCGCGACGGCGCGCCCAGCGTGGCGTTGTCCTGGGTGCCGCCGTAGACGTTGTAGAACGGCTCGGCGTTGTCGGGCGTGGCGCGGTAGAACTGGGTAATCGGCAGGTTTTCGACGTGGCGCCAGTTGGCGCCGCGGTCGAAGCTGTCGTAGATGCCGCCGTCGTTGCCGGTGATCAGGTGATCCGGGTTGTCGGGGTTGATCCACAGCGCGTGCTCGTCGACGTGCTTGTGCGCGCTCCCCACCATTTCCCAGGTGGCGCCGCCGTCGTGGGTCACGTGCAGGAAGGTGTCCATCGAGTAGACCCGGTCCGGATCGGTCGGATCGGCGATCAGTTCGTTGTAGTACTGCGGGCTGCCTGCCACGTAGCTCGAGCGCTTCTCCCAGCTCACGCCGAAGTCCGTCGATCGATACACGCCCTCGCCTTCGTCATCGGTTTCGATGATCGCGTAGACCGTATCCGGCCGGGCCGGCGCGAACGCCAGGCCGATCCGGCCCATGGTTTCCGAGGGCAGCCCGGCGGTGATCTCGGTCCAGGTCTCGCCGCCGTCGGTGGATCGGTGCACGCCGCTGCCGGGTCCGCCGTTGATTAGCGTCCAGACATGGCGCCGGCGCTGCCAGGTCGACGCCAGCAGCAGGTCCGGGTTGTCCGGGTGCATCAGCACCTCGTTGGCGCCGGTATGCTCGTCGATTTCCAGCACGCGCTCCCAGTTCCGGCCGCCGTCGACGCTCTTGTAGACGCCGCGATCGCCGCCGGCGTTCCATAGCGGTCCGTGCGCGGCAACGTAGACGATGTCGGAATCGCGCGGATCGATGACCACCGAACCGATGTGCCCCGAATCCCTCAGTCCCATGTTGCGCCAGGACTTGCCGGCGTCGTCGGATCGATAGACCCCGTCGCCGAATCCCACCGAGCGCTGCGCATTGTTTTCGCCGGTACCCACCCAGACCGTGTCGGCATCGTTCGGGTCGAGTTCGACCACGCCGATCGAGTACGAACCCTCGCCGTCGAAGATCGGCTTCCAGGTGATGCCGCCGTTGCTCGTCTTCCACAATCCGCCCGAAGCAGTCGCGGCGTAATAGGTCTGCCAGCCGTCCGGGTGCATCGCGAAGTCGCTGATGCGGCCCGACGTCACGGCCGGACCGATGTTTCGGATCGAAAGACCGGAAAACACATCGCCGGCGGTGGAATCTTCCTGGGCCGGAGCCTGCGCACTCAGCGCGGCCGCCGCCAACAGGACCAGGGCGGAACGTACGGAAAGACGCGTCATATCTGGAGTGGATTCGGTTGGGAAGCGTGCATACTACATGCCCTTCCGGCCGCGCTCAACGCGCCCTGCGCGGGCGCGCCGGGCCATCACCTTCGGCGGGGATCCGCCCGGGCCGGCGTCAGGAATCGGCCCCCGCGCGCTGCAGCATCCGCCCCAGGTTGCGGTCCTTGTCCGCCCACAGTCCGTTGATCCATTCCCTGAACCGCGCCCGATACGCAGAGTCATCCTCGTAGGCGCCTGGCGCCGGCGCGTGCAGCGGGGCGCGCTCGCGCACCGAAACGCGGATTTCGCGCACGCGGTTGGCGAACAGGTCGGGCAGGCTCGGTGCCGGACCGCCGTAGCTGATCGTCACGTCCAGCAGCTTGTCGATCGACTCCCCCATCGCGTCGACGACGAAAGCGATCCCGCCGGCGCGCGGTTTGAGCAGGTGATCGTAAGGGCTGCCCTGCGCGGCGTGCTTGCCCGGCGAGAACCGCGTGCCCTCGACGAAATTCATCACCGCAACCGGGATCTCGCGGAACTTGGCGCAGGCCCGGCGCGTGGTTTCGATATCGCGCCCGGCCAGCTCGGGGCGCTTGGCCAGCATCTGTTTCGAATAGCGCTTCATGAACGGGAAGTCCAGCGCCCACCACGCAAGCCCCAGCAGCGGCACCCAGATCAACTGGCTCTTGAGAAAGAACCGCAGCAGCGGCAGGCGACGGTTGAAGACCTTCTGCAGCACCGGGATATCGACCCAGCTCTGGTGGTTGCAGATGACCAGATAGTGCCCGTTCGGATCCAGCTCCGGCATGTCCTCGATCACCAGCCGGGTATCGGTAAAGCGATCGAACATGCCGCTGTTGAAGCCGATCCAGCGCTCGGCGATGCGCGTCAGCAACCGGGTACAGGCCGCGCGGAAACGCGGCAGCGGAAACAGCGCCTTGAGTACCGCGACCAGCAGCAGCGGCAGCCCGTGGACCAGCGTGTTCAGACTGAGCAGCAGCGTGCCCACGCCGACGCGCCCGGACTCGTAGATCGACTTCAGCATGCCGAAAGTTTCGCATGAATTCCGGCCCGGTATAATCGCCGAATCGCGTGAGATTCGCATGGCCGGTCAAAGCCGTCCAATCATCATCCACCTTCACCCGGACGATCGATGCAGCCCGACCCCGGACCGCCCCGATTCCTTCCAGCCAGGCGCCCGGCGGTGTTGCGGGCCGCGGGGCTCGGCCTGTTGCTGATCTGCGCGACCGCGGCGTCGATCGCGCAGGCCGACTCGCGCGCGCTGGCCGACGCCTTCGATCGACAGTTCAACCAGGCACTGGCGGACGCCGACGTGCCCGGCGCTGCCTACGCCATCGTCCAGGCCGGACAGATCGTCGAACTCGGCAGCTTCGGCCATATCGATCAACGGCGAAGCCGGGCCGTCGACAGCGGCACGGTGTTTCGTATCGCCTCGCTGTCCAAGGGGTTCTCCGGCGTGCTCGCCGCGCTGGTGGCCGCCGAAACCGGCACGGCGCTGGATCAACCCGTCGCCGGCTATGCGCCTTCGCTCCGGCTGCGGCCCGGAAACCGGCGGCCGCTGACCGTCGAAGACGTGCTCGGCCAGCGCTCGGGCTTCATCCGTAACGCCTACGACAACCTGATCGAAGCCGGCGTGGCGCGCGACGAGATCCTGCCGCGGTTCAACACGCTGGAGCCGATCTGCCCGCCCGGGTCTTGCTACAGCTACCAGAACAACGTCTTCAGCCTGGTCGAAGACGTCATCGCGACCACCGCCGGCACCGACTACCGCGCAGCGGTGACCGAGCGGCTGTTCCGGCCCCTGGGCATGGCGCGCGCCTCGGTCGGCTACGACGAGCTGATGGCCCGGAGCAATCGCGCCGAGCCGCACCTGAAGACCCGAGCCGGCTGGGTTGGAACCGCGCCGCGTTCGACGTATTACCAGGTCCCTTCGGCCGCCGGCATCAACGCCAGCATCCTCGACATGGCGCAGTGGGCGATCGCGATGCTCGGGCACCGGCCCGACGTGGTGCCGGCGCCGGTCATCGACGAGGTGCTGACGCCGCGCATCCGGACGCAACGCGAACTGCGCAATCGCCACTGGCGCGACGTGCTGGAAGATGCCTGGTACGGACTGGGCTGGCGCATCTACCGCGTGCGCGATCAACGCCTGGCGCTGCACGGCGGATGGGTTGCCGGATATCGCGCCGAGATCGCCCTGTCACACGAACTGGACCTCGGGCTGGTGATTCTCAGCAACGCCGAGACCCGCGTCGTCGGTGAACTCAATCGGCGATTCTGGGACCTGGCGCAGTCACCGGAGGCCCTTGCCGCAGCGGCAGCCGGAGCCCGGGCGAAGCGTCAGTCGGCCTCGACCGGGGCCGCGGCCTCATCCGGACCCGGCTCCTGATCGAGACACGCCCGCGCGTGGCGCTCGGCGGCCCCGATACAATCGATCCAGCCGTTCAGCGTCTCGGCCGATTCCACCGGCAGGCCGGCACGCGCTTCCAGACGCGCGCGCTTGGCGCGCTCGTTGTACTTTTCGCGCAGGTTGCGAAGCCGGGCCAGCGCCAGCTCGAACTCCTGTCGCGCCACCACTCCGGGCGAAGTCGCCAGCACGGCGCGCAGCAACCGCCGCTCGGCGGCCGGCATGTCCTCGATTTCCACTACGCTCGGGGTCTGCATCGCTGCGTAAGGTGAACGTCACGAACCGCGTGGCATCATAGTCCGATGTCCGGCCGCCCGCGCTATCGATTCCAACGCCTGCCCCTGGGCCGGCCGTGGTGCGAAGCGCTGGAACTGGCCAACGGACGGCGCCTCATCCTGCGCCCGATCGAAGCCGGCGACGCCGAGACGCTGAGAAGGAGTTTCGGCCGCCTGACGCCGGAGGAAATCCGCTACCGGTTCCTGCACCCCATCACCGAACTGACGCGCGAACAGGCGCGCAAGCTGACCGAGATCGACCGTCGAAACGCGTTCGCGCTGGTGGTCGTCGAGGCGCTTCCGCCGCGGCAGGCGTTGATCGGCGGCGTGGCGCGGGTCGTCGTCGAAGACGGCCGGGCCGAATTCGCGCTGATCGTGGGACGCGAGATCACCGGCTTCGGACTGGGCAGCTTCCTGCTGCAACGGCTGACCGAGTGGTGCCGGAAGCGCGGGCTGTCGGTGATTCACGGCGACGTGATGCTCGAAAACCACCGGATGCTGGAACTTACGCGCCGGCTCGGATTCCGCTGCAGTTTCGATACCGACAACGCGCAGGTCGTTCGCGTCTGGAAACCGTTGAATACCGACGTACCGGACACCGCGAATCACGGATCGCCGCGATTGGATGCTTGAGCTGCGGCCCCGGCCGCGCGATCCGGGCGCACCGGCAGGCGCAGCCCGAGCCTGCGCCAGAGCCATAGAAACACGAAGTAACCCAGCGCCGCGGCCGGGATCGCCACGACCAGGCTGCCCAGCACCATGGCCAGTGTCTCGTGGGCGATTTCGTCGCCCAGCGTGGTCACCGGCGGCCCCGCGAGAATCGGCAAACGCAGCATCAGCCATTCGCCGAGTTGATTGAAACCGTAGTACAGCGGCGCCATCGTGAACGGGTTGCTGACGTTGGAGACGATGAACGCGCCGATGAAATTGGCCCGGAACGCCAGCGAGCCGGCCAGCATCATGAACGTCTGGATGCCGACCGTCGGCGTGAAGCCGACGAAAAAACCGACCGCGATGCCGCGTGCCAGCGCGAATTCGTCGATGTGCAGACAGCCGCCGCGCTCCAGCAGCTTCGAAATCCGCGGATGCGCGGCCAGCCACGCCCGCACCCGCCCCCGGTGCTGCCGCGAACCCTTGAGAAAATGAAACCGCAGCCAGCGCATCCGTTGGTTCGCCCTAGCCCTCCGTTGCCGCGCGACACCGCGCGCCGGGGTGACCGATGCGGGATCGGGCTGTCACGGCTTTTCGCCGCGCTCGAACAGGCGCGACAGCAGGCGTTGATGAAATTCGGCCGGATTGTCGCCGGAATAGATGCCGAGCCGGCGCGCGCGGTGGAAGAAGCCCGGCGCCGGAAGTCCGCCGCGCGCCCGGCTCACGGCCAGCGCGGCCAGCGGCGCGCGCCCGGCATCGACGTCGGCCTTGAGCAGCATCTCGATCAGCCGCGCGGTCGTGTGGATCCGGTGCGGCGGTTTCACGTCCAGCGCGTCGGCGACCTGCAGGTAGGTCAGCGTGCGGCGCTCGCGACGGCATCGCTCGAGCACGGCCCGCAGCCGTTCGAGATCGGCCGGGTCCGGGCGCGCCACGAGCCGGATTCAGTCCAGGCCGCAGTTGTTCTTTTCGAGCACGCGCTCGGCGCGGTAGCTCGAACGAACCAGCGGTCCCGAAACGACTTCGAGAAAACCCTGCTCCAGACCGATTTCGCGGAACCGCCGGAACTGCTCGGGGGTCACGAAGCGATCGACCGGCAGGTGGTTGACGGTCGGCCGCAGGTACTGGCCGAAGGTGACGATGTCGACGCCGATCGCGCGCAGGTCTTCCATGCACTCGACGACCTCGTCGTCGGTCTCGCCAAGGCCGAGCATCAGGCTGGTCTTGGTCAGCACCCCGGGCCGATTTCGCTTGGCAAATGCCAGCACGTCGAGCGTCTGTTCGTAGCCGGCGCGCGGATCGCGAACCGGGTGCGTCAGGCGGCGCACGGTCTCGACATTCTGGGCAAACACCTCCAGCCCGGAATCGACGACCGTTTCGATGCACGCATGGCGGCCCTGGAAGTCCGGCGTCAGGGCCTCCACCGCGGTCTGCGGATTGACCTGCTTGATCGCGCGGATGCAGTCGGCGTAGTGCTGCGCGCCGCCGTCCGGCAGGTCGTCGCGGTCGACCGAGGTCAGCACGATGTACTTCAGGTCCATCAGGCGCACCGACTCGGCGGCGTTGGCCGGCTCTTCCGGGTCCAGCCAGCCGCGCGGGTTGCCCGTGTCAACCGAGCAGAATCGGCACGCGCGCGTGCAGACGTCGCCCATCAGCATGATGGTCGCGGTACCCGCACTCCAGCATTCGCCGATATTCGGGCACTTCGATTCCGAACACACCGTCGCCAGCCGGTGCTTGTCGACGTTGCTCTTGACCTGCTCGTACTTGCCGCCCGAGGGCAGGCGCACGCGCAGCCAATCGGGCTTGCGCTGGTGGGGCGAGTCTTCAGCGCCGCGACGCGTCTTGATACCGTCGCGAATCGCGGTAAAACCCTGGGGCTTGCGGACCTTCTCACCGCTCTTGACGGTGATCTCGATCGATGCGGCCTCGGCCGGCTCGTTCATGGGCGATCCAGGCAGATTCGAAACGGCTCAATTGTAACGGAATCGCGGATGTCCCCCACCCCGCTTCCGTCACGCGACGACGCGCCGCTGTAGCTGTCTGTCGAGCGGCTCGACCCGACCGGCGCCGGTTCCGGCGAACATCGCCGCCAAGCGGTCACCGGCGGCCTCGCCGTCGATCCGACGACGCGCCGCGACGAGCTTCGCCACCGCCTCGTCGCGAACCGGCGACGGCTCGGGCAGCAACGCCGGCGCAATCCAAGGTCGGATCTCCAGCGTCGGCACCGCTGCGCGCAGCCAGTCCAATCGCTCCGGCACGGCCCAGAGCCTGGTCCCGCCACCCGGGATCGACGCCGAAACCGCTCGTCGATCGCGCAGCAGCCGGGAAAATGCACCGGCCCAACCGCCGGCCGCAATCGGCGCGGTCAAGCCGACGCCGCGCTCGCCCTCGGCCGCGGTCAGGAACCCAGCCTCCAGCAGCAGCCGCTCCAGCGCATCGGGCGATGGCCGCAGACCGGCGCCCGGCGCGGGCCGCGAGCGCGCTACCGGATCCGGAGCCGACATCGCGCGCCGCGCCGGGCGACCGGACCGCGCCTCGAAATTGCGGGTTCTGCGCTCCTCGGCCGCGGCCTCGTCGAGATAGCTGTGGCGGGGCGCGTGAATCAGGGCGCGAGCCAGCGGCGACGGCTCGGCGGTATCGACCGCGTGCACGGCGAGCGCGCCGGACTCGATACGCCCGAGCAGCGTCTCGAGCCCGGCCAGGTCCATGTAGTCGTGCAGACAGTCGGCGAGCGCCTGCTGCACCAGCGGATGATCCGGCACATCGCGCGGTCCGCTGAGGTTCTCCAGACAGGCCAGCTGGTCGGGAAACACGCACGCGACGAGGTTTTCGGCCTGGCTGCGCTGTCGCTGAGGCGGCACACGGCCGTGCAGATCGTTCTTGAGCAGCACCAGCGCGTTGTTGGCCACCCAGCGGAAGCGGGTCAAGAACAGCGGCGTGTCGAGCAGCGCCTGGGTGAGCACGTCGGCGACGGTGTGCGCCTTCACGAAGCGCGCGACCTCGGCCGGCTCGAACCGGCTGGTCACGCCCAGCGAAATCAGGATGCCATCGTCGGTGGCCGCGGCCTGCAGCTCGAAGTTGAACTGCCGGCAGAAGCGCTTGCGCAACGCCAGCCCCCAGGCCCGGTTGATACGCGCGCCGGCAAAGGTGTGCAGCACCACGTGTCGATCACCGTTCGGGTCCGGAAAGCGCTCGATGACCAACCGCTCCGGCGACGGCAGCGCGCCCAGCACGTCGCGCGACTCCCGGAGCAGGTCGACCGCCTGCGGGTGCAGCCCCGAGGAACCGCGGCGCGCGATCGCCTCGAGCATCGCCGCGGCCATCTCCGGCGACCGGCCCGGTCCCTCGCCGAACCAGAACGGCAGCTCGACGGCGTCCTCGTCGACCGGCTCGACCTCGACCCGGCCCGTGCTCACGCGCAGGATGCGCCACGAGCGCCGGCCCAGCTGCACGACCTGGCCCGGCGACGACTCGAACGCGAACTCCTCGTCCAGCGTGCCGACGCGCTCGCCCGAGTCGGCGCGCACGACGTCGTACTCGAAGAACTCCGGGATGGTGCCGGCGTTGGTCAGCACCAGCCGCTGCGCCGACGAATGGACGCGCACCCGGCCGTCGGACGACCGCGACAGCAGCGGCACGGACTGCTCGCCGGGCAGGTCGGCGACCGGCTCGGCCTGCAGCCCTAGCAGCCGGTCCAGCGTCTCCCGCCCGACCCGTCGATACGGCGATGCGGCGCGCACGATCTCCAGCATCGCGTCGGCGCACTCGATACCGGACGCCGCCATCGCCGGCAGGTGCTGGGCGAGCACGTCGGCCGGACCGTCGGGGACGCACGAGGCTTCGATGACGCCCGCCGCCAGCCGGCCGCGCAGCGCCTCGGCCTCGACGAGCTGGTTCAGCGTCAGCGCAAACAGGTGCATGCGCGGCGTCTTTCCCGGGCGGTGGCCGCTGCGCCCGGCGCGCTGGCGGACCAGGTTGACCGATCCCGGCACGCCGAGCTGGCAGACTCGATCGACGTGGCCCAGGTCCAGCCCCAGCTCCAGCGACGCGCTGGAGACCAGCACGCGCAGCTCGCCGGCCTTGAAGCGCGCCTCGATGGACTCGCGGTGGGCCGTGTCCAGGCTGCCGTGGTGGGCGCCCACCTGCCCCGGCATGCCGGCCTCGGACAGGATCTCGTCCAGCGCCGCGGCCGAGCGCTCGACCTGCGCGCGGGTCTGGCAGAACACCAGCAGCGAGCGCGGCGCGACCTCGCCGCCATCCGGCCGGCCGGAAGCGTCCGCGACCCGGTGGGAGGCAGCTACGACTGCCGATTCCTCGGTTTCTTCGCGGATCGCAGTCCGCTCCGACAGGGATGGAGACGCCGAATCGGCAACTTCCCTGTGGGAGGCAGCTCCAGCTGCCGATTCCTCGACTCCGTTCGCGGTTCGCTGTCCCGATCCGCATGCGCTGCGCCAAACCGCACGGCAGCATCGATCCGCCATCACCATGGCCGCGATCCGCGCGTGAATCTGCGCCCAGTGCGTCGTGGTCGGAAACGGCCCCAGGCGCATTTCGGGCAGCTCGATCCGCAGATCCACGCCGCCGGGCGGCCCGGGCTCGACGATCTCGCAATCCGCACCGCCGGCCAGGAACTCGCCCAGCCGCCCGGCCGGCCGCGCCGTGGCCGAAAGCCCGATACGCTGGACCGGCTCTTGCGCCAGCTCGTCCAGCCGCGCCAGCGACAGCGCCAGGTGCGCGCCGCGCTTGGAGCCGACCAGCGCGTGCAGCTCGTCGACGACCACCGCCTCGACGGTGCGCAGCAGCCGTCGTCCGCCGGCGCTGCCCAGCAGCACGAACAGGCTCTCGGGCGTCGTCGACAGGATCTCGGGTGGACGACTACGCTGCCGGGCCCGCTCGGCCGGCGGCGTATCGCCGCAGCGAAGCGCGATGGTTACCGGCCGGACGCCGAGCCGGCCGGCCTGGTCCAGCAGCGGCTCAAGGTTGGCCGTCATGTCGCGAGCCAGCGCCTTCAGCGGCGCGATATGGAGCGCGCGCACCGCGCGCGCCGGGCACGAATCGAGCCGCTCGACGATTCGCTCGACCAGCGGCAGCCAGGCGGCCAGGCTCTTGCCCTGGCCGGTCGCGGCAATCATCAGCGCATGACGGCCGGCTCGCACCACCGGCCACGCCGCTTGCTGGACGGCGGTCGGCTGCCCGAGCGCGGCAGTGAACCAGACTTCCAGCGAGCGGGGCGAAGCGAAAAGGGTCATGTGCCGAGCCTGCCGCCGGTGATTCTCAATTCCTGAGAATGCCGATGCGCGTCGGGGATGTCGTTGATGTGCGGCGGCGTGCCGGTTCAAGAAGGTGTTGATCCGGGACGCCGGCGGATGCTACGATTCAAACGGGTGTTTGAAACCTGCGTTTCAATCGTGCAAGCCGCCGGGCCGCGACATGCGCCAGGCAGCCCTGCCCCCGACCTTGTAACCGACTGGGAATCGATGACCGACTCGACCCGACAGCGCATCCTGGATACCGCCGAGCGGCTCTTCGCCGACCAGGGCTTCCACGCCACCACCCTCCGGCAGATCACCCGCGAGGCCGACGTCAACCTTGCCGCGGTCAATTACCACCACGGCTCCAAGGATGCGCTCATCCTGGCGGTGTTCCAGCGCCGTCTCGACCAGCTCAACAGCGATCGGCTCGCGCGGCTCGACGACGCGCTGCGCGAATCCGACCCGCCCCGACTCGAGCACGTGCTCGAGGCCTTCATCCACCCGGCGCTGCTGCTCAGCAGCCGGACCGGCGGCGACGGCGGCCGCTTCATGCGCCTGCTGATGCGCGCCTGGTCCGAGAACGCGACGCAGCTGCACCGCAGCATCGCGCGCCAGTATTCGCACGTGATGCGCGCCTTCGACGACGCGGTCAGCCGGGCGCTGGGCACATCGCCCGGCAACCTGCGCCAGCAGCTCGATTTCCTGATCGGCGCGCTCACCTACACCATGGCCGAGACCGGCGACGACGCGGTCGAAGACACCGCGCGCGCGCTGGTGCGCTTCGGCTGTGCCGGTCTTCGCGACTCCGTATTCGCCGAAAGATCCCGGAAAGAATCTCAGAATCTGCTCAAGGAGAATATCGCATGACCCTGATTGCGCTATTGATTGTTCTTCTCGTTCCGCTCACGGCGGCGTACTTTTCCGCGCCGGCCTGGCTCACGGCGCTACTGATGATCGGCGCCGCCTTCGGCGCGTTCGCGCTCGGCGCGCACGCATCCGTCGGGGTGATCGCGGCACTGATCGCGCTGCCGCTGGTCGTGGCCGCGATCCCGCCGCTGCGCCAGGCGCTGGTGACCAACCGGCTGTTCGACTGGTTCCGGAAAGTCCTGCCCGCGATGTCGGATACCGAGCGCGAGGCGCTGGAATCCGGCACCACCTGGTGGGACGCAGAGCTGTTCTCGGGACGACCGAAATGGAAGAAGCTGCTCGACGCGCCGAAGCCTTCGCTGAGCGCCGAGGAGCAGGCCTTCGTCGATGGACCCGTCGAGGAACTCTGCCGGATGCTCGACGACTGGCAGATCTACAACGACCAGGACCTGCCGGCCGAAGTCTGGGATCACCTGAAGAAACACCGGTTCTTCTCGATGATCATCCCCAAGGAATACGGCGGACTCGGCTTTTCTGCCCAGGGCAACGGCGCCGTGGTCACCAAGATCGCGTCGCGCAACTCCTCGTGCGCCACGACCGTGATGGTGCCCAACTCGCTCGGCCCGGGCGAGCTGCTGCATCACTTCGGCACGCGCGATCAGAAGAACCACTACCTGCCGCGGCTGGCTTCGGGCGAGGAGATCCCGTGCTTCGCCCTCACCTCGCCGCTGGCCGGCTCCGACGCGGCCTCGATGCCGGACAAGGGCATCGTCTGCAAGGGCAACTACAACGGCAAGGAAGTGCTGGGGATGCGGGTCACCTGGGACAAGCGCTACATCACGCTGGCACCGGTGGCGACGCTGGTCGGGCTGGCGTTCAAGGCCTTCGATCCCGACGGCCTGCTCGGCGGCGAAAAGAACCTGGGCATCACCTGTGCGCTGATCCCGGCCGATACCCCCGGGGTGGAAAACGGCAAGCGCCACATACCGGGCGGCGCGCCGTTCATGAACGGGCCGACGCGGGGAACCGACGTGTTCATCCCGATGGAATGGGTGATCGGCGGCCAGTCGCGCGTCGGCCAGGGATGGCGCATGCTGATGCACTGCCTGTCGGCCGGTCGCGCCATCTCGCTGCCGGCCCTGTCGGTGGCCAGCAGCAAGCTCGCGGCCATGACGACCGGCGCCTATGCGCGGGTGCGTTACCAGTTCAAGCAGCCGATCGGGAACTTCGAGGGCATCCAGGAACCGCTGTCGCGAATCGCCGGCGAGACCTACCGCATGGAAGCCGCGCACCGGACCACGCTGGTCGCGCTGGACCAGGGCGAGAAGCCGGCTGTCCTTTCGGCCATTCTCAAGGCCAACCTGACCGATGCCTATCGCCGCGTGACCAACGACGCGATGGATATCCACGGCGGCAAGGGCATCATCATGGGCCCGCGCAACTACCTGGGCATCATGTATCAGTCGGTGCCGGTCGCGATCACGGTCGAGGGCGCCAACATCCTGACCCGCTCGATGATCATCTTCGGCCAGGGCGCGATCCGCTGCCATCCGTGGCTGCTCAAGGAGATGACCGCGGCGACCAGCCAGGCGCCGAACGCGCGTCGGCAGTTCGACAAGGCCTTCTTCGGCCACGTCGGCTACACGATCTCGAACGCCGTGCGCTCGCTGGCGCTGGGCCTGACCGGCGGCCGCATCAGCCGCGCCCCGGTTCCCGGTCCGTCTGCGAAGTACTACCGCCGGATCAATCGGCTGAGCGCGAACTTCACGCTGATCGCCGATACCACGCTACTGATCCTGGGCGGAAAGTTCAAGTTCGCCGAGAGCCTCTCGGGCCGCTTCGCCGACGCGCTCAGCCATCTCTACATGGCCTCTTGCGCGCTCAAGCGCTTCGAGGACGACGGCCGACCCGAAGCCGACCTGCCGCTGCTGCACTGGGCCTTGTCCGACAGCCTGCACCGGGTCGAGGAAGCGCTGCACGCCGTGCTCGCCAACTTCCCGTCCGGCGCCGCCGCCGTGCTGCTCAAGCGCATCTGCTTCCCTTACGGCCGCGCGCACGAGCCGTCCGACGACCGAACCGCGAGCAAGCTCGCGCAGATACTGATGTCGACGAACGACAGCCGGCAACGCCTCATCGACGGGGCGTTCGTGCCGACCGACGATGTCGGGGTGGCGACCGCGGTGCAGGCGTTCGAGGCGGTGCTGGCGGCGGCCGAGGCCGAGCGCACCGTGGTCAACGGCACCAAGCGCCAGCCGACCCCGGCCAATGTGGAGAAGCTGACCGCCGAGGCGGTGGCCGCGGGCCTGATCACCGAACAGCAGCAAGAACTGCTGATCGAGGCCCAGCGCCTGTCGGCCGAACTGATCGCGGTCGACGAATTCGACGGCGAGTCACTGTCGCACGCCCAGTACGGCGAACCCGAATCGCCGCTGGCCAAGGCGAGTTGAGTATCCCTTGAGGCACCGGTCGCCGGGCACGCCCGGCGGCCGATCACTTCGGGTGATCCGAGGC
>CAYPZP010000025.1:0-25210 GCA_964415285.1 uncultured Halomonas sp. | reverse complement strand
CTACACGTACTGACACACTCTTTCCCTACACGACGCTCTTCCGATCTCCGATGCCGTGGCCGCAATACTCGCGCACGACCGAGCAGCGCCGGCCTTCCACATACGTCTGGATCGTGTGGCCGATGTCGCCCAGGGTCACGCCGGGGCGAACCGTCTCGATGCCGGCGATCATCGCCGCGTGCGCCACCTCGCAGACCCGGCGCGCCTTGATCGATGGCTCGCCGACGTAGAACATCTTGCTGGTGTCGCCGTGCCAGCCGTCCTGGATCACGGTGATATCGATATTGACGATATCGCCATCCTTGAGCACGCGGTCGCCGGGTATGCCGTGGCAGACCACGTGATTGACCGAAGTACAGATCGACTTCGGGAATCCGCGGTAGTTGAGCGGCGCCGGCACGGCGTCCAGTTCGTCGACGATGTAGGCGTGGCAGATCTCGTCGAGCCGGCCGGTGGTGACGCCGGGACGGACGTGCTCCGAGATCATGCGCAACACGCTCGCGGCCTGCTGACCGGCCACGCGCATGGCCTCGATCTCGGCGGCGGTCTTGATATGGATGCCGTGCGGCTCCGGGTGGGAATGCATGATGCGTTCCGGGGGTCGATTCGAGCCCCGTATTCTAGCTGATTGACCGTCACGACAACCGGCATGACTTATGGCCCATGCCTTCCGGCACTGGCCGATCGGGCTGGCAAATGAGAGCATGAGTCTCGATATTCATGCCACCTGATTAAACTGCAGAATATGCCGAAATTTATCAAGATCCTGGTGCCGTTCGCCATCGTGATCGTCGCCGTCGTCATCGCGGCCGTTCTCGCGCGATCCGGAGACGAGCCCGAGAAAAGCGAACCGCGCCAGGCGGCATTGCTGGTGGACGTCGTGCGCCCGCAGATCCACGATGGACGCTTCCGCGTTCAGGCCCAGGGCACGGTGACGCCGCGGATCGAGACGGACCTGGTCTCGGAAGTCGCGGGAAAGGTTGTGTGGATGTCCGACGACTTCGTCGCCGGCGGCACCTTCCAGGCCGGTGAAGTACTGGCAAGGATCGACCCCAGCGACTACCAAACCGCCGTGCTGGCCGCCGAGGCCGAACTGGCCGCGGCCGAGGCCACGCTGGCCGACGAGCAGGCGCGCTCGGACGCCGCTCGCGAAGACTTCCGCCGGCTTTACGGCGAATCGAGACAACCCGGCGACCTGCTCGTGCGCAAGCCCCAGGTCGCACGGGCGCGCGCCGCGGTGCAGGCACAGCAGGCCGCCGTCGAGCGCGCCCGAAGGAACCTCGAGCGCACCCGAATCACGCTGCCCTTCAACGGCATGATCCGCCAGCGCAGTGTCGATCTCGGCCAGTACGTGACCACGGGCAGCAACCTCGGGCTTGCATTTTCCACCGATGTCGCCGAGATCCGGCTGCCGCTGTCGCAGAACGATCTGGCGTTTCTCGACCTGCCGTTCGGCGAGACCGATACGGTCCTGAACCGGCCGGTCGCGCTGATCGCATCGATCGCCGGCGAGCCGGCGCGCTGGGATGCGTCACTGGTGCGCACCGAGGGCGTCGTCGATTCCAATACCCGCCTGACCTACGCCGTGGCACGCATCGAAGACCCCTACGCCATGACCGGGGACGCCGAGCACGCGCCGCTGCCGATGGGTACCTTCGTCGAGGCCGAGATCACCGGGCGCGACGCCACCGGCCTGGCCGTGCTGCCGACCGAAGCGCTGCACGAAGGCGACACACTGTACCTCGCGAACGCAGACGACCAGCTGGAAGTCCGCCGCGTCGACGTCGTGCGCGCCACGCCGCGCGCGGTCTACATCAGCGGCGATCTCAGCGCCGAGGATCGCGTCATCACCACCGCCATCCCCGCGCCGGTGCCGGGGCTGGAACTGAACGTGCGTGAGGCGGAGATTCAGGAGCCGCAGTTGCGCATCCTGCCGGCCGGCGAACTGGCCAACGTCGGGATCGGATCATGAAAGCGGCCGATTCGAACGACCTCGAGCCTCGCGACCGAGGCTGGTACGGCAATATCATCTCGTGGTTCGCCCACAACTCGGTGGCCGCGAACCTGCTGATGCTGGTGCTGCTGGTCGGCGGCGGCTGGACCGCCATGACGATCACCAAGGAATTCCAGCCTCGGATCGAAACCAACTACATCACGGTCAGCATCCCCTACCGGGGCGGAACGCCGAAGGACGTCGAGGAAGGCGTACTGATCAAGGTCGAGGAAGCGATCCAGGACCTAGACGGCATCAGCGAGATCATCTCGACCGCGCGGGAGGGCTCGGGGTCGGTCACCATCGAAGTCGACGCCGACTACGAGGTCGTCGAAGTGCTCGACCAGATCAAGATCCGTGTCGACTCGATCTCGACGTTCCCGGCCGAGACCGAACGACCCACCTATCGTCGCAACACCTGGACCCAGCAGATTCTGTGGGTCAGCGTGTTCGGCGACGTCGACGAACGCACGCTCAAGGAAGTCGCGCGCCAGACTCGCGACGAGATCACGGCGCTGCCGTCGGTGACGCGCGCCGAAATGATCGGGGACCGGCCCTACGAAATCGGGATCGAAGTCCGCGAAGAGACCCTCAGAGCCTACAACCTGACGCTGGCCGAGGTCGCCCGTGCGGTGCGTGCCTCCTCGCTGGATCTCCCCGGCGGCCGCATCGAGGCGGCCGGCGGCGACATCCTGCTGCGCGCGATGGGTCAGGCCTACGTCGGCCGGGATTTCCGCAACATCGTGATTCGAACCAACCCGGACGGATCGCGAATCCTGCTTCAGGACATCGCAACCATTGACGACGGCTTCGTCGAGCGCGATCGGTATGCGCGTCACAACGGTCAATCGGCGATCGCGATCCGGGTACTCGCAGTCGGCGACCAGGACGCGCTGGCCGCGTCCAGGGACGTGCGCGCCTATATCGAGGAACGGCAGCGCACGATGCCGCCGGGCATCAGCGTCGATTACTGGGCCGACATCTCGGTCTATCTGAAAGAACGGCTGGGAATGATGACCAAGAACGTGGTCATGGGCGCCGTTCTCGTGTTTCTGATCCTGGCATTGTTCCTGCGCCTGAAACTCGCGTTCTGGGTCATGGTCGGGCTGCTGGTCGCGTTTGCCGGAACGCTGTTCCTGCTGCCCTGGGTCGGTGTGACGATCAACATGATCAGCCTGTTCGGATTCCTGATCGTGCTCGGCATCGTCGTCGACGACGCGATCGTGATCGGCGAATCGGCCTACACCGAGATCCGGCGACACGGACACTCGGAAACGAACGTCGTCAACGGCGTCATGAAGGTCGCGGTGCCGGCAACCTTCGGCGTGTTGACGACCATCGCCGCGTTCCTGCCGATCCTGCTGGTATCCGGTATCAGCGGCCAGTTCTTCTCCGCGATCGGCTGGGTCGTCGTCATCGCGCTGGCGATGTCGCTGGTCGAGTCCAAACTGATCCTTCCGGCTCACCTGGCGCACATGAAGGTCAGGAAGTACGAGCCCGATACGCAAAACCGCCTGATCCGGTTCCAGCGCCGATTTTCCGACGGCCTGCACCATTTCGTCGAGCGCTTCTACATGCCTTCGCTGAAAGTGCTGCTGCGCAACCGCTACATCACGCTGGCCAGCTTCATCGGCGTGCTGATCCTGTCGATCGGGTTCATCATGGGTCCGTTCATGCGGGTGGTGTTCTTTCCCGATATCGCCGGCGACTTCATGGAAGTCGATCTGGAGATGAACGAGGGCACGCCGGCCTACATGACCCACAACGCCATCAATCACCTGCGTTCCTCGCTGGATACCGTCGAGACGCAGATGCAGGAAGACCTCGGGGTCGAACAGGACATCATTCGAACCACCTTCGCCTGGTCGGGCTCAGACACCAGTGGCGGCATGTTCGTCGAGCTCCATCGCACCGATGACCAGCGCCTGAACATTACCGAGGTCGAGCGGCGCTGGCGCGACGAGGTCGGCCAGATCGCCGGGGCCCGCGGCCTGCGCATCGGCGGCGCCGGCGGTCCAGGTGGCGACGGGCCCGATATCTCGTTTCAGCTGGTCGGCAGGGATTTCGGCCAGCTCGAGTCTGCGGCGGCGCAACTCGAACAGGAAATCCGCAACTTCGAGGGCACCTACGACGTTCGCAACAGCTATGACGGGGGACTTCGCGAACTCCAACTGCGAATCCGGCCCGAAGCCGAAGTGCTTGGGCTGAGTCAGCAGGACCTGGCGCGCCAGGTGCGCCAGGCGTTCTTCGGCGAAGAGGTCCAGCGCATCCAGCGTGGCCAGGACGACGTACGAGTCATGGTGCGTTATCCGCGCGAGCAGCGCACCTCGCAGGGATACCTCGAAAACATGCGCATCCGAACGCCGAACGGCGACGAGATCCCGTTCAGTTCGGTGGCCGATATCGAGACCGGAACCAGCCCTTCGTCGATCCGGCGCTACGATCGCGAACGCGCGATCAGCCTCACCGCGCGCGTCGATAAGGACGTGGCCGAACCCGGAGAAATCACGCGCGAGCTGCGCCAGGAAACCCTGCCCGAGATTCTGGCGAGCCACTCCGGCGTCAACTATCGCGTCTCCGGACAGACACGGAACCAGGAACAGCTGCAGGTCGAGCTGCTGGGCGGAACGCTGTTCGCGCTGTTTCTGATCTACGCGCTGATCGCCATCCCGCTGCGCTCCTACCTGCAGCCGCTGTTGATCATGTCGGTGATTCCGTTCGGTACCATCGGCGCCGTATTCGGACACTGGGTGCTCGGCATTCCGGTCAGCCTGCTGTCGATGTTCGGCATCATCGCGCTGGCCGGCGTGGTGGTCAACGACAGCCTGATCCTGGTCGACTTCGTCAACCGTCACCGCGGCAACGGCGAATCAAGAATCGATGCGGCGCTCAAGGGCGCGGCCGCGCGCTTCCGACCGATTGTGCTGACCTCGGCGACGACTTTCCTCGGCCTGGCGCCGATCGTGTTCTTCGAGCGATCGCTGCAGGCCCAGGCCGTGGTTCCGATGGCCGCGTCGCTGGCCTTCGGCATCCTGTTCGCCACCGTGATCACGCTGGCGCTCATTCCGACGCTGTATCTGATCGGCGACGACGCGACGCGCCTGTTCCGGCGCCTGCTGGGACACCGCGACCCCAGGGGCATGAGCGCCCACGCACGGACCTGATCCGGCGGTGTCCAGGCCCGGCGACCGGAATCCGGAGCGCGCTGAGACGCTGAAGGCACAGCTCGATCACGCCGCCGAACGGCTCGGCGATCGGCGCGAATGCGCGTTGCTCGCATCGCTGGCGCTGAAGCAGCCGCTGAGCTGGATCTACGCCCACGGCGACGCGCCGATGCATCCGGAGGCGATCCGGCGCTACGCGGAACTCGTGGCCCGACGCGCCGAGGGCGTGCCTTTCGCCTATCTCATCGGGCGCCGCGAATTCTACGGGCGCGACTTCAGCGTCAGCCCCGACACGCTGATCCCGAGACCCGAAACCGAACACCTGGTCGAGTGGGCGCTGTCGCTGGACCTACCCGCCGATGCGCGGGTCGCCGACATCGGCACCGGATCCGGCTGCATCGCGCTGACGCTGGCCGTGGAGCGCCCGGGCTGGCGCATCATCGGCACCGACACCAGCACGCATGCGCTGGCCGTCGCGGAAGTCAATCGGACCCGGCTCGGGGCCGACAACGCGAGGCTGGTCGCCGGCGACCTGTTCGAGCCGCTTGCCGCCGAGCGCCAGCACCTGATTGTCAGCAACCCACCCTACGTCGCCGCCGAAGACCCGCACCTGGCCGAAGGCGACGTGCGCCACGAACCACGCATCGCCCTGACCCCCGGCCCGGATGGGCTCGCGATCCTGAGAAAGCTGATCCACGACGCGCCCGATCACCTGCTCCCGGGCGGCTGGCTGCTGCTGGAACACGGCTACGACCAGGCCGAAGCGGTTCGGAACCTGCTCCGTGCGCGGGGCTTCGACGATATCGAATCTCGCGAGGACCTGGCCGGGATCGAGCGGGTTACGGGGGGAAGATTTACGGAATAAGGTTTAAGGTTTAAGGTTTAAGGCCCAAGGCTCAAGGTTCGATGATAAAGGTGAAACCTCTCAAGACCGGGAACCCGGACTCTGCGGAGAGGCCAACCACTGAAAACTGAAACCTGAAACCCGGAAACCAACGGATCTGAACCAGGTCTTCGAATCTCCTTTTCCGCCCCAACGCCGACCTACGAAAACGCGCTGACGCAAACCCCGATCAAGCCGCCCGAGAACACCCCGAGCCCGAGCATGGCCAGGCCGTTGATCGAGAGCACGGCGCGGAAGTCGACCGGGGCCTCGATCGGCGTGGTGACTTCGGGTTCGTCGAAATACATCAGCTTGACCACGCGCAGGTAGTAGAACGCGCCGATCACCGCGGTGACGACGGCGAGCAGCGCCAGCCAGACGAAGCCGGCGTCGATGGCCGCGGCGATGACCTGCCACTTGGCGAAGAACCCGACGAAAACCGGGATGCCGGCCAGCGAGAACAGGATCATCAGCATCATCAGCGCGTACCAGGGACTGCGCTTGGCCAGGCCCTTGAAATCGTCCAGGTTCTCGGCCTCCACGCCGCTGCCCGACAGCAGCAGCATGACGGCGAATGCGCCGGCCGACATCAGCGCA
This sequence comes from uncultured Halomonas sp., assembly GCA_964415285.1. GTDB lineage: Bacteria > Pseudomonadota > Gammaproteobacteria > Xanthomonadales > Wenzhouxiangellaceae. The sequence continues at coordinate 18,573 of CAYPZP010000025.1, read as the reverse complement.
TAGACGATGGTGTAGAACATCGCGGCCGCGTAGCCGGCAGGAGACGCGGCCAACAGCCCGAGAAGGACGAACCCGACGTGCGAGATCGTCGAATAGGCGAGCATGCGCTTGATGTTCGACTGCGAGATCGCGACGACGTTGCCCAGCACCATCGAAAGCGCCGCGAGTACCACAAGCATATCCTGCCAGTCTTCGTGCAGCCCGCTCATGCCATCGACCAGCAATCGAATCGCGAGCGCCAGGTAGCCGAGCTTGGGCAGCGAGGCAATCAGCAGCGTCACCGCGCCGGGCGCGCCCTGGTAGACGTCCGGCAGCCACATGTGGAACGGCACGGCGCCAAGCTTGAAGCCGATGCCGACGACGATGAAGGCCAGCCCGAAGGCCAGCATCAGGTCGTCGCCCAGGCCACCGGACAGCGCTTCGGAGACTTCGCCGAGCTGGAGCGAGCCGGTCGCGCCGTAGATCAGGCTGATGCCGTACAGCAGGATGCCCGACGCCAGCGAGCCGAGGATGAAGTACTTCATCCCGGCTTCGGAACCGGAGGCCGAATCCCGGTCCATCGCAACCAGCGCGTAACTGCATAGCGCAAGCAGCTCCAACCCGAGATAGACCGTCAGCATGCTGGCCGCGGAGATCATGATCATCACGCCGAGCAGCGCGAACAGGCTCAGCGCATAGAACTCACCGCGGAACAGTCCGGCCGCTCTCAGGAAGTGCTTGGCGTATACGAACACGCCGAACAGCACCAGGTAGGCGAACAGTTTCATCACGTCGCCGAAGCGGTCGCGAACGAAGGTATCGCTGAACGCCAGCACCGTTTCACCGGCGGGGACCATGACCCGGAACGTGATGATGGCGGCGAACGCCAGGACCAGCAGCGCCAGCGTGTGGGTCAGGCCGCGGCGCTCGTCGGAAACGAACAAGTCGGCGATCAGGACCACGCAGGCCATGCCGGCGATGAAGATTTCGGGCAGCGCCAGTTGCAGTTCGGAGAGGCTCATCGGTCGATCTTCGTCGTCGTGATGTGGTCAACCAGGTTGGCCACGGAGGGTTCCATCATTTCGATCAGTGGATACGGCCACAGTCCCAGGCCCAGCGTCAACAGCGCCAGCACCACCAGCACCGTCCATTCGCGTCCGTCCAGATCGTCCAGGCCGGCCACGTTGTCGTTGGCCACCTCGCCGTAGAACACGCGCTTGACCAGCCACAGGCTGTATGACGCGCCCAGGATCAGGGTCATCGCGGCGAAGAACGCGAACCAGAAATCGGCCTTGAACGCCGCCAGGATGACCATGAACTCGCCGACGAAGCCGCTGGTGCCCGGCAGGCCGGAGTTGGCCATGAAGAAGAACACCGCGAACATCGCGAACCAGGGCATGGTATGAGCCACGCCGCCGTAGGCCGAGATTTCGCGCGAATGGACGCGGTCGTAGAGCACGCCGACGGCCAAAAACATCGCGCCGGAAATGAAGCCGTGAGAGATCATCTGCACCATGGCACCGCTGATGCCGAGCACTGCCCCGTCGAGCTCGCCGGTGTTGCGCAGAATGGCGAAGGTCAGGAACAGGCCCAGCGTCACGAAACCCATGTGCGAGATCGAACTGTAGGCGATCAGTTTCTTCATGTCGCGCTGGGCCAGCGCGACGAATCCGATGTAGACGATCGCCACCAGCGAAAGCCCGATGATCAGCCAGTCCAGCGCCGCGGCGCCGTCGGGCGCGATCGGAAGCGAGAATCGCACCAGTCCGTAGCCGCCGATCTTCAGCATCACCGCGGCCAGCACCACCGAGCCGCCGGTGGGCGCCTCGACGTGCGCGTCGGGAAGCCAGGTGTGCACCGGCCACATCGGGACCTTGACGGCGAACGCGATCAGGAAGGCGAGAAATACCCAGATCTGCGCGCTCAGCGAGAGCGGAAACTGGTGCAGATCAAGTACCGAGAACGTGCCGGACTCGAGAAACAGCCAGATCAGCGCGACCAGCATGAAGACCGAGCCGAAGAAGGTGAACAGGAAGAACTTGACCGTGGCGAAGATCCGGTTCGGACCGCCCCAGATGCCGATGATCAGGAACATCGGCACCAGCATCGCCTCGAAGAACACGTAGAACAGCAACGCGTCCAGTGCCGCGAACATGCCGGTCATCAGGCCCGACAGGATCAGGAACGCGCCCATGTACTGGTGAACACGTTCGCTGATCTGCCAGCCGGCGACGATCACCAGCACGGTGGTCAGCGCCGTCAACGCAATCAGCGGCAGCGAGAGCCCGTCGACGCCGAGATGGTAATGGACCGAGAAAGCCTCGATCCAGACCGTCTTTTCCTGGAACTGCATCGCCGCGGTGGAAGCGTCGAACGCCGACAGCGCGAATACCGCCAGCGCCAGGGCAACCAACGACGCGGCAAGCGCCACGAAACGCGCCAGCGCAGCGCGGGAATCGCCGAAAAACAGCAGTGCGGCGCCGGCCGTGACCGGCAGCCAGACCAGAACGCTGAGCAGGGGCCAATCGATTGCGCTCATATCCTCACCCTCTCAGCAGCACGAATGCGAAGATCACGGCGACCAGGCCGATGATCATCGCGAATGCGTAGTGGTAGAGAAATCCGGTCTGCACCGTGCGAAGCCTGGCTGAAACCGCGCCCACCAGGCGCGCCGAACCGTGCACGATCCAGCCGTCGATCAGCATGCGATCACCTCGACTGGAGAAGAAATCCGCCAACTTCAGACCGGTGCCCACGATGTGGTTCTGGTAGAACTCGTCGAAACCGTACTTGCGGTCCAGGATGACCCACAACGGGTGCAGCCGCTGCTTCGCCACCGCGGCGATCTGCGGCTGGAACCGATAGATCCAGGTCGCCAGCCCGACGCCGAGCATCGCCAGCCAGAACACCGGCGTGACGAATCCGTGCAGCGCAAAGGCGGTGGCGCCGTGGAAATGCGCGCCCAGCTGGGCCACCGGACCATTCGCCCCGCCGGTCGCGATCGCATCGTCCAGCGCGCCGCCGAACAACAGCGGTTCGACGGTCAACCAGCCGATCAACAGCGAAGGAATTGCCAGCAGGATCAGCGGCACGGTCACCACCCACGGCGACTCCTTCGCGTGCGAGAGCGTCTCGGCATCCGTGCGCGGTTTGCCGTGGAAGGTCAGGTAAAGCATCCGGAACGTGTACAACGCAGTGACGACGACGCCTGCGTAGACGGCGAACACGGCAAAGCCGGCACCCGGCCGATCGGCGAGCTTCACCGCCTCGATAATCAGGTCCTTGGAGAAGAAGCCCGACGTGAACGGAAAGCCGATCAGCGCCAGCGAACCGATCCACGCGGTGATCGCCGTGATCGGCATGATCCGGGCAAGCCCGCCCATTTCGCGCATGTCCTGCTTGTGGTGGAGCGCGATGATCACCGAGCCGGCACCGAGGAACAGCAGTGCCTTGAAGAAGGCGTGCGTCATCAGGTGGAAGATCGCGATCGAGTACGCCGACGCGCCCAGCGCGACGGTCATGTAGCCGAGCTGCGACAGCGTCGAATACGCAACAACGCGCTTGATATCGTTCTGGACCACACCGACCAGGCCCATGAACAGCGCGGTGATCGCGCCGATCACCAGGATGAAACTCAGCGCCGTGGTCGACAGCTCGTAGAGCGGCGACAGCCGGGCGACCATGAAGATGCCCGCCGTGACCATGGTCGCGGCGTGGATCAGCGCCGAGATCGGCGTCGGACCTTCCATCGAGTCCGGCAGCCACACGTGCAGCGGCACTTGCGCGGATTTCCCCATGGCACCGATAAACAGGCAGATGCAGATGAACGTCATCACGGACCACTCGGCGCCGCCGAAGACCGTCATCGTCTGGCCGGCCACCGATGGCGCGGCAGCAAACACCTCCGCATAGTCCAGCGAACCCATGTACATCAGCACCGCGGCGATGCCGAGAAGCAGCCCGAAGTCGCCCGCGCGGTTGACCAGGAAGGCCTTCAGATTGGCCCGGACCGCGGATTCCTTGCCGAACCAGAAGCCGATCAGCAGATACGAAACCAGGCCGACGGCTTCCCAGCCAAAGAACAGCTGCAGGAAGTTGTTCGACATCACCAGCATCAGCATGGCGAAGGTGAACAGGTTGATATAGGAAAAGAAACGCTGGTAGCCCGGATCGTCCTTCATGTAACCGATGGTGTAGACGTGCACCATGAAAGACACGAAGGTCACGACGACCATCATCAGTGCGGTCAGCGAGTCGATCAGGAAACCGACCTCGAGTTCGATGCCGTCGAGTACCGCCCACTGATAGACCGTGTAATTCAGGACGGTCCAGTCGGTCGCAAACACCTGCCAGGCGACCCAGGTCGACAAGCCGAATGCCCCGGCCACCGCGAGAATCGTGATCCAGTGCGCGCCGCTTCTGCCGACCTGCCGACGCAACAGTCCCGCAACGGCACTCCCGGCCAGCGGCAGCAGCGGAATCAGCAGCAGTATTGTCTTTATATCCACTTCAATATTCCGATTGATTCATCTGCGCCAGCGCACGCAGGCAACAAGGCGTCGAGTTCTGTGACCCAGCGTCCGCAAGCCGACCGGATCGAACGCCCACTCCGACCTGAGCACGTCTCATCAACCCTTCAACTCCTCGATGTCCTCGACATTGATCGTTTGCCGATTACGGAACAGCACGACCAGAATCGCCAGACCGATGGCGGCTTCGGCCGCTGCCACGGTCAGAATGAAGAAAACGAACACCTGTCCGTCCATGCTGTCGAGGAAGCGCGAGAAGGCAACGAAATTCATGTTCACGGCCAGCAGCATCAACTCGATCGACATGAGCAGAATGATGATGTTCTTCCGATTCAGAAAGATCCCGGCCACGCCGATCGAGAACAGGATGGCGCCGAGCGTCAGGAAATGTGCGAGTGTCAGCATGCTCAGTCCTCCTCCGCGTCCATCTTCACCAGCCGCACGCGCTCGTCGCGTCGAACGCGAACCTGGCGTGAGGGATCCTGGTACTTGGTTTCCGGTCGCCGCCGATGGGTCAGCGAGATCGCCGCGACGATCGCGACCAGCAGGATGAAGCCAGCGATCTCGAACGGATACAGGTACTGCGTGAACAGCCACTCGCCCAACATCCGCGTATTGCTTACACCGCTATCACTGGACTGGAGCACCTGCGAATCCAGGCCGCGCGACCAGATCAGAATGACCAGTTGCGCCGCCATCGCCACGGCAATCAGGATCCCGACCGGAAGATAGCTGGCAAAGCCGCTTCGGAGACGGGCCAGATTGATGTCGAGCATCATGACCACGAACAGGAACAGCACCATCACGGCACCGACGTAGACCAGCACCAGCGTGATGGCAAGGAATTCGGCCTCCAGCAGCAGCCAGATGCAGGCCGTGGAGAAGAACGCGAGTACCAGGAACAGCACCGAATAAACCGGGTTTCTCGACGTGATCACACCCAGCGCGGCGAGCGTGGACACGCCAGCGAACAGGTAAAAAACGATTTCGATGATGGCCATTGGTAATGCTCTTTGGTTTTCACGGCCGCGACATCGGAATTTGCCGGTCGCGACTCGGCTCTCGGTACATGTTTACAGCGGGCGATCTCCCGACGCCCGGAGCGGGACGCTTATCGGTACGGAGCGTCCTTGGCTCTGGCCGCGGCGATCTCCTCCTCGAAGCGATCGCCCAGCGCAAGCAACTGCGGCTTGGTCACGATGTGCTCGCCGCGGTTCTCGAAGTGGTATTCGGTGAAATCGGTCTCGACGATCGAATCCACCGGACAGGATTCCTCGCAGAAGCCGCAGTAGATGCACTTGAACATATCAATGTCGTAGCGCGTCGTCCGACGCGTGCCGTCGTCGCGCTGGGTCGACTCGATGGTGATCGCCAGCGCCGGGCAAACCGCCTCGCACAGCTTGCAGGCGATGCACCGCTCTTCCCCGTTCGGGTATCGGCGAAGGGCATGCAGCCCGCGATAACGAACCGATTTCGGCGCCTTCTCCTCTGGGTAGTTCAGGGTGAACTTCGGCTGGCGGAAATGCCGGAACGTCACGGTCAGGCCCTTGAACAACTCGAGCAGCATCAGCGAGTGGAAGTACTGGCGAACGGCTTGCATGATCAAACTCCGTGGACCCGGATCATCCGGGTTCCGGTCGTGGAGGATTCGGCACGGTGGCTCGTCGATGCCGACGCTTCTTGACCGAATGCGGCCAGAGTCTTCCCGCTGCCCGCCTCGAGGGTCGCGACCCGGTCCACCGGTGCCGAAACGGAGGTCGGAACGGCTGCAGCAGATTCGGTTGCGGACGGACCCGGATACAGGCCGGTCACGCGGAACACGCCGGCAACCAGGATCCAGACGATTGTAATCGGGATGAAGACCTTCCAACCCAGACGCATGATCTGGTCATAGCGGTAACGCGGAAACGTTGCCCGTAGCCATAGATACATGAACATGAAGATGACGGTCTTGAGCAGGAACCAGTGCACGCCGGGTTCCCCGATCACCGGAACGCCGGCGAAGGGGCTCATCCAGCCGCCCAGGAACAGCAGCGAGGCGAGCGCCGAGATCAGAATCATGTTGGCGTACTCGGCCAAAAAGAACAGCGAGAACGCCGCGCCGGAATAGTCGACGTGGAATCCGGCGACGATCTCGGACTCGCCCTCGGCGACGTCGAACGGCGCCCGGTTGGTCTCGGCCACGCCGGAGATGAAGTAGACCACGAACAACGGCAGCAACGGCAGCCAGAACCAATTGAAAATGCCACCGGCCTGGGCTTCGACGATGCGGGTCAGGTTCAGCGATCCAGACAGGATGATGACCCCGACCAGCGCGAAACCCATCGCGATTTCATAACTGATGATCTGTGCCGCCGAACGCAGGCTGCCGAGGAACGCGTACTTCGAATTCGACGCCCAACCGCCGACGATCACGCCGTAGACGCCGATGGAGGTCATCGCCAGGATATACAGCAGGCCGGCATCGATGTCGGCCAGCACCAGCCAGTCCGAAAACGGCACCACGGCCCAGGCCGCGAAAGCCGGGACCAGGGTCAACAGCGGCGCCAATACGAACAGGAACCGGTTGGCGTTGGCCGGGATGATGATTTCCTTGAGCAGGAGCTTGAACACGTCGGCGAACGGCTGGAACAGGCCCTTCGGGCCGACCCGGTTCGGTCCGACGCGCGACTGCATGTAGCCGATGACCTTGCGCTCGGCAAACGTGAAATACGCCACCGTGAGGATCAGCGGCGTCATGATCGCCATGATCTTGGCCATGGTCCAGGCCAGCGTCGTCAGTTGTTCCATCATTCGGCACGCTCCAGTTCGATCGGCCCCCAGGCCGGCCCGAAGGAGTGTGCCAGACAGGTCGCGGCCGGCATCCAGACGGCTCCCGGGGGAACCGCCGAATCGCAGCGAAGCGTCGCGCGTTGCTCGGCATCGCCCTGCCGCAACAGCACGTGTCCGCCGTCGTCGATGCCGGCCTGCTCGGCCGTCGATGGATGAACGATGACGCCGTCGCTCCGGGCATGATCGGTTTCCTGCAGCGGCTCGGAGCGGCGCACCAGCGCGTCGGCCGCGTACATCGGCACCGGACCGATGCGCCACAATCCAGTCTCGCCCGCCGTCTCGGCCCGATCGATTTGCGGCGGCGCCAGCGGCGGCGCTTCGGTATCGCAAACCATCCGATCGACTTCAGCCATCAGCTTGAAGTCGAAACCGTCGACATCCAGACGTTCGCCGAGCAGGCGCAGGATCTTCCATCCGGCATGCGCCTCGCCCGGTGGCTTGCCCGTGGCATCGAACCACTGCCGCTCGCCGTCGGCATTGACGAAACTGCCCTCGACCTCCGGCACCGGCGCCAGCGGCAGCAGTACATGGGCGGCCTCGAGCAGGTCCGAACCGGCAAAACCGGCAAGCGCCACAACCGCATCGGCTCGGTCCATGGCGACGCGCGCAACGGACGGATCGGCGGTATCGAACTCGGGCTCGAAATCGTGCAGCAGGAACGCCTTGCGGCCCTCGGTGAGCTGGCGCGCTGCCGACCAGCCTGCATCGCCCGGCACCAGCCCGACGCGCCAGGCACCCTCGCTGTTGGCCGGACCCGGCAGCACCAGCAGCGCAATCTCCAGCGCCTCGGCGATGCGCTCGGCCAGCGCGCGGAGCAGGCCCGCCTGCGGATGAAACAGCGCGGAATCTCCGAGAATCAGGAACCCGCGATCGGATTCGGCCAGCGTTGCCGCAATCGACTCGGCCGCCGACTCCGGGCTGCGCTCGGCGATGAATCGCCCGACCGCATCGTCCGAAGCCGTTCGGCCGGCACGCTCGAGCGCGGCGCTGGCCACGCGCGCCAGGGTCTCGGCGAAATGCTGCGGCGGCACGATCATCCGTTCCTTCAGGTCGAACGGGAATTTCCAGCCCACCGGGTTGAGGTCCATGATCTGCGCGCCGTGAAGACGCCAGGCCGTGCGCACGCGGTGATTGAGAATCGGCTGGTCATGGCGCAGATGGCTGCCCACCAGGAACACCGCGTCGGCCCGGGAAACCTCGCGTGTGGGACGATCCAGCCGCGCCTGCCCGAGCCGACGATCGCTGTCGTCGACGATTCGCAAACGGTGATCGCGGTGCGGCGTGCCGATCGCATCGGCCAGACGGCGCAGCAGCACGTGCTCCTCGCAGGTCGCGCGCGGCGATGCCAGCACGCCAAGCTGCTCGGCACCGTGCGCATCGACCACGGAGCGCAGCAGCTCGGCGGCGCGCGCCAGCGCGGTATCCCAGTCGACATCGCGCCACTGCCCGTCGACCTTGATGCGCGGACGGGTGAGCCGATCGTCGGATCTCAAGCCGAAATGGCTGTAGCGATCCCGATCCGACAGCCAGGTCTCGTTGATGGCTTCGTTGTCGCGCGGCACCGCTCGCATGATCGTGCCGCCGCGCACGTGATAGAACAGGTTCGAGCCAAGGCAGTCATGCGTGCCGATGCCGGGGCGCGCCCGCATCTCCCAGGCACGCGCCGAGTACCGGAACGGCTTGTTGGTCAGCGCGCCGACCGGACACAAATCGATGACGTTGCCCGACAGTTCGGACTCGATATTGCGCTCGATGAACGTGGAAATCTCGGTATGCTCGCCGCGCCCGACACCGCCGAGCTCTGCGGTGCCGGAGATTTCCTCGAGGAACCGCACGCAGCGGGTGCAGTGGATGCAGCGCGTCATGTCGGTCTGAATCAGCGGACCGAGGTTCTTGTCCTTGACCACACGCTTGCGTTCGGTGAAGCGCGAAATCGACCGGCCGTAGCCCATCGCCAGATCCTGCAGCTCGCATTCGCCGCCCTGATCGCAGATCGGGCAGTCCAGCGGGTGGTTGATGAGCAGGAATTCCATGACGCCGCGCTGCGCATCCACGGCGCGGCGCGAGCGCGTGTAGACCTTCATGCCCTCACCCACCGGCGTGGCGCACGCCGGCAGCGGCTTCGGCGCCTTTTCGACGTCGACCAGACACATGCGGCAATTGGCGGCAATCGACAGCTTGCGGTGATAGCAGAAGCGCGGGATCTCGATCCCGGCACGGTCGGTGGCCTCGATGACCATCTCGCCCTTGCGCGCCTCGATTTCCCGGCCATCGACTTCGATGGTCACCAGTTCCGTGTCGTGTTTTTCGACTGTTGCCATATTCCTTTCCAGTGCCGTCAGCCCGGCGAATCACCGGGGTCGGTCAAGATCCTTGTCCACACATCAAAGCGGATCACGCGGACAAAGACCGGAAAATCAAAACCGGACCGGATGCCGCTGATGCCCGGATGGTCCCAGTGCGTGTCCATCCGTGTCGACGCGTGGACGGGTATTTTTCAAGCCGCCGCACCCAGTTTTTCGTCGACGATGGAGCGCTTGTGCTCGACGAAATAATCGAATTCGTGCCGGAAGTGGCGCAGGAAACCCTGGACCGGCCATGCCGCGGCTTCGCCGAACGCGCAGATCGTATGACCTTCGATCTGACCCGCGGCCGACTCCAGCAGCTCGAGATCCTCGGGCCGGCCCTCGCCCTCGGTGATGCGTTTCAGAACCCGGTACATCCAGCCGGTGCCTTCACGGCAGGGCGTGCACTGCCCGCAGGATTCGGCGTAGTAGAACCGGGCGATCCGCGTGCAGGCCCGGACCATGCAGGTGGTCTCGTCCATGACGACCACGGCACCGGAGCCGAGACCCGAACCGGCCTTCTGCAGGGCGTCGTAGTCCATGGTGATGCCCATCATCACGTCCGCCGGCAGAACCGGCATCGAAGACCCGCCCGGGATGACGCCCTTGAGCGCGTTACCGTTGCGCATGCCCCCGGCCATTTCCAGCAGATCGGCAAACGGCGTGCCCAACCGGATCTCGAAATTGCCCGGCGATTCGACGTGTCCGGATACCGAGAAGATCTTCGGCCCACCGTTATTGGGCTTGCCCAGTTCGAGAAACCACTCGGCCCCGTTGCGCATGATCGCTGGCACCGACGCCAGCGTCTCGGTATTGTTGATCGTCGTCGGCTTGCCGTAGATGCCAAAATTGGCCGGAAACGGCGGCTTGAAGCGCGGCTGCCCCTTCTTGCCTTCCAGCGATTCCATCAGCGCCGTTTCCTCGCCGCAGATGTAGGCTCCGGCACCCAGAATCGTGTGGATGTCGACAGCGATCCCCGAATTCTTGATGTTGCTGCCCAGCAGGCCGGCGTCGTAGGCCTCCTGGAGCGCCGCCTCGAATCGCTCGAACGGCTCGTGATGGAACTCACCGCGGAGGTAGTTGTAGCCGACGGTGGCACCCATCGCGTAACAGCCGATCGCCATGCCCTCGATGACCGCGTGCGGGTTGTATCGCAGCAGATCGCGATCGTGGCAGGTGCCGGGCTCCGACTCGTCGGAGTTGCACAGCAGGTACTTCTGCACCGGCGCCGAACGCGGCATGAAGGACCATTTCAGACCGGTCGGGAAGCCGGCCCCACCGCGGCCGCGCAGCGCGGACTTCTTGACTTCCTCGATGATGTCTTCCTGCGGCGTCTTCTCGGCCAGGATCTTCTCCCAGGCCGCATAACCGCCGTGGCGCCGATACGCATCCAGGGACCAGCATTCGGGCTCGTCGAGGTGCGTGAAGCAGACGTTGTGTTCGGCCATGCAGAAATCTCCGCGTCAGGCTTGTTGGTTTGTGCCGGCCGACGTACCGCGCGTTGGCGCGATCCGATCGAACTTGTGAACGATCGGCCGGAGCATTCGGTTCGTCACTCCAGCCCATCCAGAATCTGATCGATCTTTTCCTCGGTCAGGTTTTCGTGGTAGTGCCCGTTGACGATCATCATCGGCGCGCCGATGCAGGCCGCGACGCACTCCTCCTCGCGTTTCAGGAAGATGCGCCCGTCCGACGTGGTCTCGCCCAAGCGCGCACCGAGCCTGTTCTCGACATATTCGACAACCCGGTCGGCGCCGCACAGCATGCAGGAAATATTGGTGCAGATCGAAATCGTGTTGCGACCGACCGGTCGGGTCTCGAGCATCGAATAGAACGTCGCGACCTCGTAGACCCACACCGGCGGCAATTCGAGATAGTCGGCCACCGCGTCCATCAGGTCGCTGGTCAGGAAGCCGTTGTTCTGATGCTGGGCCGCAACCAGCGCCTGGATGACCGCGGAACGGCGGCCTTCGAGGCCTTCGGGAAACTTGGCCCGCCAATGGTCGATCGCGCTCCGCGTCTTCTCGCTGAGCAATTCGGCCTTGCCGGCAACGGGGGATTCGTGAGCTTGCATGGGCGCTCCCTAGCGGTCGATCTCGCCGAAAACGATGTCCAGCGTACCGATCACCGCGACGACGTCGGACAGCATATGGCCGCGGACCAGCTCGTTCATGGACGAAAGGTGTGCAAAGCCGGGCGCTCTGAGATGCACGCGGAACGGCTTGTTGGCGCCGTCGGAGACCAGGTAACAGCCGAACTCGCCCTTGGGCGCCTCGACCGCCGCGTAGGTCTCGCCTTCGGGAACGCAGTAGCCCTCGGTGAACAGCTTGAAGTGATGGATGAGCGCTTCCATGTCATCCTTCATCTCCTCACGCGACGGCGGAGCGACCTTGTAATTGCCCACCATCACCGGTCCCGGGTTGTCTCGCAGCCAGCGGATGCACTGCTGGCAGATGCGCGCGGACTGGCGCATTTCCTCGATTCGAACCAGGTAGCGGTCGTAGCAATCGCCGTTGACGCCGACCGGAATGTCGAAATCGACTTCCCGGTATTTTTCGTAGGGCTGCTTCTTGCGCAGGTCCCAGGCAACCCCCGAACCACGCAGCATCGGCCCGCTGTAGCCGAGTTGTCGGGCGCGCTCCGGCGAGACGACGCCGATTCCCACGTTGCGCTGCTTCCAGATCCGGTTGTCGGTCAGCAGCGTCTCGTAGTCGTCGACCCGGTCGAAAAAATCCTCCATGAACGCGTCCAGATAGTCCAGCAGCGATCCCTCGCGCCAGGCGTTCATGCGCTTGATGTCGGCGTCCTTGCGAAAGCGCGTCAACTCCGCCTTCGGCATTTCGCCCGGCAGATCCCGGTAGACCCCGCCGGGCCGGTAGTAGCCGGCGTGCATCCGCGCTCCGCTGACCGCCTCGTAGGCATCCAGCAGGCCTTCGCGCTCCCGGAAGCAGTAGAGAAACACCGTCATTGCACCGAGATCGAGCCCGTTGGCGGCGAGCCACATCAGGTGATTCATGATCCGGGTGACTTCGTCGAACATCGTCCGGATCCACTGCGCCCGCTCGGGCGGCTCGATGCCGAGCAACTGCTCGATGGCCCGAACGTAGGCGTGCTCGTTGCACATCATCGACATGTAATCCAACCGGTCCATGTAGCCGATGGACTGGTTGAACGGCTTCGACTCGGCCAGCTTCTCGGTGGCGCGATGCAGCAGGCCGACATGCGGATCGGCGCGCTGCACGACCTCGCCGTCCATTTCCAGGATCAGCCGGAGAACGCCGTGCGCGGCCGGGTGCTGCGGGCCGAAGTTGAGCGTGTAGTTATGAAACTCAGCCACTGGGCGCCCCCTCGCGATCGAGCTCGTCGCCGACATAGCGCGAATCCGTGCGGATCACGCGCGGCACCAGGACCCGCGGCTCGATCTCGGTCGGCTCGTACACCACGCGGCCACGATCCTCGTCGTAACGCACCGTGACGTTGCCGATCAGCGGAAAGTCCTTGCGGAACGGGTGGCCGATGAAGCCGTAGTCGGTCGCGATGCGGCGCAGGTCGGGGTGGCCCTCGAACACGATGCCGAACAGGTCGAACGCCTCGCGCTCGTACCAGTTGGCCGAATTCCAGATATCGACGACCGACGGCAGCGTGGGAAAATCGGCCTCGGCCGGATGGCAGCGCAGCCGAAGACGACGATTGTTGCGCGTCGACAGAAGCTGGGCGGCCACCGCGAAACGGTTCGGAATCGCTTCGGCTTCGGGCCGGTGCGCCCAGTCGAAACGACCGGGCCCGAGCTCGTCGACGCCGCGCGAGAATCCGCTGCCGCTGGCTTCGGCGGTTTCCCACTCGTCGTCCCCGTAGCCCAGGTAGTCGACGCCGCAAAGGTCCATCAGCATGTCGAAGTCCAGCGCCTCGTCGTCGCGCAGCGCGCGGCAGGCCTCGATCCAGTTGTTCGGTGCGATCGACGCGATGAGCTGGCCACGGACCTCGCTCAGGTCTTCGAGCCGATCGGCCAGCAACTCCCGGACCTGGCGAGCCAGCGCCTCGTTGCGGTTGCTGAATTCGCTCATGCCGCCGGCGCCATGATGGAGTGGGTGCGTCGAATCTTCTTCTGCAGCTGGAGGATGCCGTAGACCAGTTGCTCGGCCGAAGGCGGACAACCCGGAACGTAGATGTCGACCGGCACGATCCGGTCGCAGCCGCGCGTGACCGCATACGAGTAGTGGTAGTAGCCGCCGCCGTTGGCGCAGGAGCCCATCGAGATCACCCACTTCGGGTCCGGCATCTGGTCGTAGACCTTGCGCAACGCCGGTGCCATCTTGTTGCACAGCGTGCCCGCAACGATCATGACGTCGGACTGCCTCGGACTGGGGCGGAACACGACGCCGAAGCGATCAAGGTCGTAGCGCGACGCGCCGGCATGCATCATCTCGATCGCGCAGCACGCCAGACCGAACGTCATCGGCCACATGCTGCCAGTACGCGCCCAGTTGACCAACGCGTCGACATTGGTCGTCGCCCAACCGCGCCCGGCCAGCGGATTGCTGTCCGCATCCGGGCGCAGGATGTCGTCGACCTGGTTCAGTTCGGCCTCTACTCCCATTCCAGCGCACCCTTCTTCCATTCGTAGATGAAACCGATCACGAGCACCGCCAGGAAAATGGCCATCGCGACCAGCCCGGTCATGCCGATGCTGTCCAGCGCCACGGCCCAGGGGAACAGGAACGCGATCTCGAGATCGAAGATGATGAACAGAATCGCCACAAGATAAAAGCGCACGTCGAACTTCATGCGCGAATCCTCGAACGCCTCGAAACCGCACTCGTAGGGAGAAAGCTTCTCGGGATTCGGACGCCGCGGGCCGAGGATTCCGCCGGCCAGGACCATCGCGACCCCCATGCCGGCGGCAATCGCGAGAAATAGCAGAATCGGAAAATACTCTGTCAGCATGTCGGCATCGTCCGCGGTTTTTCAGGGGCGGTCTGGTACCCGCTTCGAACGGGACCGCACATCAGCCCCGGTTTTACCCGGTCGCCGGCCGCGAAACGGATTCGCCGGCCGGTTTGTTCGCTTTGCGGTCACGCCACCGGGTCGTTCGTGATCGCTTGCTAACGAATTGGTGCCGAAGGCCGGACTCGAACCGGCACGGCCAAAAGGCCACTGCCCCCTCAAGACAGCGTGTCTACCAATTCCACCACTTCGGCAAATGAACCTCGTAGAGAGCGCACCGCGAATCAGCCTCCGGCAGGCGGCTCGTCGGGCGCTGCGTCGGGATCGTCCGAGCCGGACGACGCGGCCTCGCCCGCCTCCACACCGGCGGCGTCCATCGTTTCGTCACCGGCATCGGGCGCGGAAGCAGGCTCGCCACCGATCTGCTGATCGAGGCTCTCCAGTGCGGAATCGATTGCCGCGCCGGCCTCGTCTTCATTCACCGGTTCCTCGACCACCGAACCCGAAAGCATCGAATCCGTATCGCGAGCGCCGCCGGCCAGCCCGGTGGCAAGAACGGCCAGCGCCAAGCTGATGCCGAAGAAACCGACAGCGAGCCAGCTCGTCGAGCGCGTCAGGAAATTGCCGGCGCCGCGCGAGCCGAAAACGGTACCCGAGGCGCCCGAGCCGAAGGCCGCGCCCATGGTCGCACCCGGCCCCCGCTGCACCAGAACGATGGCAATCAGCCCGATGGCCACCAGCACTTGAAAAACGATCAGCGTTGTAAACATCCGTAACCCAATTCAACCCAGTGTCGACACCGAAAAGCGATCGGCAAAGCTCCGCCTCACGCCGCAGCGCCGACAATTTCAAGAAAGTCGGCCGACTTGAGGGCGGCTCCGCCAATCAATCCGCCGTCGATATCCTGGCAGGCCAGCAGTTCCCGGGCATTTCCCGGCTTCATGCTGCCGCCGTACAAAATCCGAATTTGACCGGCTATTGTAGCATCGGCCTCGGCCAGGCGTGCCCGAATGAATGCATGAACCTGCTGCGCCTGCTCCGGCGTGGCGACCAGGCCGGTTCCGATGGCCCAGACCGGTTCGTAAGCGATCACGCCGCCGCCCAGTGCGCCGATGCCGCATTGTTCGACCACCGCGTCGACCTGGGCGCCGACCACTGCCTCGGTCCGATCATTTTCCCGTTCCTCGCGCGTTTCGCCGACGCACACGACCGGCGCCAGGCCCGCGTCCAGCGCGGCCTGGCACTTCGCGGCCACGGTCGCATCGCGCTCGCCGTGCAGCTGGCGCCGCTCGGAATGCCCGGCCAGCACGTACCGAACCCCGCAGTCGGCCAGCATGGAGCCGGAAACATCGCCGGTGAAGGCGCCGCCGACCCGCTCGCTGAGATCCTGGGCGCCGAGGTCGACTCCACTGCCGGCGATGCTGCGCCGGACGATTTCCAGGTAAGGAAAGGGCGGCATGACGGCAATGTCGGCAGCCGCACCCGCGGCGCCGCGCACGATCTCGGAAGCCAGCCGCTCGGCCATTTCGAGCGATCCGTTCATCTTCCAGTTGCCCGCAACCAGTGCCCGCCGGGTCGATTCGCTCATGATCTCAATCCGGATGAGAAGTCGCCGTGTAGTGTAGCCCAGTGCCGGGGAAACGACCGGCCGGTCGCGCCAGCCCGGGCCGATCCGGGGTGGACGGGCGCGTCAGTGGCTCGCCAGCATCGTCATCAGGTAGGCGCCGTAGCCGCTCTTGCCCAGCATTCCGGCTCGCTCGCGGACCTGGTCGGCCGAGATCCAGCCGGCGTGGAACGCGATTTCCTCGGGACAGGCGATCTTCAGGCCCTGCCGGTTCTCGATCGTCTCGATGAACGCGCCGGCCTGCATCAGCGATTCGTGCGTGCCGGTATCGAGCCAGGCGATACCGCGCCCGAGACGCTCGAGCTGCAGGTGCCCCAGATCGAGATAGACCCGGTTCAGGTCGGTGATCTCCAGTTCGCCGCGCGCCGAGGGCTCCAGTCCGGCCGCGAACCCGGGGGCCCGCCCGTCATAGAAATAAAGACCGGTCACCGCGTAGTTCGATTTCGGTCTTTCCGGCTTCTCCTCGAGGCCGACGACGCGTCCCAGATCGTCGAATTCGGCCACGCCGTAGCGTTCGGGATCGCGCACCCAGTAACCGAAAACGGTTGCCTCGTCCGGCCTCGCGTCGGCTCGCTTCAGGCTCTCGGTCAGGCCGTGCCCGTAGAAGATGTTGTCGCCCAGAACCAGGCACGAGGGCGCACCGTCCAGCCATTTTGCCGCGATCAGGTAGGCCTGCGCGAGGCCTCCAGGCTCGGGCTGCACCGCGTAGTCCAGGTCGAGCCCCCACTGGCTGCCGTCGCCGAGCTGCTCCTGAAACAGCGGCTGGTCGTGCGGCGTGGTAATCACCAGAATCTCGCGGATTCCGGCCAACATCAGCGTGCTGAGCGGGTAGTAGATCATCGGCTTGTCGTAGACCGGCAGCAACTGCTTGCTGATGACCTGGGTCAGGGGGTAGAGACGCGTGCCGGAACCGCCGGCCAGGATGATGCCTTTTCTTCGAGTCATCGGGATTTCGCGCACGGGGCCGTTCGAGTCGACCGAAAATAGCCAGGACGATATTGTAACGCGCGGCGGCGATTCGGCCCGGCCGCAAACCGCAGGCGCCGGCTATCGTCGGGCGCAATCCCGGGATGGACCTGCGTCGGCCGGCTCCAGCAGCTCGGCGATCCGGGCCAGGACTTGCGATCGGCCGTGCTGCAACGGATCGTAGCGCGGGCCATGTGCGGTCAGAACGTCGGCGCTTTCCGAGATCAGGCCGGCCGCGAGAAGCCGGTTTCGAAGTGCGCGCACGTCCCGGGGCGGGCACCACCAGCCGCGCCGCACCAGGCCACGTCCGAGCCGGTCGAGAGCGGGCATCGTGCGTCGAATTCCCCGGCTGATGCGCGAATGAACCCGGGGCTGCAGGTCGAGCACCGCAGTCGGCTTGCCGCTGTGGATCGAGTCGGCGATCATCGAAACGCTGTCTTCGGTCACGATCAACGCATCGGCGGCGCGGATCACGACGGCATAGGGGTTCGGCGCCGCATCGCCGGCTGCGGTGCAGACGCAAACCGGAACATCGAGCCGAGCACCGACGCGTTCGGCCAGCCCGGCCGGAGAGCGCGGGCTGTCGACGACTGCGACACCCGCACCGCGCGCACTTGCAATCTCGCCGACCCGGTCCGCGATCCGGCGTTCGCAGCGCCGCGTCAGCCGAAAGCTGCCGGAGCTTCCGCCCAGCAGCAGACCGAGCACCGGCCCGGGCAGCCGGTCGAGTTCGGGCTGCCAGTATGCCCGCGCTTGCGCGCTCTCGCCGGGCGGCGCGTTCAGCGGCAGGTCCAGCGTCAGGACGTTGGGGCCATCGGGCAGCCGGTACTGCGGCGTCGTCACCACCAGATCGAACCAGTCCAGGGGTGCCCACGGGCGCCCCAGGCACACGATGCGGCTGCGGCCACCGGAAGCCGCGCGGATGCGGTAGGCGTTGATCGCGTGACGCCCGCCGGCCAGCAGGATCAGGTCCGGCCAGGGAGGCGAATAGTGCCCGGCATCGAGCCAGCGGTCCTCGGCGCGCGCGCATCGAACCCGCCCGAGTCGACCGGCGATGACCCGACTGATGGGATCGACCCGCGAATGCCAGCCTGCGTCCGGCGACAGCATCCCGGCCAGCGTCCGCAACTGCGCGTTGTCGCCGGCGCCCGGGGATGCGAGCACCCAGATCGAAGGACTGGCGCTCGAGATTTTTTCGGCCTCGGACATGAAATTGCCGCCGAGCGGGACAGGAAGCACGCGATTATACGCTTGCGTCCATTTTCAATTGACACACCCCGAGTTTCGGGCTATTATGCCGCGCTTGTTCTCGGGGCCATAGCTCAGCTGGGAGAGCGCTACAATGGCATTGTAG
>CAYPZP010000024.1:0-25805 GCA_964415285.1 uncultured Halomonas sp. | reverse complement strand
CTTGACCAGGTAGAGCAGGTATTCGCGGATGAAATACATGATCGCACCGGCCACGGCGAATCCGCCGAGACCGCCGTACAGCCCGCCGGCCTCCGGTTCCCCGCCGATGGTGCCGATGCCGTAGCCGAGTCCGGCGCCGATTCCGGTGATCAGCACGTAGGCCAGCGTGATCCCGAAATAGATCAGAAAGCGAAAGACCAGGAACGGCAGGGTCTTGCCCAGCAGCGAAATGATTTCGCCGATCTTGAAATCCATCATCGTGGTTGCTCCCCGTGAATTGGCGTGGTTCGATCCCTATACGTAAAAGCGCCGCAGTCTACGCCACGGGCCGCAGTAATGATGGACCCATTTGCCTCAAGTGTCTTCCAGATCGCGAATATCGACGAAGTGGCCGCTTTCTCCTTCGCGTAGATCGTCGAGGATCGTCAGAATCCGGTCGGCGGCGCCTTCCGGACCCGGCATCGCGTCGGTGCCGCGGGCATCCTTGAGCTTCTGTACCGACGGGAATTCGTCGCTGTCCACTTCACCGCAGAGGTAGTCCTGCATGGACGTGTCGACCAGTCCCGGTGCCAGTGCGGTCAGGTGCGTATCCGGCATCTCGTGCGCGTAGAGGCGGATCAGGTCGTTGAGCAGGGATTTGGACAGCGAGTAGCCGCCCCAGCCGTAGTTCATGTTGACCGCGGCGCCCGAGGAGATCGCGACGACCTGGTCGACCGGCAGGTGTCGCTCGATGATCCAGTCGAGGATGACCTTGTTCGACCACACGTTGATGCGCATCATGTGCTCGAGGTCGTGTACATCGGTCTCGCTGATTTCGTGGATGCGCCCGAGGATGCCGGCGTTGAGCACGACCAGGTCCAGGCGCATGCAGTCGGCCAGCAGGCGCTCGAGCGCCTCCGGCAGCGTGTTGAGGTTGGAAAGGTCGAAACGTCGATCGTGCAGCCCGTCGTTCTTGAGCGGACAGCCGCGTCGGCTCATGCCCCAGACGATTGCATCGCGCTGCAGCAGCGTTTCGGTCAGGCCCAGTCCCAGGCCGCTCGAGTTTCCCGTAATCAGGACATTCATCGGAATGAAAGTGGCTCGTGTTGGATGGGTGGTAAACGGAATCTTTTCGCTGTGGCGGCGCGAGCCGCCAGCGCAGACAAACCTTAGCACGCCTGCCCTTTCGGTTCAGGCGAGCCTTGCCCGCCTGCCGCTTTACCCGCCTTCGGCGGCCGGCTCTGCGGGACGCGCGTCGGCCGGGTTGCCGATGGTGGTCTCGAACAGATCGAGGATGCGCCGGTACTGGTCCAGCCAGCTTTCCGGATGTACGAAGGAATGCGGTTCCAGTGGATAGGAAGCGAGCTCCCAGTCGGTTTTCCCGAGCTCGATCAGCCGCTGCGTCAGGCGCACCGCGTCTTTGTAGAACACGTTGTCGTCGAGCATGCCGTGCGTGATCAGCAGGTGGCCTTCGAGGCCTTCGACGAATTCGATCGGCGAGCTGCGGCGGTGCGCCTCGGGGTCGACTTCCGGCGTGTTGAGGATGTTGGACGTATAGCCGTGATTGTAGTGACGCCAGTCGGTAACCGGCCGCAGCGCGGCCCCGGCGGCGAAAACGTCGGCGGCGTTGAACATGGCCATGAACGCCATGAATCCGCCGTAGGAGCCGCCGTAGACGCCGACGCGATCCGGATCGCCGTCTTGGTGGTCGACCAGCCATCGAACACCGTCTCGAAGGTCTTCGAGTTCCGGTTTGCCCATGTGCCGGTAGATCGCGGTCCGCCAGTCGCGGCCGTAGCCCCGGCTGGCCCGGTAGTCCATGTCCAGCACGTGGTAGCCGCGCGCCGTGAGCAGGTTGTGGAACATCTGCTCGCGAAAGTAATACGGGAATCGATGATGGGTGTTCTGCGTATAACCCGCGCCGTGGACGAACAGCACGATCGGATGCGGGCCCGGCGTTTCGGCGCGCGACGGATAGAACTTCGACCAGATCGGCTGATTCGCGCCGTGGCTCGAAGGCACCGCGACGAACTGCGGCGGCTGCCAGTCGATCGAACGATAGTCGTCGGTTCGGGTGTCGGTGGCCGCGGCAAGTTCACCGGACGGTGTCGACACGATCGCCGCCTGCGGCGGCGTGTAGGGGGTCGAATAGCGGATCAGGACCTGATCCAGGCCGGGATGGGCGGCGTAACTCTCCACGCCTTCGAGTTCGGTCAGGCGGGTCATCTCGCCGCTGGAAAGGTCGATCCGGTAGAGGTCGTACGCTGTCGGGTGGGCGCGGTTGGAAATCGCCAGCGCCGAGTGGCCGTCCACGCTGATCGATACGTCGTGGACTTCGAATGCACCGCGGGTCCGCTGTCGCGGCGGCGCCTCGCCTGCAATCGTGTAGAGATGCGCGTAGCCGTCCTGCTCGGAAAGCAGCCAGACCGTGTCGCTGCCCGGAATCCAGCCGAGCTCGTTGAAGGCCCAGTTGATCCACGCCGGATCGGTCAGACGGTGCAGCGTTTCGACCTCGCGTGAGGCCGCATCGAGGACCAGGGTCCAGCGATCCTTGTTGTCGACGGCGCGGACCTGGAACAGCACCTGCGTGCCGTCGGGATGCCATTCCATGTTGCCGATCGTCACCGGCCTCGGATCATCGGCATCGTGCGGATCCAGGCCTTGCTCGGCCTTGAGTTCAGCCAGCGGGTCCCGGATTCTGCCGGGGAGTTCGTCGAGATCGATCTCGTGCCGAACACGCTGCTCGAGATCCAGCAACCACAGCGACTGCGGTGCCGGCGGTTGGCGTCCGACCAGCGTGCGAACATCCTCGATCTCGACGTATCCGGACTCGGTCACGTAGCGCGGCATGGCGTCGGAGGGTCCGTCGTCGTAGCCTTCGGGGCGAACCGCCACCAGGAGCCACCGGCCGTCGCTCGACAGCGCCTGATACTCGATCTCGTTGCCGGCGCCGAGGTACCACGGTGCCGGGCGGCGATCCGGATCTGCGCGGTCTTCGGCCACAGCCCCGGCGTGGACTTCGCGGTCACGGCGCCGCTGGCGTTCCAATGTGCTGAACAGGCGAAGTTGATCTCGCTTCAGGTCATCGGCGCCGGGTTCGGCGTTCGGATCGTCCTCGAAGCGCAGGTCGGCGACCGGCATCGCGCCGCGGCCGCCCGTTTCGACCCGATACCAGCGCTGGCTGGCCAGGAAATGCACCCGAGCGCCGTCGGCGCTGAATGCAGCCGATTGCACCGGATGCGCGCCGGAGTGCAACCTGACGAGTCGCTGGTCTCCCAGGTTGCGCAGAAACAGCGACCCGTCGCGGATCATCAGCGCCCGGGTGCCGTTGCGGTTGAAAATCGGGTCCCCGGCATCGATCAGGCTCCGGCGTTCGGCGCTCACGCGCCGGGTTTCGCCGCTGTCGAGGTCCATGCGATGGACGTCGCGCAGATCCGAATCGGGCCGCTTGATCTGGAAAAAGTAGCCGCTGCCGTCGAGTTGCCACCAGGCCGCTTCGACCGGCGGCCCGATCCAGTCCGGGTCGGCCATGATGCGATCGAGATCGGGTGGGTTGGAAGCGGCGCCGGCGGACGCCAGCAGGCTCAGTACCGCGAACGCGATATTCCGCGTTGCGTGGCTCGGCCGATGCGGCACGGCGGCAGGCTCCTCGGTGATGGCCAGCTCGTCAGGATACCGCTTCGGCGCGGCCGGCGGTCCGATCAGGCTGCCTTGCGGAGTTCGCCGAAGGCCTGCACGATGGTGTCGACCTGCTCGGGGGTGTGCGCCGCGCTGAGGCTGATGCGGAGCAGATTCAATCCCTTGGGCGTGGCCGGTGGAATCATCAGGTTGGCATAGACGCCGGAGTCCAGCAGCCCGCGCCAGTGCGCCAGCGCGCTCTCCCGGTCGGGCAGGATGATCGCTGCGACCGGCCCCGGCAGCTCGCTGCCCAGTCGGTAGCCGTAGCCGCTGAGCGCCGAATACAGCGCATCGATGTTCCGCCACAGCGACTGCCGCAGGTCCGAACCCTCGATGATGCGCTGCAGCGCCGCGCGCGTCGAGCCGATCACCGCCGGTGACGGCGAGGCGGTGAAGATATACGGCCTCGACGCCAGCCGCAGCAGTTCCAGCTCGGCGTGCCGACTGACGCAGAATCCGCCGATCGCGCCGAGGCTCTTGGAAAACGTGCCGACGACGAAATCGACGTCGTCGAGAACGCCGTGATGTTCGGCCAGTCCCAGCCCGCGCTCGCCGAATACGCCGAACGAGTGTGCCTCATCGACCAGAAGCCAGGCGTTATGGCGGCGCTTGACGTCGACGAACTCGGCCAGCGGCGGCTGGTCTCCCAGCATCGAGTAGAGCCCCTCGACGACGATCAGGGCGCGTTCCGCGTCTTGGCCGAGTCGGGCCAGGCGACGATCCAGATTGTCCGGGTCGTTGTGCCGGAACACCACCGTCTGGCCGGCGCTCATCCTTGCGCCGTCGTAGATGCTGGCGTGCGAGTCGCTGTCGAGCAGCAGGAAGTCGTTGGCGCCGGCCAGCGCCGACAGCGTGCCCAGATTGGCCTGGTAGCCGGTGGAGAACACGATTGCCGACGGCCAACCGAACGCTTCGGAGAATTCGCGCTCCAGGGCCTGGTGCAGGTGGTAGCTGCCGTTGGCCATGCGCGAACCGGTGGTGCCGGTGCCGTAGTGCGACAACGCCGCTGCGGCCGCGTCGACGATGTCCGGTTCCAGCGTCAGACCCATGTAGTTGTTTGTGCCGGCCAGAATCACGTGGCGGCCGGCGATCACGCCTTCGGTCGCCGAAACGATGTCCTCGATCGGCGTCGCCACCGGGGGTGTGTCGGACGTGCCGAGCCCGGCGCGCGCCTGAGCCAGATGCGAGAACTTGTCAAACAGGCTCATCTGCCGCCCTCGCCGAGGGTTGCCGTGATGCGTTCGGCCAGCTCGTTGAGGGTTCGGGTTTCGGCCAGCGCCTCGACGGAAACCGAAACGTCCAGCCGGTCCTCGATTTCCATGACCAAGTCCATGACCTGGACGGAATCGAGGCCTACGTCGGAAGTCAGCGCAGCATCGAAATCGACTTCGCCGAGCTCGGGCAGCGCGGCCTGAAGTGCATCACGAACGGCTTGTTCCACGCGGGTTCGGTTTTCGGTCATCGGCGAGTCCATCCGGGTAAGTTATCAAGCGCCTGTCGCAGCCGCGTCGCTGGGCGCCATCCCAGCGCGGATTCGATTTCAAGATTATCGCAGACCCAGTCCGGGTACAGCAGTTCGCGCGCTTTACCCGGCCCGAGCACCAGGTCGCGCCGCATGATGCGTCCCCAGAGTCCGGCACCCGTTCCCATCGAGGTCAGCAGGCGCTTCGGAATCGGCAGCGTCCGTACCGGCCCGCCGCGGACTTCGGCCGCCGTGGCGGCGACGTCGGCCCAGCACCAGCCCGTTTCGGGCTGTGGGCCGGACAGCGTGGCGATGCGTCCGGTCGCGCCGTGTTGGTGCAGTCGCACGACGGCCTCGGCGAGGTCGGCGCAGTGCAGTAGCGAAAAGCGCGCCGTTGCCGGGCCCAGTCGAATCAGCCAGCCACGCCCCAGCAGGCGCCAGAATGCCGCCAGCGCGGGATCATCGGGCCCGTAGACGGCCGGCGGGCGCAGGATCGAATAATCGCCGATGCCGGTGCTCACGACTTCCTCGCCGGCGCGCTTCGACGCGGCGTACCACGATACATCGGGGCGTCGCGCGGCCAGCGAGGAAATCTGGATCCAGTGGGCTTGCGGAGCCGCGTCCCGGACCGCGTCGACCAGTCGACGCGTGCCGACGATGTTGGGCTGGTCGAAGGCTTCTGCGGTGCTGCCGCCGATCGCCCCGGCGACGTGCACCACCGTGTCGGCATCCGCGACCAGATCGCGCAGGGCATCGCTGCACGATAGTGATCCGGCGACGAGGACATGTCGGGCCAGTTCCGGCGGCAGGGGGCGGCGCTCGGGATCGCGCACCAGCAGCCGCAGGCGGGCGCCGGGCACGGATGCGTCGAGTTGCCGGACGATCTCGCGTCCGACGAAGCCGGTGGCGCCGGTCACGGCGATGACCGGCAGTCGACTCATGAGTTCGTCAATCGGCCTGGTTCAGGGCCCGCGTGTGGGGAGTGCGGTTGACCAGCTCGCGCGGCAGGACCTGGGCATCCTCGAGGTCGTTGCGCTTGAGAAAGTCCAGCCGGGTGCCGCTACGCGAGAGTTTGCCCGACGAAGTCCGCGGCAGCGTGTGCAGCGGGACCAGCTCGATCAGGCATGCGATGCCGAACTCGGACTGGATTTTCTGCTTCAGCCGCTCGACGAGCCGCGCCTGGCGGAACGGATCCTGCTCACGGCACTGGACGACCAGAACGGCGACCTCGGTCCCGTCCTCCGCCGGAATCGCGAATGCCGAAGCGTCCTCGGCGCGAACTTCGGGCTGCTGCTCGGCCAGGTATTCGAGATCCTGCGGCCAGATGTTGCGGCCGTTGATGATCAGCAAGTCCTTGGCACGCCCGGTGATGAACAGCGAATCGCCGGCGCGATAGCCGACGTCGCCGGTATTGAGCCAGTTGCCTTCGCACAGCGACTCGCGCGTCGCTTCCGGATTGTTGGCATAGCCGGACATGACGCTCGGGCCGCGAAGGAAGATGGTGCCGCACTGCCGTTCGTCGAGTAACCGGCCGCGTTCGTCGCGGATCTCGACCTCGTAGTCGGGCAGCGGGCGGCCGCAGTTGACGAATTCAGTGGTCCGGATGCCTTCGGCATCTCCGTCAACCGGTTCGGCTCGCCGTGAATGCGCCAGCGTGTCGGCGTTGAGGCGGTCGATTTCCAGGCCCTGAGCCAGCGGTGCGAAACTCACGGCCAGCGAGCATTCCGCCATGCCGTAGCAGGGCAGGAAGGCCGATTCGGAAAAATTGCACGGTGCCAGCGCCTCGGCGAACTGGCGCAGCCAGCCGGCCCGGATCATTTCCGCGCCGACACCGGCAACGCGCCAGGCCGACAGGTCGAAGCGGTCGACGTCCGACGTGCGCAGCCGGCGTGCGCACAGCGCAAAACCGAACGGCGGAGAGTACGAAATGGTGGCCTGATTGCGAGACATCAGTTCCAGCCACAATCGCGGACGCATCGCGAAATCGCGGGTGCCGAGATAATCGACCGAAAGCTGCGACACGACCGGGCCGAGAATCAGGCCGACCAATCCCATGTCGTGATAGAACGGCAGCCAGGAGACATAGCGATCTCCGCGCCGGATCTGCACCCCGTACTGCAGGATGCCCGCGAGGTTGGTCAATACCGCCTTCTGCGTGATCATCGTGCCGCGCGGGAAGCGCGTGCTGCCGGAGGTGTACTGGAGATAGGCCAGTTCGTCCTCGCTCGGCGGTTCGGGCAGGGTTTCGGCCGGTTCGAGCGCCTCGAACGCCTCGATCGTGCCGCTGACGGCCAGTTCCAGCCCCTCGACCGCCGCGTCAAGGAAGCCGACGAAATCGCTCGATGCGTACGCCGCGCTGGCGCAACAGTCCTGCAGCAGCGCGCGCAGGTGCTCGATGTAGGCGTCGCGGCCGCCCAGGTGCACCGCCGCCGGCAGCGGCACCGGCACCAGGCCGGCGTACTGGCAGGCGAAGAACACGACGTGGAAATCGGGCTGCGTGTCGGCAACCAGCGCAACCCGGCTGCCCCGCGCCAGGCCGAGTCCGGCCAGTCGCGCGGCGACGTCGCGCGCCCGCTGGCGAAGCTCGGAATAGGTCATTGAGGTGGTCAGCTGGCCGCGACCGTTATGGAAGTTGCAGCCCGTCGTCCCTTTGGCCGCGTAGTCCAGCGCTTCGGCCAGACTCCGGTAACCCGAGGTCTTCAGTGGAAGCGAGTTGTTTGTGGGGGTTGGCAGGTCGCTCAAAACCGATTTTCCCTTGTTGTTCTGTCATCTCGCGTAGAATTCCCGCGGAAGCGCGGTCGCGAGCTGTAATTCAAACGCCCATTATAAAGCGTCGCCGAATGGAATGAAACTGTTCGGAAATCTTTCCAGTTTCGGGTCCAGCGGGTCCCGCACAGCATCAGTTTGTGTGAACGCGGACTTTTTTGCAACATCCGTTGTATCGACGCCACATCGCTGAGAATCGGTTCATGCCCAGTGTCCGGAATCGCTCGATCGAGATTTCCCCGGTAAGGACCCGCCGGGACTGGCAGCGCTTTCACGCGCTTCCGGCCCGGCTTCGCGCCGACGATTCCCGCTGGATCCAGCCGCTGCGTTTGCAGGTGCGCCAGTCCTGGGCGCCCCGGCAGCCGTTTTTCCGCCACGCGACGGCCGCGGCCTGGCTGGCGCTGGACGGCGGGCAGGCGGTGGGCCGGATCAGCGCGCAAATCGATTCGCTGCAAGAATCGCTGGGACGGGTCGGTTGCGGCCAATTCGGTCAACTCGAAGCGATCGACGATGCTGAGGTCTTCGCGCGTCTTTCCGAAGCGGCCGGGCAATGGCTGGCCGCACGCGACATGACCGAAATGCTGGGTCCGTTCGATCTTTCGATCAACCAGCAGTGCGGCGTGCTGGTCGACGGCTTCGAGCACGCGCCCATGATGATGATGAACCACAACCCCGTCTACTATGCCGCGCGCCTCGAGCAAGTCGGGTTCGAGCCGGCTGCCGACATGCTGGCATACCGCGGCTCGCCGGATTACCAGCTGCCGCCCCGGATCGCGCGATTGCTGGAGCGGATGCACGGGCGCTTGCAGATCCGCCCGGTCGCGCGCCGCGACCTGATCGAAAGCGCCGAACTGATGCGCGGGCTGTTCAATGCCGCGTGGGCCGATAACTGGGGCTTCGTGCCGCTGACGCGCGACGAGTTCCGGCACATGGTTCAGGAAATGAAACTGCTGATTCGTCCCGGCTACGTTCAAGTGGCCTATCTGGACGACCAGCCCGCCGGATTCATTGTCGCCCTGCCGGATCTCAACGAGTTGATATCCGACCTCCAAGGCCGTCTGTTCCCGACCGGCGCGGTCCGGCTGCTGTGGCGGATCGCCCGCAAGCGCGGTCGGCGCGCGCGAATTCCGCTGATGGGGATCGATCCGTCGTTCCAGCAGTCGCTGGCCGGTGCCGCAATCGCCTATGCGCTGATCGAGTCGGTCCGGACATTGCTGCTGGCCGACCGCATCGAGATGACGGAGCAGTCGTGGATCCTGCGCCAGAACAAGGGGATGCGATCGATCGTCGAGGCAATCGGCATGCGCGTCGCGCAGACCTTCCGGATCTATGCCAGGCCGCTTTCGGGATGACTGCAGCCGGCTGCGACATCGTCGTGCTGGCCGGCGATCGCGGACCGGGTGATCCGCTGGCCGCATCGGCCGGCGTGGCGGGCAAGGTTTTGGTGCCGATCGGCGGCAGACCGATGATCGAGCGAGTCCTCGAAGCGGTCGCCGGCGCGTCGGCGACCGGCCGGATCGTGGCGGTATGTCCCGGGTCGGCGGCCTATCTCGAGGTGCTTTCGGCACACGGCGTGGACGAACGCATCGACCCGGGCGCGGGGCCTGCGGCAAGCGCGGCAAGCGCACTCGAACGGATCGTTCCGGGCAGGGCGGTGCTGATCGTGACCGGCGATCATCCGCTGCTGCGCGCCGAATGGCTGGACTCGTTCATCGACTCGGCGCGCAGCAGCGGCGGCGACGCGGTCGTCGGCGTCGTCGATCACGCGGCGGTTCAGCAGCGTTTCCCCGGCCACCGGCGCACGCACTATCGATTCTCCGACCGATCCGTGTGCGGCACCAACCTGTTCTATGTCTCGGATCGGCGTGGCCGCGACGTCGTGGCGCTGTGGCGGGGTTTTGAGGCCGACCGCAAGAAACCGTGGCGAATCGTCGCGCGGCTCGGCTGGTGGAACCTGTTGCGCTACGCATCGGGGCGCCTGACGCTGAGGCAGGCGACGGGTGCGCTGTCGCGCCGTCTCGGAGCGCGCATCGAGGCCGTCCTGGTCGAGGATGCCGAAGCCGCGGTGGACGTCGACTCCAGGGCAGATTTCCGGATTGTCGAGGACCTGCTGGCGAAGCGGGCCGAAGGCGGCGCGTGAGTCGACTGGAGCGCTATGTAGCGGCACAGCTCCTGCGGCCCGTTCTGGGCGTGTTCGCCGTGGTGCTGGTCGTGGTGCTGGCGTTCTATCTCAGCCGGTACCTCAACGACGCGGTGGTCGAGCGGTTCTCGTTGCAGGCAGTCGGTCAGCTGGCGGCGATCAAGGTGGCGTTGTTTTTCGACGTGCTCATTCCCGGCGCGCTGTTTCTCGGCCTGGTGATCGGGCTGGGCCGACTGCAGGGTGCGTTCGAGGTCACCGCCATGGCCGCTTCCGGCGTCGGTCGTTATCCGATCGTTCGCGCGGTGCTGGTGCTTGCCTTGTGCGGCTTGTTGCTGGTTGCGGCGATCACGCATTTCTTCCGCCCCTGGGGCTACGCGGAGCTGTATCGCATGGAAGGCGAGATGGCGGCCCAGGTCGACCTGGACCGGGTCGAGCCGGGCCGATTCGAGATCGGCGACGAGGAATGGATGATCTTCGCCGAGCGACGCGACGGCGACGCGCTGGCCGACGTGCTGGTACACCAGCGGCTTCCCACTTATCGAAATCTGTTGCGCGCCTCGCGGCTCGAGCAGCGGCGATTGGACGACGGCACGATCGCGCTGGATTTTGTCGGCGATGTGCGTTTTTACCGCCTGGAGAGCGACGGTGACGCCGATCTGGTCAAT
Source organism: uncultured Halomonas sp. (assembly GCA_964415285.1). Taxonomy (GTDB): domain Bacteria; phylum Pseudomonadota; class Gammaproteobacteria; order Xanthomonadales; family Wenzhouxiangellaceae. Next base: position 15,115 of record CAYPZP010000024.1, on the reverse strand, counting down.
CGATCCAAGGTGCTGACCGTGCTCCTGGATCCGCCGGCGCCGGTCGAACGCAATCGCATTCGCCGCGCGCTGTCGTTCGGTCGGCTGATGCAGGATCCCGGTCCGCTGGAGTGGGGTGAGCTGCAGTGGCGCACGCTGATGCCGGCATCGGTCGTGTTGCTGGCCTTCGTAGCGCTGGCGATTTCGCGCATCAATCCGCGCGCCGGACAGGCCAGCAAGCTGATTACCGCGAGCCTGGTCGTTGCGCTCTACTTCAGCATCGTCGGCATGCTGGCCGACCGCGTCGACTCCGGCGCAATCTCGATCTGGCCCGGCCTGTTCTGGCTGCCGTTGATCGCGCTGCCGCTCGTCGTCGTGCGCCTGTGGCAGCAGTGGCGCGGACCGGGATCGCCGCTGTGAGCATCGCGACGCGTTATCTGCTCAGTCGCCTGGCCAAGGGCTACGGCGCGATGTTCGTGGCGGTCGGCGCGCTGCTCTGGGTGACCACCTTCCTGGATCGACTGGGCAATGCATCGGGCGGCGTTGCGGCCGTGCAGAGCGCGCTCAGGGCACTGATGCAGCTGCCGGTGGACCTGATCGACATGCTGCCGGTGGTCGTGGTGCTGGGCACGGCGACGGTGCTGGCCACGCTTCAGGCGCAGCGGGAGTTGACGGTCATGCGGGCCTCGGGCATTTCCCTGCTTCGAGTCGCCCGCGTATCGCTGGTGCCGGGGATTACCGTGGCGCTGGCCGGGCTGATTGCCCTGCAGTTTCTGGCGCCGCTTCTGTACCGGGCTCCGGAGGCCGTGGCCCAGGCCGGAATCGGTGAAAACAGTCTCTGGCATCCCTGGCACGGCCTTTGGGTCCGCTCGGAGACCCAGTTCATGAATGTCGGACGATTCGAGCTGGGCGAACTGCCCGGCGAAATCGTCATCTACCAATTCGGCGACAGGGGACAGCTGGAGAGCCAGATCCACGCAGAACATGCGGTGCCTGCGCCGCGAACGTGGGTTCTCGAGGACGTCACGATCAAACGTCTTGCGGCGGCCGGCGAGGGCGAACGGATCGTCGAGCACGCCCGCTATCTCTGGCCTTCGTTTCTGACCGAGCGCCAGCTCGAACTGTTCCGGCGGCCGCCGGCCAGTTTGCCGTTGACGGATTTATGGACCTACGTATCGAGTCTGAAAGCGCGGGATCAGGACGCCAGCGAATTCGAGTTCGCCCTCTGGCGCAGGGTGGCCTTGCCGATCGCCTGCATCGGCATGGTGCTGATCGCGGTGGCGCTGGCCGCACGGCCGACGCGCCGCGGCGCGGTCAGCGTCAAGGTCACGCTGGCCGTGGCGATCGGTCTCGGGTACCAGCTGCTGGCCGGCATGGCCGGTTTCTTCGGACTGGTCGCCGACCTGTCGCCGATGGCGGTTGCACTGGGTCCGCCGGCCGTGCTCGTCGCGCTGGCAAGCTGGCTGATTCTGACCGGACGCTGACGCCGACAAGCACATTGCCGACTCAATGAAAAAGGCCGCCCGACAACGGAGCGGCCTTCGATAACGGGGATGCGGCGAAGCGCGTCAGCCCTGCTTCTGCACCCAGGCGCTGCACCAGCCGTCGGAATTGACGAGCTTGCCCGGGAAGATGGCGCAGCCGACCCATTCGCCGTCGCCGCCCTGGACCAACTGGCAATTCGAACACCGCTGTTCGACGGTGTGAGAGGCCCACTTGCCGTCATCGACTTCCTCGGTGTCGTGAACGTAACCGAGCGCCTTCGCTTGAGCGGCTTCCGGATCCAGCTGCTCCTGGGCGAAAGCGGCGCCGAAGCGCGTCGTCGCCGGCAGAAGCAACGCCAGCGATCCTGCACCGGCCAGTTTGAAAAGATTTCTGCGAGAACAAGATGCCATGGGACTCCTCCATTTGAGCGTATCGAACTGTAGCGTGAATTATATCCAAGCCGCTGCAATCCGGCCTCATCGCGGCATTCACGGTGTGAGAAAGCTGTTACGAACGAGAACGATTCTGAACCGGTCTCCATCGCTTCATGGCCGGTGGATCGACGCGACGGACAATCGATCGCCGGCACGATCGAATCCTGCACCGCGATCCTGAATCATGCTGCGTGAACCGTCGCTGAACATCGACCGATCGCACGCCGATGCCGAATGACCGAAGCGATTCATCGGCCGCTTGCCTCGTGCCCGGGATTCGAAGGGTCGCGGTGCACCGTGGGGTCATCAGACGGGGTCGATCCGGAGCGGGTCCTGAAGTCGGTGCAGGCCGATGACTTCGGCGTGCAGGTTCCGGGTTTTGCCAGGCGCGAGAATCCGGTCGGCCGCTATGGGGCGCCGGTGCATGCGTGGCCCGGGAGAGGGCGTTTTCGGCTCACCCGACCGTCGGCTGCGGGTGGAAAGGAGCAGACCGGGCGCCCGGGCGCCCGGTCTGCGTCGGTCCCATCGATCCCGGTTCAGGGAAGGATGACGGTGTCGATGACGTGGATCACGCCGTTCGACGTTTCGATGTCGGTCTGGACCACGTTGGCGTTGTCGATCTTGACGCCGCCCGCGACAACCTGGATATCGACTTCGGATCCCTGGACCGTTGCGGCCGAATCCAGACCCATGACGTCGGCAGCCATGACCTTGCCCGGCACGACGTGATAGGTCAGCACCTGTGTCAGCTGGTCCTTGTCGGCGAGCAATGCCTGCAGGTCGCTGGCCGGGATCTTGGCGAACGCCGCGTCGGTCGGTGCGAACACGGTGAAGGGACCGTCGCCCTTGAGCGTCTCGACCAGACCGGCTGCCTGCACCGCGGTGACCAGCGTGTTGAAATCGTCGGCGGCAACCGCGGTATCGACGATGTCCTTGTGCATACCGTGATCATCGGCAAAGGCGACGGCACTTGTGCCGACGGTCAGGGTCACTGCGACTGCTTTGAGGAAACCTCGCATTCAATTTGCTCCTTTGGAGTTTGAGAAAGAAGTGCTTTGCAGCACGCGGCGTATAATCCGGATGCTTGATCGACGTGGCGTCAAGCAGAAATGAATTTCGAGTCAATGCACGGTGACGGTTGCGTCAAGGCGCTTCCTCCCGACGGCGTCATCGAGTATCGAAGCAGCTGGCTTTCCGCCGACCAAGCGGATGCTTGTTTCGAGACACTGGCCGAAGAGATCGATTGGCAGCGTCGCTCCATCCGCTTGTTCGGAAAGCGCGTGCTGCAACCGCGCCTGATCTGCTTTCAGGGCGATCCGGGGGTCGAATACCGGTATTCCGGAGACGTTCACGTCGCGAGCGGTTGGCACCCGCTGGTGGCCGAGCTGCGCAACCGGCTCGAAGCGGTCGGCGACGATCGTTTCAACAGCGTTTTATTGAATCTCTATCGCGACGGCGATGACTGCATGGGCTGGCATGCCGACGATGAACCCGAACTCGGACGCAACCCGGTGATCGCATCGATCAGCCTCGGCGGCGTTCGTCGCTTCATGTTGCGAGACCGGACCGAGCGCACGAAGAGATTCGAACTGCAACCGGCGCACGGTAGCCTGATCCTGATGCGCGGCGCGCTACAGCACCACTGGCAGCACCAGGTCCCGCGAACGCGAAGACCCGTGGGGCGGCGGATCAACCTGACGTTTCGTCGGGTGGTGTGTCCTCGCCCGGAGCGGGCGGAGCCGAAGCGCTAATCTCCTCGATGGTCTGCTGCGCTTCGTCGAGCATGGTCCTGCACGACTTGCTCAGTTCGACGCCGCGCTTGAATTTTTCCATCGAATCGGCGAGCTCGAGATCGCCCGACTCCAGTTGTTCGACGATCTTCTCCAGTTCGGCCAGATTGTGCTCGAAGCTGGACGGTTGTTCCGATGACTTTTCACTCATGGTGAGCATTTCCGATCTACGCCCCGACAGGGTAGCAGTGCCGCGGGCTGGTCGTGCCATCGGAGTCGACTCCCGCGCGCGCCCAGCCACGCCGACAGTTCATGATCCAGCCAGTCCGTCGCCACCGCACGCAGCGTTCCATCGCTGTACAGGGCCGGCAGCGCCGGTCTTCTCCACGGCGGAATACCGCCTCGGCGCAGCAGTTCGGTCACCTTGCGATTCGGTCCTTCGGCTTCGAGCCGCAGCCGGGCGCCGCTCGCCACCGGACCGATCGTCCAGCGTGTCGCAGCGCGCCGATCCGGGATCGGTTGCAGGACCAGGCGCCCGCCGGCCGGAACCGCCACGCCTTCGGGATCGCTCCATTCCGTGGTCGGCGCCGGCGGCGACCAGCTCCGGACATCCAGCCAGATCCGGTCCGCCCAGGCGTGCATGCACGCGTGATCCCACGCCAGTCGCGGTTGGCTGTCGGGCGCTGCATGCCCGCACTGCCGGTGAAACGCCTCGAGGCGGGCCGTCGGCGGCGGGCTGGCCAGATCGCTGCACCAGTACCGCAGCACCTCGAGCGCGGCCGCGCGTTCAAGATCGAGCCAGCCGCGCCGGTCGAGTACGACTTCGCCGGAATCGCGACGGCGGCACAAAGATTCCCAGTCGCGGCGCGCCTGGCGCCGGACGGCGTCGGCCGCGTTTCGCTGCCGTTCGGCGCTGCGCGCGAGCGCGCGTCGGTAACCCGGCCAGCGATCCGCGATGACGGGCAGGACGCGATGGCGCAGGTAGTTCCGGTCGCGCGAATGATCGAGATTGGACGGGTCCGAAAGCGGTTGGACTTCGAGTTCCGCGATCACGGCGTCGATCTGCTCGCGGCGCCAGTCGAGCAGCGGCCGCCCAAGCCATCCCGGCGCGAACCGCCTTCGACTGCGCATGCCCGCCAGGCCCTCGGGACCGGCGCCGCGCAGCAGCCGCAGCAAGACGGTTTCGGCCTGGTCGTCGGCATGGTGCGCCGTCAGCAGGTATTCGTCCGGCCGCATCATCGCCGCCAGGCAGGCATAGCGCCGGCGGCGCGCGGCCGACTCCAGGCCGCCGTCCCGCTTCTGCCGGCGGATTTCGATCCGGTGAATCTCGCATGCGCTGCCCAGTGATTCGGCGATCTGCCGAGCCCGGTCGGCTCGCTGCCCGCTTTCCGGATCAAGCCCGTGGTCGACGTGCACGACGCGCAGGTCCCGGGCCAGGCCGTCGCGGTGCAGCAATCCGAGCAGGCAGGTCGAATCCGGGCCGCCGCTGAAGGCCAGCAAGTGCCGTCCCGAAGGCGACAGCGCCTCGGCGTTCAGTTTCGGCATGTTTTCGGGCCGTGGCGATCGGGGGGGCGCGGCCCGCACCGCGCGGCTGCGGGAGGCATTCAGTTGCGCTCGATCGCGCCCAGGGACATCAGGCGCTGGTAGCGCTGGTCCAGCAGTTCGTCCAGCGACAGTGCATCGAGCGCCTGAAGCTGGCTGACCAGGTGCTCCTTGAGTCGGCCGGCGACTTCATCGGGGTTGCGGTGGGCGCCGCCCAGCGGTTCGCGGATGATCTGGTCGATCAAACCCAGCGATTTCAGTCGTTGCGCGGTCAGGCCCAGCGCATCGGCCGCGGCCTCGGCCTTTTCTGCGCTCTTGTAGAGGATCGAGGCGCAGCCTTCGGGCGAGATGACCGAGTAGATCGAGAACTGCAGCATGTTGATGCGATCGCCGACGCCGATCGCCAGCGCGCCGCCGGATCCGCCCTCGCCGATGACGGTGCACAGAATCGGCGTCCGCAATCGGGACATCACCTCGAGGTTGCGCGCGATGGCTTCCGATTGGCCGCGCTCCTCGGCGCCGACCCCGGGATAGGCGCCCGGGGTGTCGATCAGGGTGATCACCGGCAGCCCGAATCGCTCGGCCATTTCCATCAGGCGCTGGGCTTTTCGGTAGCCCTCGGGGCGCGGCATGCCGAAATTACGATGAATCTTCTGCTTGGTGTCGCGGCCCTTTTGATGGCCGATCACCATGACGGCGCGTCCGTCCAGCGATGCCGGTCCGCCGACGATGGCGTGATCGTCGGCGAAATGCCGGTCGCCGTGCAGTTCCTCGAATCGGTCGAACAGCAGCGGAATGTAGTCCAGCGTGTAGGGTCGTTCCGGATGCCGGGCAAGCTGAGAGATCTGCCAGTTGCTCAGCGCCGAGAAGATGCTCTCCATCTGCTCGCGGCAGCGCGTCTCGAGGCGCTGGATCTCGTCTTCCAGACTCAGATCGTGGCTGCTGTCGACCTTGCGCAACTCGGCAAGTTTGGCTTCCATCTCGGCGATCGGTTTTTCGAAATCCAGGTAATTGCCCGACATCGGCTGACCTTTTCGGCTCGCAACGCCGCCGAGTATACCGACGAGACTGCGGTCCGGCGCACGTGCCTGTGGACCGGTGCGAGCCGCTGAAAGCCACCGGATCGGCGGCGGGGCAACCCTAGCGGTTCAGTTCGAACGGTTCGGTCGGTATTCGTTGCGGGCACCAGTTCGCGACGCCCCATCGCCAGATCGACTCCAGGGAACGCCGCCCCGAAGGCGGCTCGTGACCCAGCGCGGCAAGCGCCAGTCGCAGCGCCGCCGCCGGCTCGAGCCGCTCGACGGGATCGGCATCGCTCGATTTGGATAATTTGCGGCCCTGCCGATCCACGCAAAGCGGCAGGTGCATCCAGCCCGGGGTCGTCGCGCTCAACGCCTCGTAGACGCATTGCTGGCGTGCCGACGAGTCGAGGAGGTCGCTGCCGCGGACGACTTCGGTGATGGCGGCGGCGACGTCGTCGACGACAACCGCAAGCTGATAGGCGATCAGCCCGTCGGCGCGCCGGATCACGAAATCTCCGCAGTGCTCGTTCAGATCGTGGTCCAGCGAGCCGAATACGCGGTCGACGACAGCGATCGGCCGGTCGGGAATCCGGAATCGGATGCTGCGCGGCGCTGCGCCTTGGGGCAGTCCGGCGCGACAGGTGCCGGGGTAGACGCCCGAGGCGGGCAGATCACGACGAGTGCAGGCGCAGCCGAATGCGCGCCCCTCGCGCACGAGCCGCTCCAGCGCCTTGAGATGCAGCCCCCGCGAGGCGGATTGGTAGGTCACCGGCTCGTCCGGCGCCATGCCGAAACGCCGCAGGGTCTCGAGTTGGGCGCGTGCGGCACCGGGTACTTCGCGGGGCGGGTCGATATCCTCGACTCGCACCAGCCACACTCCCGCAGATGCGCGCGCTTGCAGGTAGCTGCCTACGGCGGCGACCAGCGAGCCGAAATGCAGCGGCCCGGTCGGCGACGGCGCGAACCGGCCGCGATAAGCGCTCGGCGGCCCCTGCTTGTTTACTGATGTGGCGGTACCCATATCGACGTCTGTCGTTTCATCGGCCCATTATCGAGGAGCAATGATATGCGTCGGGTAGGCCTGTTCGTGTTGACCAATCTCGCCGTGCTCGTGGTGTTCGGCACGGTGATGCAGATGCTCGAGCCGTGGCTTCGCTCGCAGGGCATCGATGTGAACAACGCAGCGATGCTGATCTTCGCCTTGGTGTTCGGCATGGGCGGTGCGCTGATTTCACTGCTGATGAGCAAGCGCATTGCGATGATGTCGACCCGTGCCCGGGTGATCGAACAACCGACGAGTTCGGTCGAGCGCTGGCTGGTCCGTACGGTCGAGCGCCAGGCGCGTGAGGCGGGAATCGGCATGCCGGACGTCGCCATCTTCGATGCCGCCGAACCGAACGCATTCGCCACCGGTGCGTCGCGCAACAACGCCCTGGTTGCGGTCAGCACCGGTCTGCTGCGCCAGATGAGCGAGCCGGAGGTCGAGGCGGTCCTTGCGCACGAGGTCTCGCACGTGGCCAATGGCGACATGATCACGATGACGCTGTTGCAGGGCGTGCTGAATACGTTCGTGCTGCTGCTGTCACGGGTGCTCGGCCAGATCATCGACCGGGCGGTGTTCAAGAGCGAGCGCGGCTACGGTCCCGGATATTTCATCGTCGTGATCGTGCTCCAGATCGTGCTCGGCATCCTCGCCAGCATCATCGTCATGGCCTTTTCGCGCTGGCGCGAGTTCCGCGCCGACGCCGGCGGTGCGCGCCTTGCCGGTCGCGCCAACATGATCGCCGCGCTCGAGCGTCTGCGCCGCAGTCAGCAGCCGGGCGAACTGCCGGAAGCGGTCGAGGCCTTCGGCATACGCGGTCGGGTCGGGATGGGCTTCAAACGGCTTTTCATGAGCCATCCGCCACTGGAGGAACGCATTCGCGCCTTGCATGAGGGGTCGCGATAGGGGCAGTGGGACGTCTTGTCCGGTCGTCGGGGGGGGATTCACCCTTGGCCGAAGGGCGCTTTCTTGAACGACGCAATGCGAATGCGCCAGTATCGTGGCGCGCGATCTCTTCCAGAACGTGTAGCGTGGGTCAGCGCATTGAATCGGGTCCGGGTTGCCGGCTGGGTCGAGGCGAAGTGGCTGGTCTCGACGATCAAGATCGCCGGCGCGGATTCGGGAAGCGGCACCAGCGTCTTGGGCTCGGTTCGAGGCCTGGCTCGTTCCGGCCGCCGGGTACACCGGCAGCCGGACAACTTGGTGAAGCCGGGGCCGGGCCGATTTGCCGTGGTTCGAAAAAGATCGATCGCCGAAGGCGCTTGTCTTACGCAAATTCATTGCATCGGTATGGTGATGCGCTTCAATCCATCCACGCGCAGCCTCGAACGAGGTAGCCGCGGGCCGGCCTATTCTTCGTCGCGGACGAAGTCGTCCTGGATCAGCGTGATGCCGAATTGCCACAACGCGGCCAGATCGCTGGTGTTCTCGACCTGCGGCGCGATCACCTGGGCCTCGTTGGCAGCGGCTTCGGCGACCAGTTTCTCGAGCGCGGCTTGCTGCTGCTGGTCGTTGCGCAGCGCACCGTCGAGGTTTCCGGCGAGTTTGAGATAGTCGACGTGGACGTTTTTGAGGACCAGGTCGATTCTCGAATCGGGCATCACGCCGAGCAGCGCGAAGCGCACGCCGCGTGCGCCCATGCGGCTGACCAGCCGCTGCAGTTCGCGCAGGTTCTCGCGGACTTCGGATTCCTGGAACCCGAGGATCAGCTTGCGCGCTTCGAGTGTGCCGTCGTCGACGAGCTGCTGGAGCTCCTCGGAGAACTCCGGATCGGTCAGGCCCTGCACGCTGAGCGGAACGAGCATCTCGCCGTCCATCTCGGGGTTGTTTCCGCACCATCGAACCAGGCTCTCGATGAGATCCCGGTCGAGGTCTGCGGCCAGGCCTGAGGCATTGGCGGCGGGCTGGAAGGTCGAAGGCATGATGATCTCGTCGCTGCCTTCTTCGCGCAACCGGGTCTCGAACTCGCTGATCATGAAGCTGTCGTCTTCCATGCTCGTGATCGGCAGCCGGACGAGCCGGAAATCGCCGTTGTTGAGCGCATGACGCAGTCGCTCCGCCCATTCTTCGACGTCGGTGTCTTCGCTCGCGGCCGAACCGGGGCGGTAGCGCATGTAACTGTTGCCGCCGGCGCGCTGGGTTTCGCGCAACGCTGTTTCGGCCTGGCTCAGCAATTCGTCGGCCGAGAAGTGGTGGCTGCCGCCAATGGCCAGGCCGACGCTGGCGGTGATCGACGGCGATTTGTCGCGAATCTCCAGGATCCGGCCCGAGAAGGTCTCGACCACGCGCGTGGCCATGGAGGTCGCCTCGTCGCGATCTGCGAAGCGAATCCGCGCGGCGAGCACGTGGTCCGATAGCCGGGCCGGCAGCATGTCCTCGCTGATGATCTCGCCGAAGGCATCGGCGCTCTGGCGCATGATCAGGTCGGGCGCCGCGGCACCGACCTTGTGCTGCAGGGCCTCCTGGTCGTCGACGGCCGCGAGCAGGATGGCGACGTGGCGATCGTCCGGCGGCTCCGCGAGCTCGCTATTGAGGGTGCCGATGAAGGCCTGTCGGTTCAAAAGACCCGTCAACAGATCGCGAGAGCGCAGTTTCTCGATTTCCTGCTGAAGTTTCGCGCTGTCGTCGGCCTCGATTCGCTCGCGCACCATGATCTGGGTGCAGGTCTCGCCTTCGTAGTGAGCCGGCGCGAAGTCGGCATCGACCTGGAATTCGGCCCCGTCGCTGCGGTGCGCGGTGAACTCGAGCGTCTCGCTCGGGAGTTCGCCGCGAGACAGCGACCGCAGCAGTTGCTTGATGTCGTGGTGGCCGTCGGGCGAAGACAGCAGGTCGAGCACGGAAAAGCCCTCGATGGCGTCGAAATCCGGATAGCCGAACAGCGCCAGGTAGCTCGGATTGGCGTAGATGTGCAGGCCTTCGTGCAGGTAAGCGATCGCTTCGCTCGAGGATTCCAGCAGCAGGTTGTAGCGCTCGTGGATATCGCTCGATTGCTCCAGCGACTGGGCCTGGGCGCGCTGGCGCCGAATCTGGGATGCGCGTTCATCTACGACGCGCTGAATCGATTCCGGATCGTCCATGCGAGCGCATCCGTTCACCCCGCAGGTGGCCGCCGCCAGCGCCGCCCCGGCCTCCGGCGCGGTCAGCGCGATCAGCGCGATCGGCGGCGACGCTGCTCGAACCAGGCGGACCAGCGGGTCCAGCAGCGCTTCGCTGCCATCGTGCAGATGGATCACGGCCAGATCGACGGGCTGCGCTTCGATCGTGCGGCTCAAGGCGTTGGCGGTGTCGGCAAAGTGGAAGCGCAACAACGGATCGTTGACCGCCGATTCGATCTCCCGGACCGAGCCGGGGTCGTCGTCGACGGCGAGGATGTTCAGTGGTTCGACGGATTCGGTCATCGCAGATCCTGTGACTACTGTTCCATCCCCTTGCAATCGGCGCCTATGGTACCCGTGTCTTCGGCCCGTTGTCCGATGCTCGAGATGCGTCTACAGCACCGGCAGTTTGTACGGCGTGCCGGCACGCTCCCGCACCAGCCGCGGTACCAGGTACCCGGGCAGCCGTCGGCGCAGCGCGTCGACGAGTTCCACGGCGCGTTCGCGATCGGTTTCGAAGTGCGCCGATCCGCGGACCCGATCGAGCAGATGCAGGTAGTAGGGCACGGCGCCGGCTTCGAATCCGGTTTCCATCAGGTCGGCCAGCGAATCCACGTCGTCGTTGACGCCGGCGAGCAGCACGGCCTGGTTGAACACCGCCGCCGACGGTCCGTGCAGGCGCGTGATGGCCGCGGCCACGCTGGCGTCGAATTCTCCGGCGTGGTTGGCATGGATGACGAACACGATCGTCCAGGGCAGCGACTCGAGCCAGCCAATGAGTCCGTCGTCCACGCGCGCCGGCAGCGTTACCGGTACCCGGCTGTGGATGCGCAGGCGCTTGAGATGCGGCAGTTCGGCCAGCGCGTCGGTGATCTCGCCGAGCCGGCGATCGCCGAGCATCAGCGGGTCGCCGCCCGACAGGATGACTTCGGTAATGTCCGGGCGCTGGCCCAGCCACGAAACGGCCGATGCCAGGCGGTCGCGATCGAGCCGGTCGGCGCGATAGTCGAATTCGCGGCGGAAGCAGTAGCGGCAGTGGATCGGGCAGGCCGCGGTGGTGACCAGCAGCGCGCGACCGGCATATTTGTGCAGCACGCCGGGCTGCGCGCGGCTGGCACGATCGCCGACCGGGTCGTCTTCGAAGCCGTGCGCGGCGCTCCGCTCGGCGGTCGTGGCCAGCACCTGGCGGAGAAGCGGGTCGTCGGGATCGCCCGCGCGCATGCGGGCGGCGAACGCCTGCGTGACCAGGAAATCGAATCCGGCGTCGGCTTCGATGTCGAAGCCGGATGGATCGAGCCCGAGATGACGGAGCAGTTCGTGCGGGTCGCGCCAGGCCGAACGCATCTGTGTCTGCCAGTCCGGTGTTGCCAGCGGGCGCGAAGCGGCGGGTATCATATCGGGATCGAATCGGGATTGGCGGCGTGAACCACGGGCCGCGAAGTCCTCATTGTAGAACCCACGCACACAGGATTGCCGATCAATATGGCCAACTACGGCGCAAACGATCTCAAGAACGGGCTCAAGGTACTTCTCGACGGCGAGCCGCACACCATCGTCGATACCGAGTTCGTCAAGCCCGGCAAGGGCCAGGCCTTCACCCGGATCCGGGTGCGCAATCTCAACACGGGCCGGGTCGTCGAAAAGACGTTCAAGAGCAACGAAACGGTCGAATCGGCCGATGTGTTCGAAAAGGAAGTCCAGTACCTCTACGGCGACGGCGAGTTCTTCCATTTCATGGACCCCGACTCGTTCGAACAACTGGCCGCCGACGCCAACGCGGTCGGCGATGCGGCCAAGTGGCTCAAGGAAGAGGATCGCTGTCAGGTCACGCTGTTCAACGGCAGCCCGATCAGCGTGATGCCGCCGAATTTCGTCGAGCTCAAAGTGATCCGCACCGATCCCGGCGTGCGCGGTGACACCTCCGGCGGCGGCGGTAAGCCGGCCGAGCTCGAAACCGGCGCGACGGTGCGCGTGCCGTTGTTCATCAACGAGGGCGAGGTACTCAAGATCGACACGCGTTCGGGCGAATACGTGTCGCGAGTCAAGGAATGACCGAGGCGCGTCTCCGGGCCCTGGTGCCGCGCTGGGTGATTCCGGTGCGGCCGGAAGGGCAGGTGCTGGAAGGGTACGCCGTGGTGGTCGACGGTGAACGCATCGTCGACCTGCTGCCCGCCGTCGAGCTCGAGGCCCGCCACGCCGGGGCCCAGCGGGTCGAACTTGGCGCGCACGCGCTGATTCCCGGGCTGGTCAACATGCATACCCACTCGGCGATGTCGCTGCTGCGCGGGCTGGCCGACGATCTGCCGTTGATGCGCTGGCTGCATGAGAACATCTGGCCGGCCGAGAAGATCATCATGGGGCCGGACTACGTGCGCGCCGGCACCCGCCTGGCGCTGGCCGAGATGTTGCGTTCGGGCACGACCTGCTTCAACGACAACTACTTCTTTCCCGACGTGACCGCCGAGGCGACGCTCGACGCCGGGATGCGCTGCGTCATCGGCATGCCCGTGATCGGGTTCCCGACGCCATGGGCCGAGACTGAGGACGAGTATTTCCGCCGCGGACTCGCGGTGCACGAGCGCTTTTCGGGCGAAAACCGGGTCGGCGTCAGCTTCGTGCCGCACGCGCCGTATTCGGTCGGCGACGACGCTTTCCGGCGGATCGTCTCCCTGGCCGAACAGCTCGATCTACGGATCCACCTGCACCTGCTCGAGGCGCCCGGTGAAATCGAGTCGAGTCGTTCCGAGCACGGCCTGCATCCGCTGGACCGGCTCGAGTCGCTGGACGTTCTCGGGCCGCGCCTGATTGCGGTGCACATGACCCAGATCGAGTCCGGCGACATCCGGCGGCTGGTCGGCGCCGGTGTCCACATCGTTCATTGCCCCGACTCCAACATGAAGCTGGCCAGCGGCATCTGCCCGGTCGCCGAACTCGACGCCGCGGGCGTCAACGTCTGCATCGGCACCGACGGCGCGGCCAGCAACAACGACCTGAGCCTGATCGCCGAGATGCGCCAGACTGCCCTGCTGGCCAAGGTCTCGGCCGGCGACCCGGAGGCCGTTCCGGCCGCGCGTGCGCTGTCGATGGCGACCCTGCACGGCGCGCGTGCGCTCGGGCTGGAAGGGGAAATCGGCTCCATCGAGATCGGCAAACAGGCCGATCTGGCGGCGATCCGTCTCGATCGCATCGAGACGCAGCCGGTCTACGACGTCATTTCACAGATCGTCTACGCGGTACCGGACAATCAGGTGACCGACGTCTGGGTCGCCGGGCGCCGGCTGCTGGCCGAGCGCCGAATGACGACGCTGGACGAAACGGAAATCCTCGCCAGCTGTCGCGACTGGCGCACACGAATCTCTGCCGCGATTGAAGGCGACGCCGGCAACTGAAGCTTCCAACGACGATCGAATACGACCGGAACCGACGCATGAACGAACCGATGCTCAATCTCGATCCGGGCGAAGCCGAAGCGTTCGATCGCCTGGCGTCGCGCTGGTGGGATCCGCAGGGCGACTCACGCCCGCTGCATGACCTGAACGGACCCCGGGTCGAGTGGATTTGCAGCCAGGTACGGGTCGCGGATACGCGGCTGGCCGATATCGGCTGCGGCGGTGGCCTGCTCAGCGAGGCGATGGCGAAGGCCGGCGCCCGGGTCACCGCGATCGACATGGCCGAGAAGGCGCTGACGGTGGCCCGGTTGCACCAGGTCGAATCCGGGCTGGCCGGCTCGGATCGCGAGATCGATTATCGGCAGCAGACCGCCGAGCAGCTCGCCGAGGACCAGCCCGGTTCATTCGACGTGGTCTGCTGTCTCGAAATGCTCGAGCACGTGCCGGAGCCGGCCAGCGTCGTGCGCGCTTGCATGCAGCTGGTTCGTCCCGGCGGCTGGCTGTTCTTCTCGACCATCAATCGAAGCCCGCTGTCGTGGGGCGCGGCCATCGTCGGCGCCGAATACGTGCTCGGCCTGCTGCCGCGCGGCACCCATCGCTACGACCGCCTGATCCGGCCCTCGGAACTGGGCGGCTGGGTGCGCGATTCGGGCGGCCGGGTCTGCCGCATCGACGGCGTGCGCTACAACCCGTTTTCCCGCACCGTCACGATCGGCGGCTCGCCGAGCATCAATTACCTGTTCAGCGCGCGCCGACCGGATTCGGAGGCCGAATGATCCCGGGGTCGCCGTCGGCGGTGCTGTTCGACCTGGACGGCACGCTGGCCGATACCGCGCCGGACCTGATCGCGGCGCTGGAGCGGATTCGGCGCCGGCTGGACCTGCCGGAAATCGATACCGCTGCGCTTCGAAACGTCGCCAGCCGCGGCGCGGTGGCAATCCTCGATCACGGTTTGCCCGAGCTCGAAGCCGCCGAGCGCGAGCGATTGCGCGCGGCATTCATCGACGACTACCGCGAACGCTGCTGGGAGCGGAGCCGTCCGTTCGACGGCATGCCGGAACTGATCGGTTCACTGGAGCGGGCCGGCATTGCCTGGGGGATCGTGACCAACAAGCTCGAGGACCTGGCCCGGGCAGTGGTCGAACGTGCCGGCTGGCACATGCGGCTTGGCTGTCTGATCGGCGGCGATACCGCGGCGCGCCCGAAGCCGGCGCCGGACCCGGTGATCACGGCCTGCCGCATCCTCGGCGCCGCACCGGAAAGGACGGTGTTCGTCGGTGACGACGCGCGCGACATGATCGCCGGGCGTGCGGCCGGCACCGTTACCGCCGCCGCACTCTGGGGCTACATCGGCGCGGACGAATCGGTGGCCGACTGGAAGCCCGACTGGATTGTCG
>CAYPZP010000023.1:0-26792 GCA_964415285.1 uncultured Halomonas sp. | reverse complement strand
CCGAGCGGCTCAAATCCGGTCGATCGGGCCGGGCGAACTACCGGTGTCGCCGGCAATCGCCGCGCCCGGGCTGCTGGCAGGGTGGCGCGCCGGGGACCGCCGCACCCATCCGCCGGGCTCAATCGAAGAACACCAGGCAGCGAGTCTCCAGGCTTTCGCGCGGCGGCGCATCGGCGGGAGCCCGCGGGTCCTTGCACGAAGAGTGCGGGGTGAAGCGGGCGCGCCCGTCGAGTGCCGAGTCGTAGGTCTTGAACAACAGGACTTCGTCACGCTGCATGCGCGGGTAGTGGTACCAGCGCTGCGCCGAATCGTGCAGCGCAACCTGCAGCTCGCCGGTCCGGTCCTCGCCGCGGCGCTCCACCGAGACCAGGTCGACGTCGCGAACGGTGCGCGCATCACACAGCACGAGCGGATGATCGGCGACCGGCCCGCCGATGGAACGCCAGGCGTTGACGATCGCGAAGCGCCGCTGCTTCAGCCGCTCGGCCTCGTCCGGCGAGCGGCTGAAGAAATCATCGAGCCGTCGAATTCCGGAGCGATGGGTGTAATCGTTGTGAACGATATTCGCGGGATCGCGCGCGCCGCGCTCTTGCTGCTTCGAAACCGAAGAACTCCTCCGCGTGTCGTCGAAGACCTCGACGCGACGCGCGCCGGTCACGCGCTGCAACAGATCGATCAGCTCGGGATGGTAGGTCGAGCGCAGTGCCGCGTCGTCGTGGAAGTCGGCGACCGCACTCTCGTGACCGAGCAGCATGAAGCCCTCGCGATCGAGATCCGTCGCCGGCAGTTCCCTGCGCGCGTCACGGATGTCCACCTCGTGGCGACGGTAATTGCCCAGATGCTCGGTCTGATCCCCGCCGCCCCTGGAGGGCACATAAACCAGCGGTGCCGACAAGTCGGCCAGAAACTTCAAACTCGCCCTAAAGGGCTGGTGCGAAGACTCGTTCATGGATTCCTCCGCGCGATCGCATTTCTTTGCGGCGCTGACTCGATCGAAACCGGACCGTACGCGTCTTGATGGGCGCTGTCCAGCGAGCAGCTCGCAACGGGACGACCCGGAGCCCGCGATACGGCGGTGACGGCTTGCGTCGCTGGAATTGCGTATGGGTATTCAGGTACTTCGAATCCCCGTCCGAGGAAGGTCTTCCGATGCAAAAGATCTTGATGATGATCGTGGCTTGCCTGCTGAGCGTGTCGGTGCAGGCCCAGTCCCAGATGTTCGCGCAGATTCTCGCCAACCGCGAAGTCGTCACCGACGGTGAAGACGGCAGCACGCCGACCGCCGGCGTGGACACGTCCGACTACTCGCGGGTGTTGAACTACGGCTGGACCGGCGAACCCGCGCTGGATCCGACATCCGGCATCGTCACGGCGCGCGAAAATACGGCCCGTTGCGCATCGTCAAGCCGCTGGCGCGCTCGAGCGTGCTGCTGTGCCAGGCGCTGGATGAGAATCAGGGCATCGATCTGACGCTGCGGCTGTTCGCCGCTGACGACGCGGGCGCCGATGTCGAGGTCTACCGCATCGACCTCGTCAACGGCCGCGTCGTCGGCATCCGTCCTTTCAGCGACGGCGGCACCGGCCAGTATCTCGAGGAAGTGCGCTTCGCCTGGTAGTCCATCGAGTTCACCGACGTGCAGACCGGCACCAGCCACGTCACGCAGTTCCCGTCAGCACCCTGAGCCGCGGTCATGTGCGTGCGCTGCTCGCGGGATCTGCGCTTGCGCTGATGGGTTCGGGCGCCGCTGCCGAATACCTGCTCTTGCTGGATCCGACGCGGCTGGATGCGGCCGTGGCCGCGCGCGGCGCCGGTCCGGACGGCCGTGCGGTGCGGCCGCGCGCCGTCGCAGCCGCCTGCGTGCGAGACGGCGTACTCGGCCCGGCCGCGTTTTTGCCGCGGCTGGATCGATGCCGTGCGGAAGCGGCTGTACCGGGCCTGGCCGAGGCCGTTGCCGATCTCCCGGTGACCGGCGCCGATCCCGGCATGACCGTTTCGACCCTCGTCGCCGCCGGTTCAACGGCGCAGTCCGCGGAGGTGCGCGTTACGACCGCCGCGGCGCTGCCGGAAATCGAATCGTTCGACCTCGACCGCGCCGCTATCGCGCGCGGCCACAGCCTGTTCGCGCGCTGGCAGGCGCCCGGGGCGACCCGCTGTGTTCTGCGCGACGATAAGCAGGCCACGTCCTGGCGGCTCGATCAAGCCGGCGCGCTGGCGCTCGCGCCTGCCGAGACCACCGCGTACACGCTGAGCTGTCGAAACGCCTTCGGCGACGATCGCGCCACGCTGAGCGTGACCGTCGACGATTCCGGCGAGCCGCTGCGGATTACGTCGTTCGAGCTCTCGACGCTGGCAGGCGCCCCGCGCGGGTTCGGCGGCGCATTGGCGCTGGACGAGCCGAGCCTCGTGCGCGCGAGCTGGACCGCCTGCCGCCTTGCCGACGACGCCGGGCGCGCCAGCGACGTTGCACCCAACGGCAGCCGGATCGTGCGCATCGAAAACACCACGGCGCTTCGGATCAACTGCGTTTCGCGCAGAGCCGAGGCGCAGGCCATAGCGCAGGCGGAAGTGCTCGCCGAAGCCGTGTTCATCGACGACTTCGAGGGCTGATGCTGTCGTTTCGAACCGCAGCTGCCTGAACGCGATCGCTTGCCGCAGGGATCGCCCGGCGTCGACCGGCACCGGGCCGATCGACGCCGCGATTCGACTCAGCGCCTGGCGACCGACTCGAAGCTGTCGACGAACAGCACCTCGTCGACGGTGACGACGGGGCTGGAATAGAGCCCGCCGCGGACTTCGAACGCGGCGCCGGCCGCCGCTACCGGATTCGCCTCGGGCTGGGCGACGGCACCGACCAGTTCGTAATCGCCGCCGCTGGCCGGCCCGCCGCCGCTAATGGCGCTGCGCGTGATCTCGTACGGGCCGCCGGACTGCGCGCCGGCCATGCAGCACGCGACCAGCAGCGTCGCGGCCACCCATCGCCGATCACTGGCCACAGTTCGCGCTGCCGCAGCTGTAGACCATCAGCCGGTCGCGCAGGCGATCGATAAAGCTGATCACCGCGCTGCCGTCGGGCCGAACCGCAATTGAGGTCCTGGTCGAAACCGTCCCGCCAACCAGCGTGACACGAGCAAAGGTCCTCCCGGAAAATGTCAACATGCAGCCCTCGGCGGCGCATGCCAAAAGCTCGAGGTTGTCGTTTCGGCCGTCGGTGTGACTGATCAGACGCTCGCCCTCCGGTCCGATTGCCAGGTCGACATTCGATGCAGAAATTTCACTGGTGTCGAGTGGGAATCGCTGTCCGCTGCCGCACGAGGCGGTGTCGCATTGATAAATCGAGGCGCCGGCAGCCCCGGCCCCATAGCCGATCGCCGGAAGACCATTCTGATCAATGACCACCGCTGTCTGACCGCGAATGGGGCCATTCGGCGTAAATTCCTGGGTATCGATCAGTTGCGGGGTGCCGGAGCCGCACTCGGCGAAGCTGCAGACCCACACCATGACGTCCGGATCCATGTAGCTGATGACCGGACGGCCGTCGTTGCGAATGGCGATGTCGAGATCCGAGACGCCGCCGGTGCTGAAAAGCGAATTTGCGCCGGGAAACAAGCCTGAGCAGGAGGTGTTGTCGCAGGCAAAGATTCCCAGGTCGTCGTTCGCCCCCACGTAGGCGATGATCGGCAGGCCGTCGTTCCGAATGGCGATGGCCGTCTCCTCACCGTCGGCGAGCAACGTCGGCAAGGGTGTCGCACTCGTACCCTGGCTGCAGTTCGAGTCGGCACAGGCGAAGACCTTGAAATTATTGTTGCTGGCATCGGAGTAACTGACGATCGGCGTGCCGTCGTCGCGGATCGCGACCGACGAGCCCCTGCCGACATCGCCGCCGCTGTCCAGTGTCCGCGCGATTCCGGTGATGCAGGCCGAGTCGTGGCAGTCGTAGAGCTTGAGATCCCGGTTGATGCTGTCGTAGTAGCTGATCACCGGCCGCCCGTCCGGGCGAACGGCGATCGACGTTCGGGCGTGCTCCGGGCCCACTTCGTCCAGCGGCACGCTCAGGCTGATGGGCAAGGGTTCGCAGTCGAGCGCACCGTCGGCCTGAATGCCGACCAGCGTGCTTCCAGGCGGGCAGCTGCCGGTCACGCGACGCTGGACCTGGTCATCGTCGATGGCGCGCGCGTCGATCGCGCTTTCCGCGACGCCCTGGGCCGTGATCGCATACGGTACGGGCGCCACGCGCTGACGCGGGCTGAGCGTCGTGTAGCCCCCGGTCTGCGAGCCCGGACGGACGCGAATCTCCATCCAGGTCGGTCCACTCTCGAAAGGCACTTCGGTGAAATCCAGCGCCAGCGCGAATCGACCGCGATCGACCACGACATTGTCCAGCGCAACCACGTCGACCGGGCTGCCGCCGGTTTCAGCGACGTGCAGCGCGACCTCGAAATCGAACGGGCCGTGGGCCGGCGTGCCGGATTGGCGAAGCTCGCCCTGGTAGGTGAGGGCGGTGTCCTGGGCGTGCGCAGCCGACAGGATCAATGAAAGCAGGAACAGCAGGAAACGGATCGGGTGGTTCATGACGTACTCCAGTCAGCCGGGTCCAGGGCGCGTCCCGCAGTGGCCATCGACGCAGCGCCCGTGCCACGCGTGCCGAATTCGACCGATATGGCCGAGTCGCCCTTTCGAATGCGTGCCTCATGGACGCCAATGCCGTGGATGGGAAGAACCGCACATGCACATCCGGGACCCGTGCATCCGATGCGCAGGAACGATCGAAGCTCTCGAACCGAACGGGTCGCGTTACCAACTCCGTCCCTGAATGCGGGGTGGCCCGGCGGGCAGCAGCGGGCTTCTTTACCAGCGCCGGTCAGCGGTAGACTGAGTATCTGAAATCCAGGGGAGCAAGCACCGATGCAATCCACCGCGACTCGGGCCCGGTCGGGATGCAACAGGCGCGTCGGGCCCGCCTGCTGCGGTGCGGGCCGGTGATCGAACGAGGCAAGCGCGGATTCGAGCGCTGGGCGTTTCTCGCCGCCGCGTTACTGATCGCCGCTGCGGCCGTGATCGGCTTTACACCCAGCTCGATCGCGATTCTCACCGGCCGTGCCGAGAACCCGCCGCTGATCATCCACGCACACGCCGCGGTGATGTCAGCCTGGATTGCGCTGCTGGTCGTGCAGGCGGCCCTGATCGCCCGAGGGCGAGCTGCCGTTCACCAGCGGCTGGGCATGGTCGCGGTGATCCTCGCACCGGTCATCGTTGCACTGATGATCTCGATCGCGATCGGATACTACCCCGGCGGCGAGATCGGGCCGGCGGTCGTTGCGACGCAGCTGCGGCGCATCGTGCTGTTCTCTCTGTTCATCACGTGCGCGCTCCTGGTCCGACGCAGCAACCCCGGCAGCCACAAGCGGCTGATGATCCTGGCGAGCGTATCGGTCATCGATGCCGCGTTCTTCCGCATGGGCTGGTTCCTGCCGAGCCTCGGTATCGACAGCATGGTGGTCGCCGCGCACGTCCAGCAGCTGGTGCTTCTGGTGCCGATTCTGGCCCTGGATTTCAAATCGTACGGCCGGCCCCACCCGGCCACCGTGATCGGCCTGGTTGTGCTGCTCGGCTTCACGATCGCGATTGGCGTGCTCTGGCCGGACTGAGAACGGGAGCACTTCCGACTGGCCGTGCCGCGCACAAAGCCCGGTTTTGTTCCAGTATCCGATACCGCCGTGACCCAGGTCATGACGAGTCCGGACGAAATCTGGCAAAACGAATCTCGACAGCCGCATTTGCAGACCCGCGCCAAAGTCGCGCCGATTGAATGGAGGGTGGCTCATGTACGCTCCTGCCTTGCTGTCGTGCATTCGCACGAACCTACCGACTCCCCCGGCTTCGATCCGTCCCGACAGACCGGACCGGCGATTGCACTGGCTGGCCGGAATCCCGCTGGTCGCGCTGTTGTCATGGAACCCGCCGATCGTCGCACAACCGGGCTTCATCGATAATCCAGCGCAGGCGCACGCCGACTACTTCACGGCAAATGCCTATCTCGGCACGACCTCCTGCCTGGAGTGCCACCTTGAGGAGGGACTGGATATCATCGACACCGGTCACTTTCGGTGGCGGGGACCGACATGGCAGATCGAAGGCGCATCCGGCGAAGTCCATGGCAAGCGCGACCTGCTCAACAATTTCTGCATCGGCGTGCCGACCAACGAGGGGCGTTGTACGCAGTGCCATATCGGCTACGGCTATGCCGACGATGGATTTGATTTCGACGATCCGGCCAACGTCGACTGCCTGGTCTGCCATGACCAGACCGGAACTTACAAGAAGGCACCGACCACGGCCGGCTTGCCGGATCCCTCTGTAGATCTCGATATTGTCGCCCGGAGTGTCGCGATGAATAGCGGCCGGCCAACGCGCGCGGCCTGCCTGGGATGTCACGCCATGGCCGGGGGCGGAGACAATGTCAAGCACGGCGACTTGTCCAGCGATCTCGTCAATACCACCCGGGTGTTCGATGTCCACCTCGGTGTGGACGGCGAAGACATGCTTTGCGTCGACTGCCATGCGCCGAACGAGTCCGCCGGCACCTATGACCACGGCATCGGGGGAATGTCACTGCACTCGGTGGACGAAGGCCAGATGAAACAGTGCACAGACTGTCATGGTCTGGCCACGAGCATCCACCAGGGCACCAGCGTTCGACGCATCATCAACAGCGGCAGGCACGACCGCCTGGCATGCCAGGTCTGCCACGTGCCCTCGATCGCGCGTGCAATCGCTACCAAGGTCGCCTGGTACTGGTCCGATGCGGGTCAGGATATCGACCCGATCCCGATCGACCCGGTGACCGGCCGTGCGACCTACAACAAGAAAAAGGGCAGCTTCGAGTGGTCATACGACGTCCGTCCCGAACTGCGCTACAGCAACGACATCTGGCAGCGCAAGATCGTCAATCACAGCGACCGGATTCGCTCGGTACCGGTTCCACTGGCCACGCCTCGTGGTGATGCGCTGGATCCCGGTGCGAGGATCTACCCATTCAAGAAGATGGTCGGCAACCAGCCCGTGGACGTGATGGAACCGAGAATTCTCGTTCCGCATCTGTTCGGCACGCGAAACGGGGACAACCCCTACTGGGCCTTGTTCGACTGGGATCTTGCGCTGATCGACGGGTCGGCCTATACCGGTCAGCCGTATAGCGGTGAGTTCGGCTTTGCCGAGACGACCATGTTCCTCACGGTGAATCACGAGATCCCGCCGGCGCCCCAGGCGCTGGGCATGGGTGGCGACTGCAGCGACTGCCACGGCAGCGATCGAGTCGACTGGACGGCTCTGGGCTGGACGGCCGATCCTGAAGACGGCGGGGAGCGCTTCCGAATCGAACTGCCGCTGTTCTCGAACGGCTTCGAGCCATGGTTCGTGCAATGACCAGGGCGTAACCAGGGCGTTGACGTTTAGAGCGTGGCTGCCCCGTCTGCTGCCCTCACGCCCGTCATCGACGAGCGGCCGTGCACACGAGCTCGATACCAGTCAGGCGCGACGGGGTCGCGCACGCCATGGTCAGGGCTTGCTTGTTGCCGAAAGCGGCTCGCGGCTCAAAGGCAAGGCCCGAGCCTGCTGTGCCTGCTACTCCGAAACGATCTCGAGCAGCTCGACCTCGAAGCTCAACACCGCGCCGGGCGGGATCTGTCCCACGCCGCGTTCGCCGTAAGCGAGATCCGGGGGACACACCAGCAGGCTCTTGCCGCCGACCTGCATCCGGGCCACGCCTTCGGTCCAGCACGGGATGACCTGGTTGAGTCCGAAGGTCGCGGGCTCTCCGCGGTCGACCGAGCTGTCGAACACCGTGCCGTCGCGCAGCGTGCCGTGGTAGTGGACCCGGACCCGATCGCTGGCCTCGGGACTCGGGCCGGTTCCTTCGTCGATCACCGTGTAGACGAGGCCCGAGTCGGTCGTCATCGCTTCCGGCCGGGCTGCGGCCTGGGCGAGAAACTCGGCACCTGCCTCTTGTTCCTCGGCGGCCTTCGCGGCGGCCCGGGTCTGGGCCAACTGCTGCAGGCCGGCCTGATAACGGGCCGGATCGATCCCGTAGGTATCCTGACCGGTGAGGCGATCGGTCAAGCCGGCCTTGACCAACTCCAGTTCTTCGGCCGAAAGGTCGAGATTCACGAGGTTCTGGCTGATCAGCAATCCGAGCGCGTAAAAGGTCTTTTCGTCTTCGGTCTCGGGCGCCGTCGCGTGGACGACGGAACTTGCAAGCAAAAGGGCCGACAGCGCGGCCGTGATACGGCGGTTCAACATGGAATCTCCTTGAGGGTATTGGATGGCGACGGGCCGATCGATTGACGCCGCCGATTGCATGCGCAGCGAATGATTGTAGCAGCGCGACAGGAAGCGAGTGCCGATGCAGGCCCGAACCCGCAGGCTGACGGCCGATTGACGGAGCCGAACCCGAGGGCATGGTTCAATCAGCGATATGCGAACGTGGGTTCGGCCGGAGCGCCCGCATGCGATGACCTGGGCGAGTCAACCCTGCGGCAATTCAACGTTCCATTCGGCAAGCCGTGTTTCGATACTCCAGCAGCGCCCCCTGCCGTCATCATCAATCGCACACAATTCGCGTTCGGTGAACGCGAAATCCACGAAATTTCCGCTCGCTGAAAACACCGGGACCAAAGGCTGTCCGGGATCTCCCTGAACAAAGCACTCGATCGTTCCCGACTCGCTGAGCAGGCAGAAACGCCGGCTGAACGCCTCGATCTCGACCTGCACATAGCGAGCCGAAGGATCGGGAAGCGCTGTCGTGAGGAAGCCCGCCGACGCGCAATCCATGCTTCCGTCGGGCAGGATGACGCAGGTCGCGAAAGCGCTGCTCGCGAGATCGCGATAGCCTGGCTGGGCAAGCGCCGGGAACGGATTGGCGGGCAGTGGATTCAGCGGGTTGTTTCCAACGCAGTGGATGAGTGTGTTCGACTGGGTTGCGCCGCATGCGTGGTCGCGCCCGACTGCAACGGAATCGAAGGCCTGATCGGGAAACGCCAGCGGCGATGCGCCGAACAGCGACCAGCACTCGACCCGGTCGTTCGAGTTCAAGGCGCACAAGCGCTGGCCATCCAGCGCCAGGCCTCGATACGAATCGCTTGTCTGATTGACCGGAGAAAGTTCATCGATCGAACCGCCCTTGCATCCAAGCCGGCCGGAGAGGTCGGTCATGCAAGACAGACCGAACGAAGTCAGATACTCGGCCGCCGGGGTCAGCGGCGACCCGAGATCGACGCCGGCGAAGGTATCGCTCGTGCCGGCCGCGTCGGTCAGCATGATACCGATCGACCGATGGACCTGACGATAATTGCCGTCGACCTGAAACTCGATGACCGCGGAGCCTGCGTCATCACGCCAGCAATCCAGGCCCCCATCGGCGCGTACCGCACAACCATCGACCGACGTGGGCGCCGGACCGGGCCCTGGATTGAGCTGGATTCCACCGAACCCGATCGAGGCTCCGGTGACATCGAGATACGCACCCGATGGGACTGCTCGATCCGGGAAAGCCCACCAGGCAAAAGAGCCATCGGCACGAAAGCCGAATCCACCGCGAAAGCGGTCGAATGACTCGCTTGCAGCAACGAAGCTGCCGCTACTCAAGGAAACGACGTCACCGTTCGCACGAAGCCCGACTTCCAGCACCGATCCCTTGCCGATTCGAACGAAGTCGGTGAACGCGGCCGCTGCGCACGGGCCGCCGGTTCCCCAGCATTCCAGCGATCCATCGGCGCCCAAAGCATAGGCGGTCTCTTCGGGCGCCGGGCCGGCGGTATCAAGGAACAGGACGACTTCGCTAAACACGCCCGCCGGGACGTTCGACAACTGGCTGCCGGCAAGTCGGCTTGCGCACGCCAGCAGGCCATCGGCATCCACCCCGCACCAAGACACCGGATCGTTTCGGCTCACTGAAAGATCCTGCCATGGACCCTCGGGCACACCCCAGCGATCGGTACCGTTGATGCATCTGAACTCCCCGTCTCTCAGGCCACATGCGGCCAGCGCTTCCCGCAGCGAGGGTTCGACGGGCGGTGCAAATCCGTCCGCAGATCGAAGCTGGTCACTGAACCCTCCACGAAGACCGGGCGAGCGCTGAGGATGCGCCCAGGCCATCGTCCCGCCGGCCGAATGGACCCTCGCCCAGCCCGCACCGGCAGGAGCGATGCCGGCGCCAGCGAAGTTCTCACCCCAGCAATCGATGCGTTGAACGAGATCGATCCCGCAGGTGGCGCCGTACAGCACCGAGTGGGTCTCCACGCGCGCCAACAGGCTGTCGTTGCCCCGGTTCTGGACGATGGTATTGCCCGGTTCGGAGCTCTGCTCGGTCATCCAGCAGACCAGCTCGCCTTCAACCCGAAGACCACAGAAGCTGCCGAATCGATCTCCGCTGAGCTGCGTGATCGGCAGTGAGATTCCGGCCCGAACCGCCGTCTCGAGGCCGGTGAGCAACGCGTAACAGACCGGCAGTCCATTCGTCAGCCCGCAGACAACGGCCTCATCGCCCGCTCCGCCCAGGGCAACTTCCTCGAACACGGCAGTCCCCAGGACCGGCCCTGGACTTCCGTTGAGCTCGCATTCGATACCGCCGGACTGCGGCGCCCAGCACGCCCGCGACTCGAGGTCGGTCGGGCTGGAAGTCGTGAAGTCGTTGACGGGCAATGCCGCAGGCGGCGCATCACCGACGCAATGGATCGTCGTCGAACCGGCATCCGGCGCGCAGATGCTGTTTCGGAGATCCGGGAGAAATCCCGCGGTGCCGGCGATCAACTGTTCGAATCCTGCGCCGGGCACGAGCGGGTCCGGCCCGAAACAACGGATCGAATCGGCAGCATCGCGAACGCAGATCCCGGATTCGGTTCCGGCCAGGTCGACGAACCTGCCACCGAGGAAATCCGGATAATCGTCGCTGCCCGGTGGCTCGGCACAAAACAGATTGCCGACCACATCCACGACGCACAGCCGGTCGATGCCCGCCGACACATCGACGTACCGGTTCGGCAGTTCGAAACCGTCTCTGAAGATTCCGCCAGCCGGATCTCCGGCAGACGTCTCGGCATGCACCGCGGCGAGAAAGCCGACCACAACCAGCCGCCAGCAAGACCACTGCATGTCAATCTCCCGCCGCGCTGCATTGAGAATACACCGGGAGTATAAGCAGCGCCCTCCCGGATTTCCAACGCCGACTGCAGTCGCGCAAGACCGCATGCCACTTCACTCCGAATCGGCGGGCGCTCCCCGCTCTCGCTATGACCCCGGCCCTGCCGACGAGGCGAATCTCGAAATCGATGCCCCGTGCCGGCCGCGTGTCGGTCTCAGCGCAACCATCGGCGCCTGCACGGTCATGAATCCAACCGTCACCTTGACGCCGGCCGGGATCAGCCGGTCGGTGACGGTTCTCGGCGTTGACGAGCTGCTGCTTGTCGGCGATCGCGCGCGCCCCGTGACCACGGCGCCGCGCCAGAGCGACGACCCGAACGACAGCGGCGTCGGGCCGGAGGACGGGTCCGTTTTCGTGCTGGCTGCGACGACGGCCGAGGTGCAGGTGTACCCGACGAGCGGACTGGTCACCGATGAGGACGGCGGCAGCGACATCTTCGAGCTCGTGCTCACGGCGATCGCGGCGGCGAACGTGTCGGTGATCAACCTGGACGCGGACGATTTCGTATTCGCCGACGATTCGAGCAGGGCGACCAGGACGCGGCCGCGTTTCCTGCTTGTCTCCAGCGCGCTTTCCGGCGGCGTCCCGAGTGCCGGAACTTCGGACGGCGCCATCGATCGCGATGTTCTAAACTGCGATGCCCTGTTGCCCAGCGATCGCCATGCCCATGCCCCGCCTCGTCCTGATACTGCTGTTCGCCAGCCTTTCCCTCGCCGCCCGGGGGACGGAATTTCGCGTCTCCGCTCCCGATCTCGCGGCATCCGATAGCGGCCGCCTGCTGCTGGCATTCGGCCGCGATGCCGAGTCCGAACCCAGATCTTCGATCGGCTGGCCCGTGGCGCCCACCCGGGCCACGCCGTTTTTCGGCATGGACCTGAAACACTGGGACGGCGCGCCGCGCGTCTTTCAGCCCGATGCCGGTTATCCGTTCCAGGTGCTCGACGAGCTCCCGGCCGGCACCTGGTACGTGCAGGCGCTGTGGGACGTCAACGACACGCTCTCGGGTCACGATGCACCGGGCAATTTCTATTCCGAACCGATGGCCTTCGATCCGGCGTCGGTCGACGGCGCGATCGAGATCCGACTGACCGGACGGGAGCCGCCCGAGTCCCTCCCGGAGGACCAGGAGCAGCTCAAGTTCGTCAAGATGCGCTCGGCATTGCTTTCCGGCTTTTACGGACGCGACATCCATTTGCGCGCCTCGGTGCTGCTGCCCGCCAGCTACGAGACCGGGTCCGATCGTCGTTTTCCAGTGCTGTTCAGCATCGGTGGACTGAACGCACGCTTTGACCGAAGCGAGCGGCTCTGGAACCAGCGTCGGTTCCGCGACTGGTGGTTCGAAGACGAGACCCCGCAGATGGTGATCGTCTTTCTCGACGGCGAATCGCCCTGGGGCGATTCCTACCAGGTCAACAGCGAGATCAGCGGGCCCTACGCCGACGCCAATTTCCAGGAGTTGTTCCCTTACCTGGCACAGCGGTTCCCGATCGACAACACGCCCCGGTCGCGCTTTCTGACCGGCTGTTCGACGGGCGGTTGGGTATCGATGGCCTTGCAGGTCTTCTACCCGGACGCGTTCAACGGCACCTGGAGCTTCAGCCCCGACTCGCCGAGCTTTCACGCTTTCCAGCTGGTCGATCTGTACCAGGACGGTAACGCATTCGTCAACGAATTCGGTTACCCGCGTCCGAGCATGCGTCAGACCGACGGCGAACCGATGTTCAGCCTGGCGCAGGAAATCGCCGCTGAGTCGGCGATGGCGCCCGGAAGCAACTTCCTGTATTCAGGCCAGCAGTGGGCGAGCTGGAACGCGGTGCACGGCGAGCTGGACGAGGCAGGAGAACCCATTCCCGTCTGGGATCAGGAAACCGGGGCGATCGACGCCCAGGCCGTTGCCGGCTGGCGGCGTTGGGATATCGACCACCACCTGCGCGAGAACTGGGCCGAAGTCGGTTCGCGGCTGCAGGGCAAGCTGCATTTCTTCATGGGCGACATGGATCACTTCTATCTGAATGTGGGCCTGCGCAGGCTGGAAGAAACGCTTGCCGGCCTGGAGGCTCCGCGCGCCGACGCCAGCTTCCACTGGGAGCCGGGTCACGGCCATTGTGGCTGGGGGTTGGAACGCGCCTACTTCGAGGTCATCGAGGCCGCCGCCCACCGCGCCCCCTAGTGGACCATGCGGGCCAGCCCGGCGGCGGTCGATCAGCGCGTGGCCGCCTTGCGTTTTCCGAAGGTCTTGCAGCCCGCCGTGACCAGCGCCAGAACCATCACGCCCAGGGCAATCCCGACCGCTGCATTCCATCCCATGACGGTCAAGGTCGACCCGGGCTGATTCATGCCGTCGACCAGCGTCTCGCTCATGTGGTGAAGCACAGGGACTCCGTGCGACACGATGCCGCCGCCGACCAGGAACATCGCGGCGGTGCCGGCGATTGAAAGAAAGCGCATGAGCCACGGCGCAAAGCTCAGGATGCCGCCGCCGATTGCGCGGGCGACCGCGCCGGTCTTCCGCGACAGCGCCAGTCCCGCATCATCGAGCTTGACGATCCCGGCCACCAGCCCGTAGACGCCCACGGTCATGATGGCGGCAATCGCCAGCAGCACGCCCAGCTGCGTGACGAAGGCCTGATCGGCCACCGTTCCAAGCGAAATGACGATAATTTCGGCCGACAGAATGAAATCGGTCCGGATGGCGCCCTTGATCTTGTCCTCCTCGGCGGCAACCAGGTCGGCGCGGGGATCGCCAAGCGCGGCCTTGAGCCTGGCCTTGTCGGCTTCGACTTCTTCGCGATGCAAGAACTTGTGCGCGATCTTCTCGACGCCTTCGTAGCACAGGTACGCCCCGCCGAGCATCAGCAGCGGCGTCACAGCCCAGGGCACGAACGCGCTGATCAACAGGGCCGCCGGCACCAGAATCACCTTGTTCAAAGCCGAACCCCGGGCAACCCGCCAGACCACCGGCAGCTCGCGGTCGGGCTTGACGCCGGAGACCTGCTCGGCGTTCAGCGCCAGATCGTCACCCAGCACGCCGGCGGTCTTCTTGGCCGCAACCTTGGTCATGACCGAGACGTCGTCGAGGACCGTCGCGATATCGTCGAGAAGAAGAAAGAGACTGCTGGCCATGGGTTCGGGAGCCGTCCGATTCGGAATCCATGCGCAGGCGTCCGCGCACCCGGGAGTATGAAGCAATCGTCCTGCCGGGTCAGATCGCATCGGACCCACGGCCCGGCGCGCGATTGCTCCCCGTGCGAATCGTTTGGACCCACGGGGTACACTGGCCGCCTGTTGAAGCGAGCCGGGGAAAGACCCATGCACAGGCGATCCGAGCGGTGCCTGCTGTTTTCTGTTGCGCTGACGATGTCGCTTGCAACGGCCGGCGCACAGGCCGGCCCCGAAGCCGGCGATCCACGAGCCGGTGCTCCGACCGGGGCTTCGACGGCCGACCCGATGGCCCCGATCGATCCGTTGCAGACCGACCCGGAAGAATCCACCACGGCACAGGGCCCGCTGCTTTCGGCCGACCGACAACTCGAAGCGTATGTCGACGGACTGATTGCGACCTGGCAGGCCGTGCACGGCGCCCCGGGCTACACGGTGGCCGTCGTTCGCCCGGACCGCAACGTCTTCACCAAGGGTTACGGCCTGGCCGATGTCGACACCGGCGCGCTCGTGGATCCGGCGGCGACCCGCTTCCACGTTGCCTCGATCTCCAAGACCTTCGTCTGGACCGCGGTCATGATGCTCGTGGAACGCGGCACGCTCGATCTGGACGCGGACGTAAACCACTATCTGGAACGCTACACCGTACCTGATGGCGAACGGCCGCTGACCCTGCGCGACCTGATGTCGCATCGCGCCGGGGTGGAGGAAAACCTGGATCTGTTCTCGACCCGGGTCGCGGCCCTCGATCGAGCCGATGCCCTTGCGGCCTCCGAACCTCGCCAGGTCTTTCGGCGCGGAGCGCTTTCGGCGTATTCGAACTGGGGCTCCAACCTCACCGCGCTGATCATCGAGGATGCAACGGGGCGCGACTACGGCGAGTTCCTGTTCGAGGAAATCCTGGAACCGCTGGGGATGAAGGCCACCACCTTAACCGGGGCCAGCCCGGCCGCCTCCGACCCGGCAACGCCGGTATCGAAGAATTATCGAGTCACGGCCGGCGGCCCCGAAGAAGTCGGCCAGCTCGATCTTGGTTCGTTCGCGCCGATCGGCGGCATGACGACAACGGCGGACGACATGGCGCGCTGGATGCGCTTTCATCTCAATCGCGGCGAGCTGGACGGCGTGCGATTGCTCTCCGAAGCCGGCCATGCGGCCCTGCGAAGGCGCGATTTCGATCCCGTGTCGGGCGCGCCGGGGCGGGCGAGCGGCTTCGCCGACATTCCCTATCGATCGATCCGTTACTACGGGCATACCGGGTCCATCAACGCCTTCTTGTCCAAGTTCGCGATCGCGCCCGCGCTCGGCATCGGCGTGTTCATCGCCCAGAACACCTCCGATCACTTCGACCCGATCGAGCGCGTTCCGTTGCTGGTCTTCGACCGGGAGCTCGCGCAGCGCGGGGAGCGGCCTTCAGCGGCCCGGATCCCGACTCCAACGGAAGAAGACATCGAAGCTGCCGCAGCGGTGGCGGGCCAATACATCACCACCCGCAGGGTGTTCTTCGGCCCCCTGAAGATTCTTGCGGCACTGGACGGCGTCACCGAGTTGTCGGCCCGGGACGGACTGCTGACCGGCCCCCATCCGAATGCACCTTTTGCGCGCATCGCACCGGATGTGTGGGAGAACCGGTTGGGCCAGCGGTTGGCCTTCGTGCGCGGCGACGACGAATCGGTTGAATACCTGATCACGCCCGGCGGTGCCACGGCCGTTCTGCCGGTCACGTGGCGTAGCGAGCCGATGATCCTTGCCGGAGCCCTGGGTGCCACCGTGCTGTTGTCGTTCACGACCTGGCTCGGGTTCTGGCGGCGATTCCGACAGCAGCCCGAGCGCCGCCGCACCGGCACCGCGCTGTCGGTCATCGCCTTACTGGCTGCGCTGCCGATCGCCTGGCTCGGCGTACTGGCGGCCAGGATGCCCGGCCCGAATGACCTCAGCTTCGCCGAAGTCTTCAGCGACTGGCCGCTTCCGTTTCTCGCCGATCTTTCCCTCGCCGCTACGGTGACATGCGGCGTGGGCGCGCTGATGACGATATGCCTGATTCCGGTCTGGGCCCGCTCGCGCTGGAACCTGCTGCGACGAACGCATTTCACCCTCTATGCCCTCGCTTATGCGGCGCTGGCGCTGTCGTTCGTGAATTGGGGGCTCGTGCCGTACTCACCCTAGCGCCGGCCACGCGGTACGTCCGGTAACGCTCAGAGCCACCGTGCCGCTGCGAATCAAGGCGCGTTTCGCACGGGAATGGATGCCCCCCTTTCCAGGAAACGCAACGCCGGATCGCGGCGGCACAGTGGCTCCCGAATCCCCGTAGCACAAGCGGCCCAGGCTGCGCTATTCGCTCTCGGACATCGTTGCGCATCCAGCCAGCACTGCGCAACCCAGCAGTGCACAAGCGCTTGTAAATGCCTTCACGATCTGCTCCCCAGTCTCTGCCGAAAGATCCCGGAGTATAGCCGAGCGTGCCGAACCGACTGACGCCAGCGCCCCACACGGCGGCGCACACCACCGGCGCGTCGCAGCGTGGAGGCAGAAACGCGGATGACCGACGGGGCCTCGCCCGTCTTCAGATCTCCTTGCAGGACTCCAGCCTCACCGGCTGAGCCGTCTGGCCACTGCGGCTGCCCTGGGCTTCCATGGCCTTGACCACATCCATCCCTTCGACGACCTTGCCGAACACCACGTGCTTGCCGTCGAGCCACGGCGTGGCCGCGACCGTGATGAAGAACTGGGAGCCGTTGGTGTCGGGGCCGGCGTTGGCCATGGAAAGCAGACCGGCTTCGGTGTGCTTGATCTCGAAGTTCTCGTCGGGGAACCGGTCGCCGTAGATGGACTTGCCGCCGGTCCCGTTGCCGTTGGTGAAGTCGCCGCCCTGGATCATGAAACCCGGGATGATGCGATGAAACGGGCTGCCGGCGTAGCTCATGTCTTCGCCCTGTTCGCCGGTGCACAGCGCGCGGAAATTCTCCGCGGTCTTCGGCACGACGTCCTTGAAAAGCTCCAGCACGACCGTGCCGGCCGATTCCTCGCCGATGCGGACCTCGAGCGCCACTTTGGGATTCTCCGCGACGCCGTCGGATCCGGTCGCACCCGTGGAAGCCGCGAGGGCGGCTGCGGCAATCAGGCTGGAGGGGTTGAAGCTGCTCATGGGTGTTGTTCTCCTGAAGTGATCGATGCGGCTTGCTTGCCGGATGCGTGGATTGTATCGCCCGACGCGCACTCAGCCGAGTCCGCTTCACGCTCTCCGTCGATTCATGGAATCGAGAGGATCGGCCGCGGCGCGGCCTTACCAGGCGCTGCCGCCGACTTTCAGACTGCGATAACCGTCGAGGAGGAAAGCCGAAATCTCGCCGTTGTCGTCGCGCTGGAACTGCAGCGTGGCACCGAGGTCGCCGTCCTTGCGAACGTACCGGAACTGATCGTCCTCGACGTGCTTGAACGACATGGTTTCGCCCGGATCGTTGCTGTAGAGGTTGACGAGCTCCAGCGAACCGGATGCCGTGGGCAGCACATAGCTGCCGTCGGGCAGGTTGCGCCAGCGATACTCGCCCTCGTACTCCATGAGCTCGCTGATTCGGTCTTCGACATCCGCCTCGTCTTCGGAAGACACGGCTTCGAGAGCCGGGGCAGTCAGGCCGTGCACGGCTTCGACCAGCGTACTCGGCGCCACGTCGTTGACGTTAACCATGGCGGTGACCGCAACCTGGCCGCGCGGATCCAGCGCGAGGTAGGAACGGTGCCCCAGGCAATATCCGCCGTGGCCGACGGCCGCGGTATCGCCCAGCTTCGAATGCGCAAAGCCCAGCCCGTAGACTGGGCTTTCCGGGTCGCCCGGATCCATCCAGTGCACGCGATGCATGTTGCGCAGCGTGACGCGCTCGAGCACTTCGGGCTCACCGGTCTGAAACAGGCGGAACTGCCAGGCCGCAAAGCCGGCCAGGTCACGCACCGAAGCCCGCAGACCGGCGGCCGGCGCAAGGCCGTTGAGGGTATACGGCGAGACGGGCGCGCGCTGTCCCTGTGCATCGTGATCCGTGTAACCGACAGCGTAGAGACCGTCATCCTCGATCGGCAGGTCGGTCTGCATCGTCGCTAGTCCGAGCGGCGAAAAGATTTCGCGGTCGATGTAGTCCGAGAAGCTCTTGCCGGAAACGGTCGAGATCACCTTGCCCAGCAGCGACATGCCGATGTTCGAGTACTGGTAGTTGGTAAACGGCGTGTACAGGCGCCCGAGTGAATTCACGAGCGTCTCGAGCTCGGCCTCGTCGGGAAACTCGAGCGTGTTCCAGTAGGCGCCGACGCCTTCGCGCGGCAGACCCGCCGAGTGGCTCAGCAGTGCACGGATCGTGATCGGTTCATCGATCACATCATCGCCGGAGCCGGGGCGAAATTCCGGCAGGTAATCCGACAGCTCCGCGTCGAGATCCACCTTGCCTTCCTCGACCAGGGTCATCACGCCGACCGATGTAAATAACTTGGAAATCGAGCAGACGCTGAACGTGGTCTCGGGTCGCGCCTCACGGCCGGTCTCCAGATTGGCCGTGCCATAGGCGTGTTCCCAGGCGATGTCCTGGTCCTGAACGACGGCTACGGTGCCTGCCGGCACCATCTCGCTGATCATCTTCTGATCGAACCAGGCTTCGGCCGCGCGGAATCGCGCCTGCTGTTCCAGCGCTGCGGGCGTATCGGCGCCGGCCGCCAGCGAGGTGGCGAATGCCAGCAGCAAAATGGCTGTTCTTGTCATCATGTGTTCTCCCGAAGGCCGGTCAAATAACGGCATGCGAGTGTGCCCCGCCGCTCATGCTGCAACTTTCAGCGAGTCGGAAAACGCAGCGCCGCAAGGCAGGGCTCGCCGGGTCTGCCTGGCGTCGTTGAGTTCGCGACCCCGTTCGGCAGGTGGACGTCCAACTGCCGTGGCGCGGTTCTGGCGTTTCCGGCCCGGCCTCTCGACGTCGCGGGCGGCCGTCGTTCGCCGCTCGTTCAGCTGGAAGCGCGGACTCGAATCAGGCCGAGCAGTAGCACCGTCGCAGCGCTCAGCAGCAGCAGCGTCCAGTGCTCCAGAACCGGAATCGGTCTCATCGACAGCGTCACCCCGAGCGCGGCGCTGTTGTCGCCGGGATTGGCGTCGGGGCCGCTGTTGCCATCGTCTGAAATGGCGACGGAAAACGCGACGTTGCCGGAAGAGATCGATATCTCGAAGGCCAGGACTTCCAGGTCCTCGAAGCCGACATCACCTGCGCCGATCGTCCATCGACACAGCGCAGCATCCCGATCGCAGCTCCAGCGATTTCCCGTCAGGGCCGGTTCGAGCACGGCGCCCGATGGAATCGGTGCGATCACGCTGACGCCGGCGGCGTTCTGCGTGCCCAGGTTCCCGATATCGACGGCGAATTCGACCACATCGCCGCGATCCAGCCCCGCAAGTTCACTCAAGGTGTGAGAAATCGCCGTCAGCTCGACGAACAGGTCCGGGGAGGCATCCAGCAAGGTGGCCTGCATCGCCATTACGGTCTCGGCCGCCTCGGCCGATCCGCGCACCGTGGCGATGAGCGTTTCGACGCCTGCCGGTGCCGGCAACTCCACGCGCGCCGGGAAATCGGCAACGAACTCGGCCTCCGGCGCGAGGTTTGCGGTCTCGAGCACGCATTCGGCGCCCGGCGTCGGACCCGGCGTGCAGATCCACGGCGGCGTACCGGGGCCCGGCTCGAACACGACGGCTTCCGGCACCGTGATCGACAGAATCACGTCGTCGGCGCGGACGATGCCGGCGTTCGCCAGTGCGACGCGGTAATCGATCAGGTCACCCGGGGCGCTGGACGGATTGGCCGTCTCGAACCCGACTTCGAGTACCGGATCGGCCTCCGGTCCGGTTACCAGCCCGCAATCGGTCACGGAGCCGTCCGCGCCGATCACGGCGCAGGCAGGGGCGATGCACTGGTTGGCCTGGCCGTCGTTGTAGCCCAGGATCGCGAGCATCGCGATGCCGAGATCGTAGCTCGGACTGCCATCGACGGGAATCAGGACCGTCGCATTGGCACCGTCATCGTCGACGAACTCGAACACCCCGTCGGAGTCCTCCCAGGCGTAGCCGATGATCTCTCCACCCGTCGGCACATCGACCGTGCCGGTCAGCGGCACCGAAATCGTGTCCGCGCCGACCGACGGGGTGCCGATTGAAACATCGCAGCTTGCCGCCGGGGGCGCCGATGCCGGCTGGACCTGTACCGAGAACGGCGTGCAGGTTTCTTCACCCTCGTCATCGGCAATGCACGCCTCGCCCGCGTAGCTACCGACGGCTTCGTACAGGTGCGTCGCGACCACGGTCCCGGTCATGCTCCCCAGCGAAGGCGGTCCGATCGGGCTCTCGCTCGGAATGATATCGGCGCTGAGCGTGCCGTCGCCCCAGTCGATGCGCGCGATGTGGGAATCGCTGCTGCCCGGATCGATGAACTCGAACTGCGACGTCGCGATCTGGCCCAGGCGCAGCGTGAACTGGTCGGACCCGCGCGTCGGCGGTCCGGCAATCAGCGCCAGCTGGGTGTACTCGGCGGCCAGGTTGAGCACGGTGACTTCGAAGCTCTGCTGCAGCGGATCGCCGATGATCGGTTCGATCTCGACGGTGACGGTGTAGACGCCGTCGTCGGCCCAGGCGTACTCGGCCTGGACCAGTGCGTCGTTGCCGTCGGCAACCAGCGGCGTGTCGAGCGTGTAGCCGTCGCCGAAGTCGATCCGCGCGATGCCCGAGGTCATCGCCGCTGCGCCCACGCGCGCCAGCTGCGGACCGATGAAGGTGCCCTCGGCGATCGTCGTGTCGGCCACATCCAGTGCCAGCGTCGGGATGCCGGCATCGATGCCGTCGACCGTCCGCCCGGTCAGGTTACCCGCGACATCGACGCTCTCCACGGTCACCGACTGATCCAGCCCGGAAGTTTCGATCACGACCGGATCGGGACACTGCGCCACGCCGGACAGGTTGTCGGTGCAGGTGAACACGATCGTGACCGGCAGCGCGCGCACGCCGTCGGCGTTCGCCGCCGGGGTGATCTGCGCGTTGATCTGCGGGCCTTCGAAGTCGATTCGGATCGGTCCGACGTCCAGGTTGGCCTGGTTGCCGGCCAGATCGGAAGCCGCCACTGGAACGGTCAGCGCCGCGCCCTGGTCGATCAGCTCGGCCGGGTCGGGACAGCTCGCGACGCCCGACAGTGCATCGGTGCACTCGAAGGTCACCGTGACGGCGCCCTGGTGCCAGCCCGCGGCGTTGGCTTCCGGTTCGGTCGTCAATGCGATCGTCGGGGCGGTCGAATCGATGTTGATTCCATCGACGGCGATCGGCGACTCGAGACCGGCTTGATCGCGAGTGATCGCATTGAAGGTCTGGTTTTCTCCATCCGCGCTGACGATCTGGTCGGCCGGGCAGAGATCGATCCCGGAATGCTGATCGGCACAGTTGAACGAAACCGCCACCGGTGCGTTGTACCAGCCCTCGCCATTCGACTCGGGCAGGGTGGCGGAGATCTGCGGCGGCACCTGGTCGATCCGGACCTGCTCACTCGCGCGGGTGCTGTTTCCTGCCCGGTCCACGGCGCTGGCCGCAACGGGCGGGTTCGTGCCGTTGGCCGACAGCACGGTCGGCGCCGCCGGCGTGCAGCTGTCGATGCCGGAGGTCGCGTCGGAGCAGTCGAAAGACAGCGTCACGTCCGAGGTGTACCAGCCGTTGTTTCCGAGGGTGCCTGTGCGAACCGGTGTAATGGTCGGCGGCGTTGCATCTCGGTCGACCGAGATCGTTTCCAGCGTCGTGCCGCCGTCACTGGTGGCCTCACAGCTCAAGCTCTGACCGTTGATGTCGCCGGAGAGAACCGTCGCAACGCACCCGACCTGGTTGCTGATGGTGCTGTCCGAATCGAACGCGTTCCAGTCAACGGCGACGTCCGAAACATACCAGCCGTTTGAACCCAGCGTCCCGTCGAGCACCACCGTGACGCTCGGTGGCGTCAAGTCGATGCCACAGTTGTTCACGGTCGGGAGCACGGTGTCGACCACGATGCTCGTGCTGTCGTTTGCGCTGACCGGGTCGAAGATCAGACCATCAACCTGAGCGGCGTTGGTCAGCACCGTGCCCGGTTGCACTCGACAACCGATCGCGGTCGAGATCGCGATGTCTCGCATCGCGCCTCCCGCGAGCGTGCCCAACCCGCAGGTCAGGAAGCCTGCGGGCCGTTCGATGCAGGGTTGCATGCTGTAGACGATGCCCATCAGGTTGGCGCCGAGCTGCTGGGATTGCGCGTCGGCGCCGATCACCAGCGAGCCATTGATGGCAAGACCCTTGTCACTGCTGAGCCGGGATGCAAAGCGCTCGGCCAGCGTCCAGGCCGCGCCATCGAATCGAATGAGCTGCGCGGCATTCCGGTCGAGTTGCACGGCGGCCAGGTCGCCGTCCAGTCCGATGGCGCTGTCGATCACCCGTCCGTCGAACGGGAGCTGGCTGTTGATCTGATAGCTGGAGCCGTCGTGCCGGAAGGCATGCAGATGGCCGTCTCCACTGGTGATGCCCGCGCTGGAAGAAACCAGCAGATGATCGGCCTGCATCGCGATCCCGCCGAAGCCGAAGCCGCCATCGGCTCCGAGGACGTCGCTGCCGCGCAGGACCTGATTGACGGTCCAGGAACCGGAAACCCGTTCGAAGAGGGTCACGGCGGCGTTGGCGATCTGATCTCCGCCATCGCCGTTGGCGATGGCCACGCGGCCGCTGGCAATGGCAACATGCCGGCCGAACGATGCGGATTCCTGCGCGGGCTCTTCGAGTACCTGCTGCTCCTCCTGCCAGATTCCCGATCCGTCGCGTCGGAAGACGACCGCCATCCCGACACTGCCCGTATCCCTTGATCCGCTGGTTGGGTCGATTGCCAGACTGGTTCCGAAGGCGCCGACGACGACGAGGTCACCGTCGATGGCTACGCTGCTGCCGAACTGGGCGTTGTCGGCAATCGCCCGCTGCCCGTTGGAGGCCACGACCGTGGGGCTGAAAGGCAGGATCTGCTCGGACCAGAGATCATCAAAGGGATCGGCCGTGCCGCGGGTATCGCGCTGGTAGACGTAGGCGCCGCCATCGCGGCCGTTGCGGCTCGGCGCGCCGACGACGATGGTCTGTTCGTCGGCGGACACCGCAATGGCGTCGCCGAATTCATCGCCGCCGGCAAGATCGGAGGCCCGAAGCGCAGTGAGAGCAGGCTCCCAGTTCTCATCGATCCGATAGAAAATGTAGACGGCGCCTTCATTGGCCGCGGGATTCACCGGATCGTTCGGGTTGCTGTCGGCTCTTGGCGCACCAACGACCAGGAGATCGCCTGACGAGGCCAGTGCGCTGCCGAAGAACAGCGGTGGAGTTCCCGTCTGTAGCGCAAGATCGAACGGCAAGACCGTTTCCGAGCTGTTGGCGTTCGGAGCGGCGGTCAGTCCGCCGTCGTTGTCGCGCGGCAGTTCGATCTGCACGCTGACGCCGTCGGCGTTTCCTGAACTGTTGTTGGTCACGGTGTAGTCGAAGCTCAGCCCCTCACCGATATCGGCCACGGGCGCCGGCGTCGATGTGCCGCTGATCGAGAGATCGACCTCATTGATCGTGATCGACGGACCCGCGGTGCAGACTTCGCCGGCGTCGTCGTCGCGGATGCAGAGCTGACTCGACCGGGTTCCGGGCGCCGAGAACGTCCGCGCTGCCCCGCCCGTTGCGTTGCTGACCAGCGGCGTGGTGCTGCCCGGCGGACCGTAGGGGAACGACTGGAGATCGATGGGCTGCGTCTGGCCATCGTCCCAGATCAGTTCGACGTTGTAGGTGTCGGCCACGCCCGGATCGCTGAACTCGACCCGGAACTGGATCGCGGCTTCCAGGTCGCCGCTGGAAGCATTGCGTTGCACCGTCTGAATCTGGTTGATCGACTCGATGGCCGGTGCGACATTCGCTACGGAGGCAATGACCGTTTCGCAAGTGGTCGCGCCGTCATCATCGGTGGCGCAGACTTCGACCGTGTAGTCGCCGTTGTCTGCGTAGACGTGAGAAAACACGTCCGAGCCGCCGCCGGGGCCAAGCTGCATGAGGCCGTTCGGAGCGCCGTCGCCCCAGTCGACGACGACAGTCTGGCGATCCTCGATGCCGCGGTCGGTGACGGTGAAGGGCAGATCGAAGACCTGGCCCTCGTCCACGCTTCCGCCGGTGATGGTGACCTCCGGCGCTGCATTGAGCACCGACAGCGCTACACGCCGATCGCGGGAACCGGCGATCAGTCCAGTCAGGACCGAGGTCGTCAAGGTCGCGACGTAGTCGCCCGACTCGGGGAAGGTGTATTCCCGGGTCCCGCCTTCGTTGGGGCCGGACGAATCGGTCAGGATGCCGCCGGGCACGCGAAACGAGATCTGGAAACCATCGCCATCCCGGTCGAAGGAGCCGATCGTGCTGAAGGTATAGGCCTCGCCTTCCGTGATCGGCATTGCGGCCGTGTCGGGTGTGACGCTCAACACCAGGGTCGGGAAGTAGTCCGGATCGTTCGGGATCGAGCTCCCGGTGATCTGCTGGAACCCCGTCACCGACCACGGGGGCTGGTTGTTGTCGAACATGGTGGAGTCGAAGAAGGTCGCGAGGTCCTGTCGGAAGGTCTTCAAGGGGCCCAGGCCGAATTGGATGGTCGGGGAGTAGATTCCCGGCGTCCAGCACGAGAAATCCGGCCAGGGCTCGCAGATCCTGAAATTCTCGAAACCGAGCAACTGACGCCCGAGCCGGAAGCCGCCCTCGTAGATCCGAGAGACGAATCCGACGTCGTACTGCAGCTCGGAGTCGTTGGAAAAGGTGTTGGGGAGGCTGTAGCTCGTCTGGATATCGAAGTTGGCGTCCGGAA
Organism: uncultured Halomonas sp.; assembly: GCA_964415285.1. Taxonomy (GTDB): domain Bacteria; phylum Pseudomonadota; class Gammaproteobacteria; order Xanthomonadales; family Wenzhouxiangellaceae. The sequence continues at coordinate 1,555 of CAYPZP010000023.1, read as the reverse complement.
CGACATAGAGCAGATCCTGGCCCCATTTCAAGGTCACCATCGAACCTACGCCGTAATCGAGGACCTGCGTGGTCCCGTTCCTGACGATCCAGTATTCCACGTCCAGCGGGAAGGTCAGCGTCGCCGTGGGGTCCGGTGAAAAGGTCAGCTTCTGATTCAACCGGAGCTGGTTCCGGATGTCGTAGTCGTTGCCGTCGATGAACGCGCGAGCAATGGAAAACCCGGGCGGTCCGACGCTGCGCTCCCAGGACGACGGCGGCACGCCGCGAATCTTGGCGGCCCAGAAATCGAGGTCCACCTCCAGGTCGAGGAACTTGTCGGAGCGGGTCGCGACCAGTGAGCGGAAATTCGGCGGGGCGAATTCGCTCTGGGTCGGGAAACCGGGCAATCCGAGGCAGCCGCTGACGCCGCTCTTGTCCCACGGCGCGCTGAATTCCTCGATCTCGACCCGGCGCGGGTCGCAATTGCCCTGGGCCAGGTCGAGAAACACGTCGCGAACGGGTCCGGCAATCAACCGTTCGCGGCCGACCGGGAGCTCGAAGATGAGCTGCCGGGCACGACCGTCTTCGATCGGAACTCCGGGCGGCAGCGGGAAACCGCCGTTGCCGAAGCTATCGAAACCGATCGAGGGCAACTGCTCGCCGACGCAGTCGAACACGCAGACCGTGCCGCCGGCCGTCGCGTTGAACCCGACTTCGCCCCAGAGGCTCACATTGCCTGCGCTCAATTCACCGGTGGTGCTCAGCGAACTCCCCGTGAAGTCCGGAAGACCTCCGAAGTTGATCCGGTTGATCGAGCCGGTGCGGTACGAATTCGGGCGCGGGGTGATCAATCGCATGATCGCCCGGTAGTCGATCTGCGCCCGGCCGCCGTTCATGCCGCTGATGCCGAAATAGACGCCGAAACCGCCGTTGATGCCGAGGTTGATCGAGCCTCCGAAGCTGCCGAACGGCGAAACTTCGCGAATGCTGGTGGCCCGTCCGGACAGGTTGAACGTCTCGTCCAGAAGACGGATTGTCTTGTCGGGCGGGGACTCGTTGCCGGGACCCCAGATGTTGGTGTCCGCTGTGAACTGGACATTGTCCTCGCAGATCAGGCTCTGGAATACCGGCTCCACGCGGCAGGACGCGTTGGCCGGCCCGGAAACCAGCCCGGCAGCGAGGAAGGTGAGAGCCATTCCCAATCGAAAAATTGCAGGCAAGGAGCAGGCGTTCACCCGCACCGAGGGGTGTTCAAGCAACGGACAAGCGCTCATTGAGATGTTCGCTTTCGTGCCGCTGCGCAGGATGACGACGCAAGCCGGACGCGAAAACGGCCCCCTTGGAAGTTTTGTTATTGGATGCACGGAATCGTACTCCAACTTCCGATTGAATTCCAGAAGCGCCGGCGTAGTGGCGATATCTCGCCAGGGGCGGACCCCGCCGGCGGTGTCTTCGGACTGTCGCGGTTCACTCTGCGCGAATCAGGGCGTGGCGGCGCGCGCCCGGAGCCCGGAAACCAAGGGAACCTCTGAATCACTCTGCCCGGAGCGCGTTTCAGTCGGAAAAGCCGTAGA
>CAYPZP010000022.1:0-27013 GCA_964415285.1 uncultured Halomonas sp. | reverse complement strand
GTCGATCGCGGTGCTGCGCAAGATCGGCGTGGAGACCGGCGGGTCGAATGTCCAGTTCGCGGTCGACCCGGCCGACGGCCGGATGGTCGTCATCGAGATGAACCCGCGCGTTTCCCGTTCGTCGGCGCTGGCCTCGAAGGCCACCGGATTCCCGATCGCCAAGGTCGCCGCCAAGCTCGCGGTCGGCTATACCCTCGACGAGCTCGAGAACGAGATCACCGGCGGCGCCACGCCGGCTTCGTTCGAGCCCTCGATCGACTACATCGTGGTCAAGACACCGCGGTTCGCGTTCGAGAAGTTTCCGACCTCGACGCGCCGCCTGACGACGCAGATGAAGTCGGTCGGCGAGGCCATGGCGATCGGGCGCACGTTCAAGGAGTCGTTGCAGAAGGCGCTGCGCAGCCTCGAGGTCGGGCTCGATGGCTTCGACGAGGTGATGCTGGAAGAGCACCCGGACCTGGACGCGGGCACGCTGCTGCGGCGCGAGCTGCGCGAGGCCGGCCCGGAACGCATCCTGTACGTTGCCGAGGCGTTCCGGCGCGGTCTCGAATTCGACGAGGTCCATCGCCTGTCGACCATCGATCCGTGGTTCCTCGACCAGATTCTCGAGATCGTCGAGATCGAGACGGCGGTTCGGGCCTCGGGCCTGGAGGCGCTGGACGGCGAGCGCATGCGCGAGCTCAAGCGCCACGGATTTTCCGACGCGCGGCTGGCGAAACTGCTCGGCACGCCGGAGAAGGTCATCCGTCATCTGCGCCAGACGCTGGCGGTGGAACGCGTCTACAAGCGCGTCGACACCTGCGCGGCCGAGTTCGCGACGACTACGGCCTACCTGTACGGCACCTGGGAGTCCGATTGCGAGGCCGGGCCGGTAGCGCGGCAAAAGATCATGGTGCTCGGCGGCGGCCCCAACCGCATCGGGCAGGGGATCGAGTTCGACTACTGCTGCGTGCACGCGGCGCTGGCGATGCGGGAGCTGGACTACGAGACGATCATGGTCAACTGCAATCCGGAGACGGTGTCGACCGATTACGACACCTCGGATCGCTTGTATTTCGAGCCGCTGACGCTCGAGGACGTGCTCGCGATCATCGCCGTCGAGCGGCCCGAAGGTGTGATTGTCCAGTTCGGCGGCCAGACGCCGCTGAAGCTGGCGCGCGACCTCGAAGCGGCCGGCGTGCCGATCATCGGCACTAGCCCCGATTCGATCGACCTGGCCGAGGATCGCCAGCGATTCCAGGACATGCTCAACCGGCTGGGATTGCGGCAGCCGCCGAATCGTACCGCGCGCACGCCGGAAGAAGCCGTCGTGCTGGCCGCCGAAGTCGGGTTCCCGCTGGTCGTGCGGCCTTCTTACGTGCTCGGCGGCCGCGCCATGGACATCGTCCACTCGGTCGACGAGCTCAAGCGCTACATGCGCGAGGCGGTCAGCGTTTCGAACGATTCGCCGGTGCTGCTGGACCGGTTTCTCGATCACGCCATCGAGGTCGACGTCGATGCGGTCAGCGACGGCGAGCGCGTCATCATCGGCGGCATCATGGAGCATATCGAGCAGGCCGGCGTCCATTCCGGCGATTCCAGCTGCTCGCTGCCGCCGTATTCGCTGCCGCGGGAAACCGTCGCCGAGATCGCCGAGCAGACCCGGAGAATGGCGCTGGAGTTGGGCGTCGTCGGTTTGATGAACGTCCAGTTCGCGGTTCGCGGCGACGAGATCTTCGTTCTCGAAGTCAATCCGCGCGCGTCGCGCACGGTGCCGTTCGTGTCCAAGGCCGTGGGGGTGCCGCTGGCGAAGGTCGCGGCGCGCTGCATGGTCGGCCGGAGCCTGGTCGATCAGGGCCTGACCGAGGATCTCAGCAGCCCGTTCTGGTCGATCAAGGAGCCGGTGTTTCCATTCATCAAGTTCCCCGGGGTGGACCCCATCCTCGGTCCGGAAATGCGCTCCACCGGGGAAGTCATGGGGGTGGGACAGTCCTACGGTTCGGCCGTCGCCCGGGGGCAGCAGGGCGTGGGCATGCAGGCCGTCGTCAGCGGTCGCGCGTTTCTCTCGGTACGCGACGCCGACAAGCAGCGCCTGCTGCCGGTGGCGCAAGACCTGGTGTCGCGCGGCTTCACGCTGGTGGCGACCGAAGGCACGTGGAAATACCTGGTTGAAAATGGCATCGAGTGCGATTACATCAACAAAGTGACGCAGGGACGGCCGCACATCGTCGACCTGATCAAGAACCGCGAAATCGACTATATTGTCAACACCACCGAGGGCAGGCAGGCGATCACCGATTCATTCTCGATTCGCCGCGAGGCGCTGCAGCGCAAGGTCAATTATTCCACGACCATCGCCGGCGCGAAGGCCACGTTGAGGGCGCTCGAACACTGGCGGGAGCGCGACGTGGCCAGCCTGTCCGAACTTCACCAAAGCTGACCGAACGGACCGATATGAGCCAGCCTACACCCCTGACCAAGCAGGGCGCGGAGCGCCTGCGCGAAGAGCTGAGTCGCCTCAAGAAGGTCGAGCGACCGCGCGTGATCGAAGCGATCGCCGAAGCGCGTGCGCACGGTGATCTCAAGGAGAACGCCGAATACCATGCAGCGCGCGAGCAGCAGGGCTTCATCGAGGGTCGGATCAAGGAGCTCGAATCCAGTCTTTCGCATTCGCGCGTCATCGATACCGCGTCGCTGGACGTCGGCGACAAGGTGGTTTTCGGCGCCCGCGTCACGCTGCTCGAAGAGGTCGACGACGCCGAAGAGGTCGAATGGCAGATCGTCGGCGATCTCGAGTCCAGCGTCGGGGAGCGCCGGCTGGCGGTCTCGGCGCCGCTGGCCAGGGCGCTCATCGGCCGGCACGAGGGTGACGTGGTCGAAGTCGATGCCCCCAGCGGCAAGCGCCGCTACGAAATCGTCGAGGTTCGCTACGACGGCGGCTGAGCCCACGGCGTTCGGATCTCCATGGCCGAGCTGATCCTGCATCTGCCGGGTATCGAGTCCATAAGCGGCTCCGCGCTCCCGGATCCGCTGGCCGATGCGTTGTGCAAGGCGCGCTACGCCGGCCGGTATTCCTGCGATCCCCTCGAACAGGTCCTGGGCTGTGCGCCGATCCCGGCGCCGGCCGTGCTGTCGGTGCTGGGCCAGGGACTGGACCCGGCAGACCGGTACTGGCTGCGATTCGATGTATTGCGCATGGTTCCCGATCTGACGGCGGTCTGGATCGACCGGCCATTGGCGGTCGATTTCGACGCGCCGGCGTACGCGGACCTGCGCGCCGAGCTGGCCGCACTGTTCGACTCCGAAGGCCTGGAAGGACGCTACCGTTTCGCCGGCCGGTTCGGTCTGATCGATCTGCCCACGCGCGCGGAGTGCGGTTTTGCCCACCTGGATGCGGCGCAGGGTGGTCGACTCGACGAATTCCTCCCCGACGGCGCCGAGGCCCCGCGCTGGCGCCGTCTGATCACCGCCAGCCAGATGCTGTTTCATCGCTATCGGGCGCTGGATCGCGCCGACCAGACCGGCGCCGGCCTGTGGTTCTGGGGCGGCGGTGCAAGCGTTGCTCCGGGATCCGGCGCGGGCGACCTGTGCGTTGCCGACGCATTCGACAGCGCGCCGGCCCGGGGCCTCGCGAACTGGCTGGGCGCGTCGGTGGATTCGCGGGCTGCGCTGGGCGGCGGTCGTCTCGACGGACGGCTGCTGGCGGGTCTGCCGCTGGCACACGCCGAGGCCGGCCAGGCGCTGCGGGCGCTGGTGTCCGACTGGCTCCGCCCGGCGCTGGAAGCGCTTCGGCGCGGAAGTCTCGCGCGCGTGACGGTGGTCGGATCTTCCGGCGTCTGGCGCCTGGGAAGGTTGCATCCGCTGGCCTTCTGGCGGCGCCGAGCTCAGGGCCTGGCGCAGGGCGCACAGCGATGATCCGCCGCGTCGTGATCGAGCGGCGCCGGGTGTCTTCGGCACCGGCCGACTGCCATCCGGTGGTGGGGCGCGTTCTGGCCGGTCGCGGTTGTTCCGCCCTTCCCGACTACTCGCTGGCCGCGCTGCTGCGGCCGGAGCTGAGCGGGCTGGATGGCGCCGCCCGGTTGCTGGCCGAGTGCATCGGCCACGATCGTCGAATCCTGGTGGTCGGCGATTTCGATGCCGACGGCGCCACGGGCACCGCGCTGGGCGTGCGCGGGCTTCGCGGGCTGGGAGCGCGCGACGTCGTCTGGCGGATGCCCGATCGGGCACTGCACGGCTACGGTCTGGGACCGCGGCTCGCCGAGGAATGCCTGGCCGATGGCCCGGCCGTGGTGGTGACCGTGGATCACGGCATCTCGTCGATCGAAGGGATCGACCTGCTGCGGACGGCCGGGGTCGATGTGGTCGTGACCGATCATCACCTGCCGGGTGCTGAATTGCCGAAGGCCAGCGCGCTGGTCAACCCGAACCTTCCCGGCGAGGACTTCGGCTCGCCGCACCTGGCCGGGGTCGGCGTCATGTTCTACACGCTGATCGCGCTCCGGGCCGAGTTGCGGCGGCGCGGAACGGATACCGGTTTCCGGCTCGACCGGCTGCTGGACCTGGTCGCGCTCGGCACGGTGGCCGATCTGGTGCGTCTGGACGAGAACAACCGCAGGCTCGTGTATCAGGGTCTCAAGCGGATTCGTGCCGGACAGTGCACGCCGGGCATAACGGCGTTGCTCGAAGTGGCGGGGCGCAATCTCGCGCACGTCAATGCCTCGGATCTCGGCTTCGCCGCCGGCCCGCGCCTGAACGCGGCCGGGCGCCTGGACGACATGTCGATCGGAATCCGCTGTCTGCTCAGCGACGATTTCGATTCCGCGATGGAATCGGCGCGGACGCTGGATTCGCTGAATCGGGAGCGCAGGTCGCTGCAGGCCGAGATGACCGAAACGGCCGAAGCGATCGCCGCCGAACAGGCGTCGGCGCTGTCCGGCGAAGCCGGTGGCTACTGCCTGCATGACGTCAGCTGGCATCCGGGCGTGGTCGGCCTGGTTGCATCACGGATCTGCGAGCGCACGCGCCGTCCGGTGATTGCGCTGGCGCCGGCCGGCGGCGAGTCGATGGAAGTCAAGGGCTCGTGTCGCAGTCCCGAGAGTGTGCACATGCGCGACCTGCTGGCCGATCTGGACGCGCGCAATCCGGGGTTGATCGACCGCTTCGGCGGTCACGCGCGGGCCGCGGGTCTGAGCCTGGCAGGCGATCGGGTCGACGCGTTCCGCGTCGCGTTCGATGCCCAGGTCGCAGGCTTGCGCTTCGACACCGAACAGGTGCTGACCGACGGCGCGTTGTCGGGCCGCGAGCTGGGTGAGAGCACGGCGCAGGCGCTGGAAGACGCCGGTCCCTGGGGGCAGGGCTGGAGCGAGCCCCTGTTCGACGGGCGCTTCCGGGTGCTGGAGCGACGCGTGGTCGGCCGCGATCATCTCAAGCTTGTCGTGGCGCCCGCCGAAGGCGGGCCCTCGCTGGACGCGATCGCGTTCGGCGCGGGTCGGCTGTGCCACGAAGAACTGCCGGAGCCCCTGCACGTGACCTATCGCCTGGAGCTCAACCGCTGGCGCGGCAACGTCACGCCCCAGCTCAACATCCAGCACCTGGTGGAAACGGTCGTCGGCCCGACGCGGTGACCCGTTGATCGATGCCGGGCCTGGAAGGCGAAATCCGGGACCGGCCGTCGCGAAGACGCAATGGCGCGAAGGAACGCGCCGGGGGCTTCTCCTGGGCGCTTGCGTGCGGCTCAGCGTCGGCGCGAGCCCCGCGATTCGACTGCCTCGCGCCTTGCGCTGTCGGCTCGGTCACAGGCCGAGTGTCACGGGCTGAACGGCGGGCCGTCTAGTGTACCCCGCCACGCATTGTGTGACTTATAGCGAGTCGGAGAGCGTTGAGCTGCAAGGCCGGTCTCGCAGGGAATGGCAGCGTCCTTTCCAAGAGACACAACGCCGCAGGTGAATGCGCTCCGGCTCGCCCTTCGGGAGCGCGCCTGAACCGACATTGCGGCGTTGCGTCCCTTGTAAAGGGCTGGCCATTCACCGCGGGCCGCGCCTTGCACTGTCGCTTCAGGCGCACTGTATAAGTCACACAATGCGTGGCGGGGTACACTAGCGCTTGCGGCCGAACAGGCCTCCGAGCAGTCCGCGGGTCAGTTCGCGGCCGAGTCGCGATCCCACGGAGCGCAGCGTCGATTTCAGGAACGCCTCGCCGGCGCTCTGGCGGTTGCTGCGTCGGCGCTTCTTCTCGCGCACGGGTTCGGCTTTTTCGCGCTCGGCCTCGGCCGCGCGGGCTGCCGCTTCGGCCTGCTCGGCCAGGCGCTCGAACGCCGATTCGCGGTCCAGCGCATTGTCGTACTTGGGGCCGATCGGGCTTCGCGAGCGCACTTCGGCGCGCTCGGCGTCTTCCAGCGGACCCATTCGGCACGCCGGCGGCGAGATCAAGGTGCGCTCGACGGGCTGCGGAACGCCGCGGTCGCCCAGCGTCGACACCAGCGCCTCGCCAACGCCGAGGGTCGTGATGGTCTCGCGCACGTCGAGTTCCGGGTTGGGCACGAAGGTGTCGGCCGCCGCCCGAATGGCTTTCTGGTCCCGCGGCGTGAAAGCCCGCAGCGCGTGCTGGACCCGGTTGCCGAGCTGGCCCAGCACTTCATTGGGCACATCGTCGGGATGCTGGGAGCAGAAATACACGCCGACCCCCTTGGAGCGAATCAGGCGCACGACCTGTTCCACGCGCTGGCGCAGCGCCGGCGGGCAGTCGTCGAACAGCAGGTGGGCTTCATCGAAAAAGAACACCAGTTCCGGGCGCTCCGGATCGCCCACCTCGGGCAGTTGCTCGAACAGCTCCGACAGCAGCCAGAGCAGGAAGCTGGAGTAAAGCCGGGGTTTGAGGATCAGGCGTTCGGCAGAGAGGATGTTGATGACGCCGCGTCCCGACAGGTCGCGGCGCATCAGGTCGGCCAGTTCCAGCGCCGGTTCGCCGAAGAACCCCTCTGCGCCTTCGTTCTCGAGCCGCAGCAGCCGCCGCTGGATCGCGCCGATGCTGGCGGTGTTGACGAGGCCGAACCGGGCGCTGATCTCGGCGCGGTGGTCGGCGACGTGCGTCAGCAGCGCGCGCAGGTCCTTCAGGTCGAGCAGCAACAGCCCGGAATCGTCGGCTACCCGGAACACGACGTGGAGCACGCCTTCCTGGGTGTCGTTCAGCTCCAGCATCCGCGCCAGCAGGATCGGGCCGATCTCCGTGACCGTGCTTCGCACCGGATGCCCGCGCTCGCCCCACAGGTCCCACAGCACGGTCGGGCTGGGCTGCTGCCGGTAGTCCGGAATGCCGATCGTGTCGATGCGTTCGTCGATTTTCGGGTGCGGGGAGCCGGCCGCGGCGAGGCCGGCGATGTCGCCCTTGACGTCGGCCATGAAGACCGGCACGCCGATGCGCGAAAAGCCCTCGGCCAGCACCATCAGGGTCACGGTCTTCCCGGTTCCGGTCGCACCGGCCACCAGGCCGTGACGGTTGGCGTAGCGGGCCTGTAGTCGCACCTGGTCGCGGCCCTTGCCGATCAGGATGGTATCGCGCGTCAAGTTGCAGCAGCTCCCCGTTGGCGTCGTCGGAATGGTACTCGAATTGGCGTTGTCGAAACGATGCCGCCGATGCGCTACAGTTGCGCCACTCGTCTCGGAGGATTCGGATGGCGCTGGTCACGATCGCCAAACTGCATGACTTCGCGTTGGCCCAGATGGTCCGGATGCGCTTCGAGGCCGAAGACATTCCGGTACACCTGGGTTCGGAAGGCTTTGCGACCCTGCTCGGTGTCCAGAGCAGCTACAGCGCGGTGCGTATCCAGGTGCCGGGCAGCCACGAGGCCCGCGCGCGGGCGGCGCTCGACGAACTGATGCAAACGCTGGGTCAGGATCCCGGCGACAGTCCCGACTGAAGCGGTTCGATTGGTCGGTGCGGGTGAGGCGCCGGTTCAGCCGGAGCCGCGGCGAGCGCGCGGGTGGGCACGGTCGTAGACTTCGGCCAGGTGCTGAAAATCGAGGTGGGTGTAGACCTGCGTGGTCGACAGGTTGGCATGACCGAGCAATTCCTGCACCGCGCGCAGATCGCCCGAGGACTCGAGGATATGCGAGGCGAACGAGTGCCTGAGCTGGTGCGGATGGACATGCTGGTCCAGTCCCTGGCTCCGCGCGCGCTGGGCAACCCGTTTCTGGATCGCGCGCACCCCCATCGGTCCGCCGCGGGAGGTGATGAACACGTGCCGGCAGGGGTTGTCGGGACCGAGCTTGAGGGCTGCTTCCCGCCACGCCGATAGCGCCTCGAGCGCGTGCCGCCCGACTGGCACGACCCGTTCCTTGTCGCCTTTGCCGATGACCCGCAGCAATCCCTGCTCCGTATCGAGCCGGTCCCAGCGGGTGTCGGCCAGTTCGCTGACGCGCAGGCCCGAGGAATAGCACAGCTCCAGCAGCGCGCGGTCGCGCAGGTCGATCGGCCGGCTGCCGCGGATGTCAAGCAACTTCGCAACCGCATCCGGATCCAGCGTTCGCGGCAGCTTGCGCCTGGCTCGCGGGGCCTTCAGGTCGGCGGCCGGGTTCGATTCGATGCGGCCGTCGCGATCCAGCGTGCCGAAAAAATGCCGGAGAGCCGAGAGGTGGCGCTGGATCGACCGGGCATCCAGTCCTGCGCGCGCCATGCTGGCCGTGAACTCGCGAAGTCGTGCGGCGTCCAGCGAATCCAGCGTCTCGAGACCGCGCTTTCGGCACCAGCGCGAAAGGCGCTGCAGATCGAGGGCGTATGCGCTCAGGCTGGCAGGCGACAAGCGCCCGTGCTCGCGCCCGGCGGCGATGAAGGCATCGATTGCTGCGTCGATTTCGGTAGCCGGATTGGCTCGACCGTTCATCCCGGGCCGGAATCAGGCACGTTGGCGCTGGGGCTTCTCCGCATCGTCGTCCAGATCGAGCCGGAAGCCGAGCGTCTGACCCAGGAGATCCAGAAACAGCGTGCCCATGTCGGGGTGGAAACGGTCATCGGAGTTCGCGCCGATGGCCAGCAGGGCGCGGCCGTCGATCGGAATCAGCGCCGCCGAGGAAATCGATGCGCCTTCTTCCCCGAACACGGCTTCCCGTTTGTCGCGCGTCAGTCGGCCGCAGATGGTTTTCCCGCCGGTGAGCAACTCCGACAGCCAATCCGGTCGCGGCGAGGGCAGGTCGGTGACGCCAGCGAGATCCTCGCCGCTGCGAGCTTCGTCGCCGAGCAGGATCCGGACCGCGTCGGCGTGGAACTCGTCGCGGAGTCCGGAGTCGAGCAGGCCGAACAGTTCGCTTCTCGAACGCGCCGCGACGAGCCGAAGCGACAGGCCGTGCAGCCGGCGCATCAGGCGCTCGTTCTCACCGGCAACGCCGCTGAGGTGGCGCAGGCGCCGTTCGAGCGCCGAATTTTCGCTGCGCAGGATCTGCACCTGGCGCTCGATCAGCGAGGCCGTTCCCGATTCGTGGGGGATGTCGATCTGCGCGAGCAGGCGCGGATGACGCGCCAGGAAGCCCGCATTCTCCTCCAGCCATTCGGCCACCGCGGCTTCGGTGAGATTCGATTCGGTCATGAAATGCGCCCTTCGAACACCACGCGGGCCGGTCCGGTCGAACGGACCTTTCCGCTTCGTGTGTCGAAATCTACCACAAGGCTGCCGCCGGGTTGCTCGACCCGGATCGGCCCGGATTTGCCGCGGCGATCAGTGGCGGCCCAGGCGACGGCGCAAGCCGCGCTGCCGCAGGCCGCCGTCGGACCGACGCCGCGCTCGTGCACCCGCAGTGCGATCCGGTCGGCGGAGATCATCTGCGCGAGCGAAATATTGGCGGCGTTGCGCCAGCCCGTTCCCCGTTCGACGGCCGCGACCGCATCGCGCAACGATTCCTCGCTCGGCTCGTGTTCGGTCAGCAGGACCAGGTGCGGATTGCCCATGGAAATCAGGTGTGATTGCACATCGGCCGGGTCCAGCAGCGGGGCTTCGAGGCCCAGGCTGCGCGAATCCAGACGGGTCGGGCCGGGCAGCAACGCGGTGTACCGCCCTTCGGCGGCGCGATCGATGTCGACCGGCCCGGCCGGCGTTGCCAGGCCCGCGCCTTGCCCGAGCTCGCCGCGACGGTCCAGCCAGGCCGCAATCGCGCGCATGCCGTTACCGCACTGCTCTGCCGACGATCCGTCGGCATTGCGGATCTCGACCCGTGCGGCGGCGGTGGAATCGGAGTGCAGCACGAGCAACTGGTCGAAGCCGATGCCGGTGCGGCGATCGGCCCAGGCCCGGATGAGCGCATCGGGGAGGTGCTGCACGAGCCCGCGCGAGTCGATGAGAACGAAGTCGTTGCCCAGGCCTTCGAGCTTGAAGAACGTCGTCGTCGGGGCGTCGGTCATGCTCCGGCCGGCCGATCGTGGCGGCCGCTGACCAGCCAGTGGCGGTCGGAAACGAGCTCGCAGGTCAGCGGCAGGCCGGCGACCCGGAGCTGCTCGTGGACTTCGTCGACTCGCCAGGCGGCATGCAGGCTGTTGCGAAAATCGATTCGCAGCACTTCGGGTTCATCGGCTGCGTATTGCTCCACCAGCGCCTCGACGGCGGGTGCTGAATCGGGTCGCGCCAGATCCATGACCTGAATCCAGGCGCCCGGACGGGCGAGCGCGTCGATCGCGCGCCACAGCACGTTCGGGTCCGGCAGGTGGTGCAGCAGGCTGTTGGAGGCAACGCAATCGTAGGCGCGCGCGTCGAGCTTCGGCTCGGGCAGGCGCGCGTGGATCAGTTGCACGCGCTCGGTGAGCTCCTCGCTTCCGAGTCTGCGGCGCGCGACCTCCAGCATGTTCTCGCCGGCGTCGAGCCCTTCGATACGCCAGCCCGGCAGCGCGCGGGCCAGGCGCACGCAGATGTCGGCGGGGCCGCATCCGAGGTCGATCAGGCGACCTGGCGGCACGTCGGCCAGTTGCCGGCCCAGGATTGCGGTGAAGCGCGCGTTCGAATCCTCGAAATCGGCGCCGGCATAGGCCGCTACCTGGTTCGGACTGTCCATCAGCTCCGGTTCCGGCGTGCGTGCAAGCGCTTCAGCCACTCGCTGCATCCACGTCGTCCGGTTCGGGCCGAGGCGCGTCGGGGTTCGGCGCTTGCTGCGCGTCCGGCATCACCAGGTCGCCCTTCAGGCCGCAGCCGCCGGCAATCAGGACGATCGCAGTGCACAGCATTGCGAACAGCAGGGCGCGTAGCACGGGTAGAATTCGGCGCATGACTTCTTCCGAACAACAGCTTCTGGAGTGCGTGGTGACCGAAACCGGTCCCGATCCCGAGCATGCCGTGATCTGGCTGCACGGACTCGGTGCCGACGGAAACGATTTCGCGCCGATTGTACCGCAGCTTCGCAGCGCCCGAACCCGGCCGGTCCGCTTCGTGTTTCCGCACGCCCCGGTTCGTCCGGTCACGATCAACGGCGGCATGGCGATGCGCGCCTGGTACGACATCCTCGGCCTCGAGATCGCGCGCGATCAGGACCGGGACGGAATCCGTCAGTCGCTGGCGCAGGTCGAGCGCCTGGTGGCGCAGCAGCTTGAACAGGGGATCGCACCCGAGAACCTCCTGCTGGCGGGCTTTTCGCAGGGCGGTGCGGTCGCGCTGCGCTACGGTCTGGCGGGCGAGCGGCGTCCGGGCGGCGTGATCGGGCTTTCCTGCTATCTCCTGGAATCGGAGAATCTGGGTTCCTGGCTGAGCGAAGCCGGCCGTCGGACGCCGGTCTTCCTCGCTCACGGCAGCGCCGATCCGGTCGTGCCGATAGCGCTCGGCCGGGATGCCGCACGGAGGCTGATCGCGCAGCATGTCGCGGTGGACTGGAGCGAATGGCCGATGCAGCACGCGGTGTGCCCGGACGAAATCGCGGCGCTGGACGACTGGATGGAACGGCGTTTCGCGGCGTGAGCGAGTTGGGGTCGATCGCGGTGATGATCGTCGACGACGAACCGCCGTCGGTCGAGCGGCTCAGCGCGCTGGTATCGGAGTTTCCGGAATGCCGGGTGGTCGGCTGCGAGTCGCGCGCCTCCCGCGTGCTTGAACGCTGCGATTCGCTGGGGCCCGATGTGCTGCTGCTGGATATCGAAATGCCCGGAATCGACGGTCTGGAGATTGCCCGTCGGCTCGACACAGGCGATTCGGCGCCGGCGGTGGTCTTCGTCACTGCGCACGACGGCTACGCACTGGATGCATTCGGCGTGGCTGCGGTCGATTATGTGGTCAAGCCGGTGCGCGCCTCGAGGCTGCATCGAGCGGTGTTGCGCGCGGCCGGCATGGATCGCGACGACGCCGGCTCGGTGGCCGCGCGCGTCGGCGGTCGGTTGGTGCGGGTGCCGGTTTCGGAAATCCGCGCATTCACCGTCGCCGACAAGGCGACCATCGTGCATGCGCTCGCTGGTCGAAGCGTCATCGATGATCCGCTCAAGACGCTGGAGCAGCGCTTCGCCGATCGGTTCGTCCGGGTCCATCGAAACGCGCTGGCCAGTCGAAGACACCTGCGCGCACTGTATCGCGACCGCGACGAAGTCGAGCGCGTCCAGGTCGACGGCCTGAGTGAGGGCCTGGAAGTCTCGCGGCGCAACCGGGCGGCGGTCAAGCAGCTGCTCACCAGCGGAAACTAGCGGACCCGGCGGTCGTTTCCGCGACATTCAGCCTGCGATGCCGGCCGGAATCGACGCAATCGCGGGCTGGGCAGGTTCGGCCCGGGGCGGGCGCATCGGGCTCGCCGACAAGCCGCGGCAATGGCGCCGGGATACACTGACCCGCGGGGTCGATGCAGCGGACTTCGACACCACCGGAGCCTCGGGCCGGATCCCGGATTCCGAAAGCGCGGCGCCCGTTCGGGCGAATCAACCAAACCATCGGAGTGGAACACGGAATGAACGGCATCACGATCGCGACACGCAAGAGTCGGCTTGCCCTGTGGCAGAGCGAGCACGTCGCCGCAGAACTTCGCCGGCATGCCCCGGGACTGGAAGTCGAACTGCTTCCCATGAGCACCCGCGGCGATGAAGTCCTGGATCGCTCGCTTGCCGAAATCGGCGGAAAGGGCCTGTTCCTCAAGGAGCTGGAGAAAGCGCTGCTGGACGGACGTGCCGACATTGCCGTGCATTCCCTCAAGGACGTTCCCGCCGAGCAACCCGAAGGTCTCGAGCTGGGCGTTTACCTTCCGCGCGCGAACCCGGCCGACTTATGGATCAGCGCCTCGGCGACGCCCATCCCCGCGCTGCCCGAGGGCAGCCGGATCGGCAGTTCGAGCCTGCGCCGGATCAGCCAGTTGCGGGCCATGCGTCCCGACCTGGAAACGGTGGCCTTGCGCGGAAACGTCGAGACGAGAATGGCTGCGGTTTCCGAAGGCCGCGTCGACGCCACGATTCTTGCGGCCGCCGGGCTGGAGCGGCTGAATATCGTCCCGCCGAGCGCGATCGCGATGAATTCGCCCGACTGGCTTCCGGCGCCGGGCCAGGGGATCATCGTGGTTCAGCACCGCGCCGGCGACGAGCGGGTCGCGGCCTGGATCGCGAAGCTGGGCTGCGACCGGACGCACCGGCAGGCCCTGGCCGAGCGAGAAATCGTCAGGGCGCTGGGCGGCGATTGCACCATGCCGCTGGCGGCGCACGCCGAAATCGAGGGCGATCGAATGGTGTTGCGGGGCCGGCTCGGGGATCACGACGGCACACTGATCGATGCGCAGGCGCACGGGAGTGTCGATCGAGCCGAGGAACTGGGCTCGGCCGTGGCGCGCGAGCTGCTCGAAAACGGGGGCCGCGAGCTGCTGGCGCGGCTGAATCCGTAACACGGTTGAAAAAAAAGTTTGATCCGGGTCAGTAATCCACTGGACATCGACAGCAGTTCTGTGCAAAATAGGCCGACAACGGGGGGGCGAAACCACTTCGCTTTCCGGGTACCATCCACGGCGCGGTTGATTGATGTGCGTCCCCCTACTGCCAACGCCAACACGCAAGCCCCCTGCACGTTGGTCGACTGCGTCAGGTACCCGGATTCTATTCGTCAGCCGCCCCGATCCGGGGCGGTTGCCTTTTTCAGGGTGTCGAAATACACCGGCTTCGGGCGCGCTCCAGCCGATCGAGCGGTTTCGACCGGGCGGTCCGGCCCCGAAATCCCGGTTCGGATCGGACGTTCCCGCCTCGAATGAATTCCCCGCAGCCCGTGGTCGTTGTCACGCGCCCGGCGCCGGATCATCGGGCGCTTTGTCGGGCAGTAGCCGATCGAGAATTCCCCGTCTTGCACAATCCCGCGGTCGAGCGCGTGGCCGAGACTCCGGAGACCTGCCGGTTCCGCCTGCGGTCGCTGCGCGAGTGCCGATTGATCATCGTGATCAGCCCGTATGCGGCGCGGCTGCTCATCGAAGCGGGCGCTGACGACGCGTTCGAGTCCGTCGCTTTTCTCGCACCGGGCGCCGGTACCGGCCGCCTGCTGGAGCGCGCCGGTCTGCGCGTGCACTGGCCCGAATCCGGCGGCACCAGCGAAGATCTGCTGTGCAGCCCCTGGCTCGAGGAGATCGCCGGCGCCAGCGTGGGTATCGTGGGCGCGCCCGGGGGGCGTCGATTGCTGGATCAGGAGCTGTCCCGCCGGGGCGCCCGGGTCGAGCGTGTGGACCTCTACCGCCGCGTGAACCTCGCGCCGAGTCGGGCGTTTCTCGATGCACTGGCGTCGGGACAGCCGATGGTGATCATGGTCAGCAGCACCGGGGCATTCGATGCGCTGGGCGCCAGTCTTCCGGCCCGGTACCGCGCTAGGTGGCTCGAGGCCGGGTTCGTGGTCTCGTCCGAGCGCCTTGCCGCACACTGCCGCCGCGCCGGCGTCGGCGATATCGTTCGAGCCGACGGTGCGTCGGATGCGGCGATGCTGGCGGCGCTGGAACGTCGTCCAGCGCCTTGAACTGCGGCGCCGTGGTGGCCTGTCGGAGGAAAATCC
The DNA here is from genome assembly GCA_964415285.1 of uncultured Halomonas sp. Lineage (GTDB taxonomy): Bacteria > Pseudomonadota > Gammaproteobacteria > Xanthomonadales > Wenzhouxiangellaceae. The sequence continues at coordinate 12,081 of CAYPZP010000022.1, read as the reverse complement.
CGATCGACGGCCCGGGCGGACCGGGAGACGCCGGCCGAGACGGTGCACCCGAGCGAGATCGACTCGCGCCGAACCCCGTTGCAACGGCAGAATGTGGCAGGATCGGATCATGGGTTTGATGTTCCGGCTTTGCGCGTTGTCGTCGGCGGCTACGCGGTCGTGTCGAATCGTGCAAAGATGATCGCACGGGATGACCGGGGCACATGCCGGCGCTTCACGGCCCGAGGGCTGCGTGGTGCGGGCGATGCAGAAATTCCTATCCCGCGAGGCAAGCAAGGGCCCGTAAGCAGATGACCGAATCGCAGATGCAGGAAGATTCCCAGGCCGCAGGCGACGAAACCGGTCGCGCGGTGGACGAGCCGGCCCGGACCGCGCCGGACTCCGAGAACGATGACGGCAATGCGCGTTCCGCCGGCGGTCGCGGCCGGGCCGTGGCCTGGTTCGCGCTTCTGATCGCGCTGGGCGCGGCGGCTGCGGCGGGCTATCCCCACCTTGAGCAATGGCTCGGTGCATCCCCGGACGAGCCCGCGACGTCGGCGCTCGCGGCCCGGATCGACCGCCTCGAGGCGCGTCTCGAGGGGGCGGCGGCGGATTCCGACTCGCTCCGGCAGCTGCGCGATGAGCTGACGGAGCTGGGCGCCTCGGTTGAGCGTCTGGGTGCGGAGCAGGAGCGCTCCGGCGAGCGCCTTTCGGCGCTTTCCAGCCGACTGGAAACTGGGCAGGGCGAGCGCGAGGACGCCCTGGGTGGGGTGCGTGCCCGGATGGAGCGTCTTGAGGGCAGCGTCGGCGATCGGCTCGAGCGCTTCGAGATCCGTTTGAATCGCCTCGACGGACAACTCGAAGGCGTTGCCGCGGAGCGCAGCATCCGTCTGGCGCTGATCGAGACCGATAGCCTGCTGAGCTTCGCCCAGAACCGTCTCGAACTCGGCGCCGATGTGGAACGGGCTCGACGCGCATGGCGCCGGGCGGTCGCGACGATCGAGACGCTGCCGCCGGGACGGTTTGCCGAGTTGCTGGAGATCGCGCGTGATGAACTGGCCCAGCTCGAGCGGTACCGGCCGTCCGATCCGGAGTCGGTGATCCAGCGGTTGTTCTCGATCGCTCGAGCGGTGCCGGAATGGCCGATCCACGGCGCCGGTGCAGCCGTGGCCGACGAGGACGGCGAGATTCCTTCAGGCGAGTCGAAGCCATCCGGCTGGCGCGCCGGCCTGGCATCGGCCTTCGATCGATTGGTCCAGGTCGACAGTATCGAAACCGCGGGCATGAGCCGGATCGAGCGTGAGCAAGCCGGCGCGCGCGTTCGCCTCATGCTCGAAACCGCGGCACTGGCGCTGGCCCGTTCGGATGACCCGTTGGCCGCGGCCCTGATGGCCGAAGCGGCGATGACGATCCCGGACGTGTTCGACATGGCGGATGCGGCGGTCGCTGAGGCGCTGAATTGGCTGCAGGACTACCGGACGGCGCCGGATGCGGCCGGACCGAGGTTGAACGAGACTCGGGAACGGATCGCGCGACTGCTCGGAGAGCCGGCGTGAGACGCGTGTTGTGGATCGTCCTGGGTATCGCCTTGATCGCGGCGCTGGCCGCGGGCGCATGGCTCGGGCCGAGACTCGCCGGCGACCCGGGCTACGTGCTGATCGAGTTCGGGTCCTGGCGGCTTCAGATGTCGCTGCTGGTGCTGCTCGCCGGTGTCTTGCTGACCTGGCTCGCAACCTCGGCGATCGTGGCGTTTCTGCGCCTGCCAGGCCGCGCCGTGCGCCGGGCGAAGCGCGCCCGGGAACGGCGCGATCTGGACCGCGGTCTGCTGGCGCTGTCCGAGGGCGATTGGCCGGCGGCGGAGCGTGCCCTGGAGCGAGCCATGCGAAGCGGTGGATCGCTGACCGCCGGTTACCTGGCGGCTGCGCGCGCGGCCCAGGAACAGGCAGCGTCGGGCCGACGCGATGAATATCTGGCGCTGGCCGACAAGCGATTTGGCAAGCGCCATTTCGCTACCGTGCTGGCGCGCGCCCGTCTGCTGGTCGGGGAGGGCGAATCCGGGCAGGCGATCGAATTGCTGGAGGGCCTTCACCTGAAGCGCCCGGCGCACCACGGCGTTCTGAAGCTGCTGTTGCGCAGCTATCAGGATTGCGGGCGCTGGCGCGACGTGCGGATGTTGATCCCATCGCTTGAGAAGGCCGGGATCGTGGCGCCGGAGCGTGCCGCGGAACTCGCTTCATTGGCGGCTGCACGCGAGCTCGAGGCCGCCGCGGACCCGAGAGCGCTGCAGAAAGTCCACAAATCGCTGAAGCGGTTTGCGCGAAACAACGCCGAAATCGTCGCGGCGCTGGCGCGGCGGGCGCTCGAGCTGGACCGCCCCGATATCGCCGAGCCCTCGTTGAGGAGCGCCATCGAGGGGCAGGGCGATGCCGATGCGTTCGACTCGCGACTGCTCGAACTCTACGCCGAGAGCGACCCGAACGACCGAGCCGCCCGAATCCGGCAATGCGAACAATGGCTGGAGCGTGCCCCGGAGTCCGGCGCTCTGCACTTTACGCTGGGCAAACTCCATCTCGATGCACGCCACGACGATCAGGCGCGTGAACATCTGCAGGTCGCGGTGCGGTCCAGTCCGAACCCGAGCGCGTACGCGGCGTTGGCGCAAGTGCTGGATCGCGCCGGGATGCTGGAGTCTGCGACCCAGTGCTACCGCAACGCACTCCGGCTCGAGCAGGGGCGTGCTCCCGAACCCTTGGCCATCCCTGCGGCAGAGTCGCCTCGACCCCCGGAGTCGCCCGACTGATTTCGTGCGCAAGCTCACGTTTTTACAGCTTTAATTTGTCGATGTAACTCCCTGAAAGATGGCGCTGTCTGAATGCGAATTTAATGATTACTATGCTATATTCGCGCCACCGAAATCTATTCGACCAATCGATCTGGTGCTGATGACTCTCTCCTTTCCGAAATTCGCGGGCGCAGCCCTGATTCTTCTGTTTTCTTCCGTGCTGCAGGCCCAGGTCACGAGACTGGAAATCGACGGCCGGATGGTTTCGTCCGGAAGCGGCCCCATTGGCACCGGGGAACTGGTCAGCATCGAGTACGATCTCGCCGGCTCGCGCAAGCTGTCGATCAGTTCGGTGTTCGATGACTTCCGGTGCCTGACCCGGGACACGAACGAGTCGCCGCAGACCACGGGCAGCACCACGCTCGTTCTGGACCAGATCAACCCCGACGAAACCGACGCCGAATATGCGATCGCCGACGACGGGGGAATTGGCTACGATCTGGCCAACGGAATCCTGAGCATCACGACGACGACGGATCTGACGCAGCAGCTCGAGTGTTTCAGCCTCCGGAATACCGGCTTTTCGTCCTCGGGGTTCGAGAACCTGATTCGCGTCGACGTGGAGGCGCCGCCGTCGCCCCTGCCGGCCGGTTCGGAGCTGGTCCTTTCCTATGCGGTGACCAACACGTCGGAGACGTTGATCGTCGCCAACGTGCAGCTGGATTTCGTCACGACCTCCGGCATCGTCGGAATCGGCCCGGCGCTGTTCAGCGAACCGACCACGCCGATCACGCTCGGTGACGGATCGACGGCGGATCGTTGGACCATCGATCTGCTGTACCCGGGCGAAACTCGTGACCTAGGGGTCAGCTATGTGACGGAACCGACCGCGCCGTCCGGATCGGAAATCCGAACCGAAATCGTGGAGCTGGCCGCACAGGATCGTACCGAAACCTCTTCGGTTCCGCCGGGCACGGACGTGCCGATCGTTTCTTCGGTGATCGTGGGAACGGCGGAAGTGACCGTCGACAAGGTCCAGACCGGCGGTCCGAACTGTCTGACCAACGACAACCCGCCCGTTCCGTGCGTGACGGCAGCCGACCAGACGCTGGATTACAGCATTACGGTGGAAAACGTCGGCACGATTTCCCAGACCAACCCGCTGATGGTCGATACGCTGCCCGACGGCAGTCCCGGCCCGCTGTCGGGCCCTTCCGGGTCCGGTGTTGGCGACAACGAGCTGGATCCCGGTGAAGTCTGGACCTACACCGGCAGCTATACCACGACGCAGGACGACATCGACGCCGGTAATGACCTGATCAACACGGCGAGCTTCGTGTCCGACCAGTTGGCATTCCCGGTCGAAGGCTCGGCGATCACGAAAGTCGACGCAACGGCGACCGGGCCCAGCCTGGCGCTGGCTTCGGATCTCGCAAGTGTCGATGCCGCCGGAGAGACGGTGACCTTTACGCTCGAGATTTCCAACAGCGGCGGTGGACAGCGCTCGCTGACCGGTATCTCGATCAGCGCACCCCCGCCCTCGGCCGCCGGCGGCGCCGGCTTGTCGTTCACAAGAACCATTGGCATTGGCGACGAAGCGCTCAACCCTGGCGAAACCTGGGTTTACGAAGCGACCTACAGCGTGACCCAGAACGACATCGACGCGGGTGATCCACTGCCGGTCGACGACGAACTGTCCACGCGAGCGCGCGTGACGGTAAATGAACTTCCCGGCGATTTCTTCTCGAACCTCGTCGACGTCGACATCGTTCCGATCCGTTCGTTGGCGCTGTCGAAGAACATCACGGCCAACGCCACATTCGCGAACGTCGGCGACGTCATCAGCTATTCCTTCGACGTCACCAACGACGGCAACCAGACGCTCGCGGGCACCCTGACGATCGACGATCCGCTGACCATTGACGAGTCCTGCAGCGCGCTCAGCGGCGGTACGCTGGATGTGGGCGAGACCGAAGTGGCCGTGTGTACCGCCAGCTACACCGTCGCGCAGCCCGATCTGGATGCCGGCAGCATCGCCAACACGGCCACGGTGACGCTGGACGGGCTCGAGAGCAACGAGGCGCAAGTGACCGCGAACGCGAACCAGCAGCCCGGCCTCGAGGTATCGGCGATTCGCTCGACGATCACCGATGTCAATACCGGCGCTGTTCTGACCTCGTATCAGAACGTGGGCGACGTCATCAGCTATGAATTCGACGTCGTCAACAACGGCAACGTGACGCTGGCTGGTCCGCTGAGCGTCGACGCCGATCCCGCGATCAATGAGAATTGCCCGGATCTGTCGACTGCCGGCAACGCGAACGGGACGCTGGATCCCGGGGTCGGTGAAGTCATCACCTGCACTGCGCAGTATGCAGTGACCCAGCCCGATCTGGATTTCGGCAGCGTCGAGACCACGGTCACGGCGCAGGCCACGCTGGGGGCGCAGCCATTGGTCAGCAGCATACAAAGCGATCTGGCCTCCGCCAACCAGATGCCGTTTCCAATCGTCCAGGTCAGCGACAGCGTCGTCGATGTGGATCAGAGCGGAACCAACACCGCGGGCGATGAGATCGAGTATTCGTTCACGTTCATCAATGCCGGCAACGTCACCTTGGAGAATATCGAGGTGACTGTGTTGAGCAGTGATGGGGCTGTGACGGTTACCGGCGGACCGATTGCCAGCATTGCTCCCGGTGATTCCGACAGCACGAGTATCTCTGCGACTCGCGTGATCGCGGCGGGAGATCTGGGCGGCAATTTCAGCGTGACGTTCCGGATCACGATCGACGGGCTCAGCCCTCAGGGCGAGTTGGTCACCACGTCGCTCTGAAGATCGCAGCGCGTCGGACCCGCGGGCGGATTGCAAACGGGGACCGGTTGGCATGAATGATGCCTGGATTCATTCCGCCTGACTTTGATCCGAAGGAAATCCGGCTTCCCGGACGGCGATGCATCTGGCGAACGAACAAAACGGCCCGGGGATTCAGCGGCCGGTTCCGTCGCGGCGGGCTGCATGAAGAACGCGGGCCAGGGGCAGTTCGGGGCGCCGGCGTCGGGAAAGGGGTCCGCCGAATCGACGCCTGGGTATTGCGTTGAACCCCTCCCTTTTCTGTGCGGTTCGATCAGAGCCCGCCCGGCAACTTCAGTCGATCTCGTACTTGTCCAGCTTGTAGCGAAATGATCGGAACGTGATCCCGAGTCGCCGAGCCGCTTCGGTCTTGTTGTACTTCGCTTCCTTGAGCGCATTTTCCAGAATGCGGCGCTCGATGCTCTCCATGTAATCGTCGAGGCTCTTGTCTCCCGGGTCTGCGGTGATCGGGTCGTCGTCACTCTTGAGGCTCGAATGCTCGAGCTGAAGATCGCCCGCGCCGATCCGTTCGCCGTCGCAAAGCGTCACGGCACGTTGCAGGATATTGAACAACTCGCGCACGTTGCCGGAGTAGCGGTGCTCCAGCAGCGCCTTCTTGGCCGAGTCGTCGAGCGCGCGGGGTTCCTCCCCCCACTGTTCGGCAATCACGGCCAGGAAGTGATTGACCAGCATGGGTATGTCTTCGCGGCGATGCGACAGCGACGGCATATGGAGCTCGATGACATTGAGCCGGAAGTACAGATCGCTACGGAACTCGCCTGCTTCGACCATCGGCTTGAGCGGGTGGTGCGAAGCCGAAAGGATGCGCACGTTGACCGGGACTTCCTCTTTCGCGCCGATCGCGCGAACCCGCTTTTCCTGGATCACGCGAAGGAGCTTGACCTGCATGTTAAGCGGCAGGTCGGCGACCTCGTCGAGAAACAGCGTGCCGCCGTCCGCGGTCTGGAACAAGCCTTCCTTGTCCGTGTCGGCGCCGGTGAAACTGCCCTTGCGGTGACCGAAGAACTCGCTTTCCATCAGTTCCGATGGAATGGCGCCGCAGTTGACGGCGACGAACTCGTTCTCCGAGCGCGGGCCGAGATCGTGGATGAGACGCGCCGCCAGTTCCTTGCCGGTGCCCGAATCGCCGCTGATCATGACCGGGGCTTGTGACCGGGCCAGCTTGGCAATGGTCTGGCGTACGTCGAGGATTGCATCGGAGCGACCGATCATCCGCTCCAGTATGGTGTTCTGCTCGGGCGGTTCCTGGCGTTGCGGCTGCGCCGACTCCGTTTCGCTGCTGTCCGGATCCGCCGGGACCGGCCCGGCGCTCATCTTCTCCGCGTCGTCCTCGCGCATCTTGATCGCGGTCTTGACCAGGCTTCTCAACGCCTCGAGATCGATCGGCTTGGCGACGAAATCGAACGCGCCGTACTTCAGCGCGGTCACGGCGTCCTCGACCTTGCCGTACGCGGTGATCATCGCGACCGGCATCTGCGGATGGTCGCGACTGATCTGCTTGATCAGGCTGAGTCCGTTGCCGTCGGGCAGGCGCATATCAGTGAGACAGAAATCGTACTCTCGCCCGGCGAGCATCCGGCGCGCTTCACCCAGGTCGGCTGCCGCGTCGACTTCCACGCCCATGCGTGAAAGCGTCAGCTCGAGCAGTTCCCTCAGATCGGGCTCATCGTCGACAATGAGCGCATGTGTTTCAGCCATTCCAGTTTCCCTGTCGGTGAGTCGACATCCCCTTTCATCGTCCAGTCAGACCGTCCCATTGTCCTATAAACCAGCCAGTCTGGGTGCGCCTCCCAACGCGGTTTCCTTCTCGGCGCGCCGCAGCAGGATCCGGAAGCAGGCGCCGGCCTTCGGGATCTGCACGTATTCCAGCGGGGCCTGGTTGGCATCGCAGAGCTGCCTGGCCAGAAACAGGCCGAGTCCGGACCCCTGCTTGTGCGTGGTGAAGAACGGCTCGAAGATCTGATCGCGCTTTTCGGCCGGGATTCCCGGGCCGTCGTCGATGATATCCAAAGCCATTTCCCGCTCGCCGCGAATCGGGCTGAGGCGGATCGTGATCGTCGGTTCCCGACCGTCGGCGCCCGAATGCCGCAGGGCGTTGTCGAGAAGATTCGAAACCGCCTGGTGGATCTGGCCCGGGTCCATCTCGATCTCGACCGGACCGCGCGGTGTCTCGAGCTGGACGGCCGCAGTCTCGAGGCGATTGTCCTCGCGGAACTGATTCGCGAGTTCCTCGACCCAGGCGCAGATATCGATGCGTTCGGGGCGCGCGCTTTCGCGGCGGGACAGCTTGAGCACGTTGTCGACGATGTCGTTCATCCTGCGAGTATGGTCGCGGATGATCTCGATGAGCCGGCGATCCTGTTTCGGCAGGTCTTCGCTTTCATTGAGCAACTGGGATGCGTGGCTCAAGGCGCCGAGCGGATTGCGGATTTCGTGCGCAATCGAAGCCGACAGGCGGGCCAGGGAGGCCTGTGCGAGGTCGCGCGCGCGCCGGCTGATGACCGATGTGTCTTCGAGGAAGATCAGCGTCGCTTCGCCGACCACTCCCGGCAGGCGAACGAATTTCGGGATGACCGCGGCCTGGGTCGATCGCAGCAGCAGCCCTTCCTCGTCATGAGCACCGCTGCTGTGCCAGCGCTTGAGACGCTCGACCAGGGCGGGTGCGACGACGGTCAGCCGGCGTTCGCTGCTGGCTGGGTTGCCCAGCAGATACCACGCCGACTCGTTCATCTGGCGGATGGTCAGGTCGGCGTCGACCACGATCACCCCGGAGCGCAGCCGGCGGATGATCAGATCGTTGACTTGCTCGAGCCCGACGAGATCGTCGCGGCGCCGCTCGGCCAGCAGCTGGTATTCGCGGCCCCAGCGCGCCAGCAGAGAGCATCCGAGCGCCGTGATGAAGCTCGCGATGCCGTAGATGCCTGCCTGCACCGCCTGTCCGCCGCCGAATCCGGTCCCCGATGCCAGCCAGGTCTCGACCACGACACCGATCGAGATGAACGACGCAAAGAACAGCGCAACCTGCAGGGGCAGAAGCAGGCCGGCGATGCCGACGGTGAAGATGAGCAGAATGACCAGTCCGCTGCTCAGGCCGCCGAAACAGTGCAGTACCAGCAGCAGAATGACGATGTCGGTCATCAGCGAGAACCGGGCGAGTTCCTCGGGCGTCGAGATTGCGCGCCAGTGCAGCCAGGCGAACGACAGCGCGGACATGATGTAGGTGAGTGAGGCGGCCTGGGCCAGGAACACCTTGTATTCGGGTTCCAGGATGAGCCCGAAATTGCCGAACGCGACCAGCAGGATGACCGTTGCCAGCCCGATCCGGAAGACCATGAGGTAATTCAACGACCTGCGGATCAGGTCGGTGTCGGCTTCGGTCTTCTGGAACAGCTGCGTCACAAACGGGCCACTGCTCGATGAGGGAATTCCGAACACCGGAACTATATCGTATTCGGCCAAACGCGTGAACGGCACGACCCGCCGGGTCGATGCATTTGGTATATTTCCGCGGTTGCACCGGTGCGAGGCTGCGTCGAGGCGTTCGGCAGCGGCATCGGTGCACGGATGCGGTTTGCGGGAAAATTCCCGCCGGGGTCCGGCGAGGCGGCCGACCGACATCCGTTTCGTCTCTTCTTTCGTTTTTCAAATCGGAATTCAGCCATGAATTTTCACGAGTACCAGGCCAAGGCCCTGTTTGCCGAATACGGCATTCCGGTGCCGCGCGGAGAGCTCGCAACGACCGCCGATGAGGCGGTCGCGGCTGCCAGGCGCGTCGGCGGGCGGGAATGGGTGGTCAAGGCACAGGTTCACGCAGGCGGCAGAGGAAAAGCCGGCGGTGTGAAGCTCGCGAGCACCCTGGACGAGGTGCGCGAGCTGGCCGGCAACATGCTCGGCATGACCATCGAAACGTATCAGACCGGCGGGCGCGCGCTGCCCGTGCACTCGGTCCTGATTGCCGAGGCAACCGAGATCAAGCACGAGCTGTATCTCTCGGCACTGGTCGATCGGGGTCAGCGCGCCGTCGTGTTCATGGGTTCGGCTGCCGGCGGAGTCGACATCGAGCAGGTGGCCGAGGATTCACCGGAGAAAATCATCTCGGTTGCCGTCGACAATGCCGCGGGTCTGATGCCGTACCAGGCGCGCCAGATCGGCTTCGGCATGGGTCTGAATGCCGCCCAGGTGCGTCAGCTGGCCAAGATCATGGACGGCTTGTACCGACTGTTCATCGACAAGGACCTGGCGATCGTCGAGGTCAACCCGTTGATCATCGACGGCGACGGAAATCTGAGCGCGCTCGACGCGAAGATCAACGCCGACGGCAGCGCGCTGTTCCGGCACCCCGACCTCGCCGAGATGCGCGACGAGTCGCAGGAAGACCCGACCGAGCTGGCGGCGAGCAAGCACGACCTGAATTACGTCACGCTGGACGGAAACATCGCCTGCATGGTCAACGGCGCGGGTCTGGCGATGGCGACGATGGATGTGATCAAGCTCGCCGGCGGGGAGCCCGCGAACTTTCTCGACGTCGGTGGTGGCGCGACCAAGGAACGCGTCACCGAGGCCTTCAAGCTGATCCTGTCCTCGGACAGCGTCCGCGCGATCCTGGTCAACATCTTCGGCGGAATCGTTCGCTGCGACCTGATTGCCGACGGCATTATCGGCGCGGTCAAGGAAATCGGGGTCGAAGTGCCCGTGGTCGTCCGTCTCGAGGGCACCAATGTCGAGCAGGGCAAGAAGCTGCTGGCCGATAGCGGAATGAAGATCATCACCGCCGACGATCTGAACGACGGCGCGAATAAGGCCGTGGCGGCTGCCGCGGCCTGAAGGGAACCGAAATGAGCGTACTGGTCAACAAGCAAACACGAGTCATCTGCCAGGGATTCACCGGATCCCAGGGAACCTTTCATTCCGGGCAGGCCATCGAGTACGGCACCCGGATGGTCGGCGGCGTCACGCCCGGCAAGGGCGGCGGGGAACATCTGGGACTGCCGATCTTCGATACCGTGGAGCAGGCAGTGGAGGAAACCGGGGCCGATGCCTCGATGATCTTCGTGCCGCCCCCGTTCGCCGCCGATGCGATCCTGGAAGCCGCGGACGCCGGAATTCGCGTGGTGGTGGCGATCACCGAGGGAATTCCGGTGCTGGACATGATGCGGGTCAAGGCCGCACTCCGGGAGTACGACGACGTGACGCTGATCGGACCGAACTGTCCGGGCATCATCACGCCGGGCCAATGCAAGATCGGCATCATGCCAGGCAGAATCCACAAGCCGGGACGGGTCGGCGTCGTCTCGCGTTCCGGGACGCTGACCTACGAGGCGGTATTCCAGACAACGAATGCCGGGCTGGGACAATCGACCTGTATCGGCATCGGCGGTGACCCGATCAACGGGATGAGCTTCGTCGACTGCCTGGACCTGTTCGAGTCCGACTCGGAAACCGATGGCATCATCATGGTCGGCGAGATCGGCGGAACCGCCGAAGAAGAAGCCGCCGAGTTCATCGCCGACCACGTCAGCAAGCCCGTCGTCGGCTATATCGCCGGGGTCACCGCGCCTCCGGGCAAGCGCATGGGCCATGCCGGTGCGATCATCGCCGGCGGCAAGGGCACCGCCGACGCCAAGTACGCTGCTCTGGAAGAAGCCGGCGTCACCACGGTGCGTTCTCCGGTGGAGCTGGGTTCGGCGATTGCCGATCGGTTGAAGTAACCGGATTGGTCGGCCGTAGTCGCGCGACCCGGCCAGGGCGGACGCCGCGGGCGTCCGCCCTGGCCGTGGGTCGCGCAGTGCTGCGTCGGGCCTGCGCTCGACGGCATATTCGAAACGGGGAACGGCCGCGTTGCCATGCTGAAGATCTCACTTGCGCAGGATGATTTCCTGGTCGGCCACATCACGGCGAACCGCGACCTGATTCTCGATCTCGTTCGTCGGGCCCGAGACGAGCAGGGTGCGGACCTGATCCTGTTTCCGGAACTCGCGCTGACCGGCTATCCGCCCGAAGACCTGGTATTGCGGCCGGGGTTCATGCGGCGCACCGAGGAGGTGTTCCGCGAAATCGTCGCCGCGATCCGCGGCATCGACGTGATCCTGGGCTGGCCGCGTATCGAGGAGGGTCGCCGCTACAACGCCGTGAGCTGGATCCGCGAAGGCCGGGTGCTCGGAAACTACGACAAGCGCGATCTGCCCAACTACGCGGTGTTCGACGAGCAACGCTATTTCGCCTCGGGGCAGGAGACCCTGGTCGTCGAAACCGCCGGGGTACGCGTCGGCGTGATCATCTGCGAAGACACCTGGACCGAGACGGCGGCGCGCGCGGCCCGGGATGCCGGTGCGGAATTGATCCTGTCGGCCAATGCTTCGCCCTACTATCACGACAAGCACGTCGATCGGGGTGGGGTCCTCCGGGCCCGGCATGAAGAGACCGGCCTGCCGATGCTCTACCTGAATTG